>JAZNUH010000164.1:0-12419 GCA_045592225.1 Clostridia bacterium | reverse complement strand
AGCGTTAACCTTTACAGTCTGAGCTGTGTATGTGTGAGCTTCTTCGTATGCAGCGTTTGTAATTGTAACAATAACGTTAACTGTGATATCTTCTTCGCCTTCTGCAGGTCTTGCAACTGTAACAACACCGTCAACAGCTTCGTAACCTTCGATTGCGTATGTGATAGCATCTGTGTTAGCGGGCAGTGTGATGATGTAGTTAGCTTCATCGCTTTCCTTATCAACTGTAACTGCTACTACGTCGTTATCCATGATATCCTTAACAGGAGATACAACGTTGATTACGATAGCTTCAACAGCTTCGAATTCGTCTGCATCTGCAAAGGAAACTGTAACTGCAACTTCACCGTCAATTGCAGGCTTGTAGTCAGCAGCGGGCAGAACGATTGTACCGTCAACAACTTCTGCAACAACACTAGCATCACCAGCTGCAGCAGTGATTGTTACTGCTTCGAGCCATTCTGCTGCTGTATCACCTGTAACTGTGATAACTGCATTTTCTTCAGACCAGATAATTTCTTCTTCAGCTTCGAGAACGGGAGCTGCCTTCAGGGATACTGTGATTGTACCTGTGAATGTAGCATCCTTATAATCTGTAGCCTTAATTACGATGTTAGCATATTCAGCAGCTGCCAGACCGGAAACTGTGAGTGTACCTGCTTCTGCATCGTATGTACCTGTAACAACTTCTTCACCAACTGTGATTTCTGTAATTGCTGCTGCCCAAGCTGCTTCATCTTCAGCTTCGAGACCGCTGAGAGCGATTACCAGATCATCACCGATTGTAAGTTCAGCATCTTCAACTGCTAAAGTTGCACCGTTAGGCAGAACTTCTACAGTTTCGCTCTGAGGAGCGTCAACGCCTTCGCCACCAACGAAAACTGTGATGATTCCGCCGGGAACGCCAGCCTTGGGAACGAATGAGAATGCATAAGCACCTTCTACTGCTGCTTCCTGGTTGATATAAACTATCTTGGAAGCAAGAGTGTCGTCGTCCATTGCACCGAGGGCTTCAGCTGTAACTTCAGCTGCATCTCTAAGAGCAAGGATTGTAACATCAGCATCTTCAACGCTGATTGTACCTGTTACCGAAATCTTGGATGTTGCGTCATCAACAACTTCTGCAGCAACGGTAACTGTTGTTGCATCAGCAAATGCAACTACGGATGTCAGGCTAAAAGCCATAACTAATGCAGTAAGCATTGCCAAAGCACGTAATGTTTTCTTTGTTCTTAACATTTTCCTACCCCTTTCATTTTGTTAATTGGTAATGAATTTTTTTATTATAAATTGTGCTTTGCACAAAAAATAATACAAAAAGAAAACAATGTAAATAGTTGTGATAATACACACATACTATAATACAGTTACTATTATAAACTCTTTTTAGTCATTTTGCAATATAAAATTTAATTTTTTTTATTTTTTTTTTAGGTTTTTTAGCTAATTGACGCTGAAACCACCTTGATAACTGCATGGTAGCTATTCAGTATTTTTTATTTTCTGTTATCTTTCTGTGTTTTTCCGTCAACTATTACCATTATCATCTTGCTTTCCATATCAAGAGGATGTCCTGACAGTATGCAAAGGTCTGCATCCTTGCCCGACTCAATACTGCCTAGTCTGTTCTGCATTCCTATAAGCTTTGCCGCATTAATTGTTATCATACCAAGTGCCTTATCGCGACCTGTACCCTCTCTTGCAACAAGCGCCGCATAAAAAGGTAGCAGATTTGACGGGATTTCAGGATGGTCGGATATAAGAGCCACACATACACCCTTTTCAGCAAGCTCTGCCGCAGTTTTCATACTTTTCTTTGCAAGCTCAGGTTTTGTTCTGCAGCCTACAACCGGTCCGACAGTAACCGGAACCTTTTCTTCCTTTAAATAGTCAGCCACTGTGTGCCCTTCCGTACAATGTTCAATTGACATTTTAAGTCCAAACTCACGGGCTATGCGCAAGGCTGTGAAAATATCATCACTGCGATGGGCATGAGCCTTGACAGTCATTTCCCCACGCAAAACAGGTATAAGAGCTTCGTGCTTTATATTAAAGGAAGGTTTTTCTCCGGCATCCTTTGCCTGCATATATTCTTTTGCCTTAAAAAGCGCCTCACGTATTACTGCCGCTGTGCCCTGACGGGTAACCGGTGAACAGCTCTTACCTTTTCCATATGTGCTCTTGGGATTTTCTCCAAATGCCATTTTCATTGCCGATTCGGCTTGTATTGCCATATCGTCAATTCTTCCTCTAACTGTTTTCACTGTACAAAAGGTTCCACCTATAGGATTTGCACTACCCGGTCCTATCATAAGTGTAGTAACTCCTGCTTCCAGTGCTTCGTCAAAGCATTCGTCCGCCTGATATATTCCATCCAGAGTTCTTATATGAGGCGTAACAGGGTCACTGTTTTCGTTCAAATCCATCCCTTCATATTTAGAAGAGGGGTGACAAAGTCCAAGATGTGTGTGCGCATCAATAAATCCCGGACATACAACACACCCCGCCGCGTCAATAACACAGTTGTCATCAGGTGCGTCAGTCATATCTCCGACAGATTTTATCTTTTTTCCTTCTATATATATGTACCCGTTGTCGTAATCCTTTTCCGCACAGGTAAGTATGTGGGCATTTGTTATAAGCATATAAACCTCCGTGGGGATTATGCGAGGACGATGTTTCCACCGTCCTCGCCTGTTTTTGATTAATAGTTTTCAGCTTTTATTTCAAAGTAAGCCTTAGGATGTGCACATACGGGACAAACCTCGGGGGCTGCCTTGCCGATGTGAATGTGTCCGCAGTTTGCACACTTCCACATTACGTCACCATCCTTTGTGAAAACCACGCCGCCTTTAACGTTGTCAAGCAGCTTTCTGTAGCGTTCTTCATGTTCTTTTTCTATTTTTGCAACACTTTCGAACAGAAATGCAATATGGGTAAAGCCTTCGGCCTTTGCTTCTTCAGCAAATCCTTTATACATATCTGTCCACTCATATTTTTCGCCCTCTGCCGCTGCGAGCAGATTTTCTTCTGTTGTTCCTATTCCGTCCAGTAGCTTGAACCAGATTTTAGCGTGCTCTTTTTCATTATTTGCTGTTTCTGTAAACAGTGCCGCAATCTGTTCAAAACCGTCCTTCTTTGCTTTTGAAGCAAAGTAAGTGTACTTATTTCTCGCCTGTGATTCTCCGGCAAATGCTGCCATTAAGTTAGCTTCTGTTCTTGATCCTTTAAGTTCCATAATAAAAACCTCCTATATATATGATTTGGAAACCGAGTTTTATCAACCCGGAGGCCATGTAAGGTTTCTGCCACCCAGCACATGGAAGTGCAGGTGTTCCACAGTTTGTCCACCATCGGCACCGCAGTTGTTTACTATACGGTAACCCTTGTCGGCAATACCTTCTTTTGCAGCAAGCTCACCGATTACATCAAAAATGTGTGCAACTACTGCCGAGTTTTCGCTGTTCAATGCGTTTGCAGAGCTTATATGCACTTTTGGTATTACAAGAAAATGTACCGGTGCCGCGGGATTTATATCATAAAATGCGTAAATTGTATCATCCTCGTAGATTTTGTTTGAAGGAATGCTTCCCTCAATTATTTTGCAAAAAATGCAATTATCCACAGAGTCCACCTCCTATTTGATTTGAGTTTTAACAATATCGTCAACTATTGCAAGTGCATCGTCAACCTTTGTAACATCCTTACCGCCTGCCTGTGCTGTGTCGGGCTTACCGCCACCGCCGCCGCCGGCTACCTTTGCAACCTCACGAATAATGTTACCCGCGTGAACGCCCTTGTCAATTGCCGCCTTTGTTGCCATACATATAAATGTAACCTTACCATCAGCAACAGTTGCAAGTACAACTACACCCGCATCCATTTTGCCCTTTAAGTTATCGCCCATTTCTCTCATTTCATCCATAGAGAGGTCGGGCAAACTTGCTGTTATTACAGAAACGCCATCTACTGTACGTTTGCCTACCATAATGTCATCAATCTTGCCGAATGCTATCTTCTTTTTCAGCTGTTCAAGTGCTTTTTTGGAAGAATTCATTTCAGCAATGAATGCTCTTATCTTGGCAGGAATTTCGGGTTTATTTACCTTAAGCAGCTCGGAAAGCTCTGTTGCGAGAGCATCTGCTGTATTTATATAATTTACAACTCCAAAGCCTGTTATACCTTCAATACGTCTTACACCTGCTGCTGCAGAGCTTTCAGACACAAGTCTTATCAGGCCGATTTCACCTGTGTTGGATACGTGACAGCCACCACACAACTCTGTGCTGTAATCACCCATACGTACCACACGTACAACCTCTCCGTACTTTTCACCAAAGAGTGCAGTTGCTCCCATTGCCTTTGCTTCGTTTATGGGCATTTCCTTCCACGAAACGGGCATTGCAGCCATAATAGCTTCGTTAACCTTAAGTTCAGCCGCCTTAAGCTGCTCGGGTGTTACCGCTTCAAAGTGTGTAAAGTCAAAGCGGAGTCTGTCAGGAGTTACATAGGAGCCTGCCTGTTCAACGTGGTCTCCCAGTATTTCTCGCAGAGCCTTTTGCAGAAGGTGAGTCGCGCTGTGATTCCTCTGTGTTGCTCTTCTTCTGTCAACATCTATTGAAAGTGTAACTCCATCGCCAACTGCGAGTACTCCTTCCTTAACTGTTATAAAGTGTGCAATTCTTCCGCCTGCAACCTTTTTGGTGTCAAATACTTCTGCAACAAATCCTTCTCCCGAAACTGTACCTGTATCCCCCACCTGACCACCGCTTTCACCATAGAATACTGTCTGGTCAAATATAACTGCTGCATCTTCGCCGTCATGTACATTTTCAACCGATTTGCCGCCCGATATTATAGCAATAGTCTTTGCTTTGCAAAGGCTCTGCTCGTAACCCGCAAATGTTGTGGTTATTTCCTTGTCAAGACTTGTGAACACATCTTCGCTCCAGCCGGCTTCATCACCTTCTTTTCTTGCCTGACGTGCGCGTGTCTTCTGCTCCTGCATTGCAGCATCAAAACCTTCTGTATCAGCCGAAAGACCTTTTTCATTCAGAATTTCGAGAGTCAGGTCAATGGGGAAGCCGTAGGTATCGTAAAGCTTGAATGCGTTTTCACCGCTTAATACCTTCTCACC
Source organism: Clostridia bacterium (assembly GCA_045592225.1). Classification (GTDB taxonomy): domain Bacteria; phylum Bacillota; class Clostridia; order UMGS1883; family UMGS1540; genus JAZNUH01. The sequence continues at coordinate 7,282 of JAZNUH010000164.1, read as the reverse complement.
TTTTGCTGTGAGTTCATCAATATATTCACCCAGAATCTGAAGTCCTGTGTCGATTGTTTCGTCGAAACGTTCTTCTTCTGTTTTGATTACTCTCTTTATATAGTCGCGTTTTTCAAAAAGCTCGGGGTACGCGCCCTTGGATTCTTCAATAAGAGTATCCACAACCTCATGGAGAAATGGCTTTTCAATTCCCAGAAGCTTTCCGTGGCGTGCCGCACGGCGCAAAAGTCTGCGCAGCACATAGCCGCGACCTTCGTTTGAAGGAGCAACATTGTCACTTATCATAAACGCAGTGCTGCGAACATGGTCAGTGATAACACGGAGAGATACATCTGAATCAGCCGCATCACCATACTTAACTCCCGCCACTTCACTTATTCTGCTCATAAGATTGCGAACCGTATCAACCTCAAACAGAGAATTAACACCCTGCATAATTGCCGCAATTCTTTCAAGGCCCATACCTGTGTCAATGTTGGGATGTGCAAGGCGGTTGTAATTACCTTCTTCATCCTTATCAAACTGCGTGAATACCAGATTCCAGAATTCAATAAATCTGTCACAGTCACAACCCATTTTACAATCGGGCCCGCAGCTCTTGTCTTCGCCGCGGTCAAAGTATATTTCAGAGCAGGGGCCACAGGGACCTGTGCCTATTTCCCAGAAGTTGTCTTCCTTGCCCATACGTACTATACGGTCAGGAGATACCCCTACCTCGTTTATCCATATCTGTTCTGCTTCGTCATCATCTTCGTAAACTGTTACCCACAGTCTGTCAACAGGCAGTCCCAGTTCTTTTGTGATAAACTCCCAAGCCCAGGACATAGCCTCACGCTTGAAATAATCACCGAATGAGAAGTTGCCCAGCATTTCAAAGAATGTACCGTGGCGTGCAGTTTTACCAACTCTCTCAATATCAGGAGTTCTTATACACTTCTGACATGTTGTTACTCTGCTTCTGGGTGGTACTTCCTTGCCTGTAAAGTAAGGCTTTAAGGGTGCCATACCTGCATTTATAAGCAGAAGGCTTGCATCATTTTGCGGCACAAGAGGGAAACTCTTAAGGCGCAAATGTCCTTTACTTTCAAAAAACGAAAGATATTTTTCGCGTATCTCGTTAAGTCCTAATTTTTCCATAATTGCTCATTTCCTTTCTTTAGGAATAAAATATATTATATATTCATTTGCCCTTGTTGTCAATTTGTTTGGCTAAAAACATATGCATTCTTTGCTATGTAGTCGATACCCGATATAACTGTCATTGCTGCCGCAAGGTATACAAGTATATCAGTGTATATTCCTCCGCCAACCAAAAGTGCAAAGGTGAGTGCGATAAGCTGCATAACTGTTTTAATTTTTCCAAGCTTGCCTGCCGCTATAACCCTGCCTTCGCTTGCCGCTACAAGACGAATGCCTGTTACTATAAACTCTCTTGCAAGAATTATCATAACAACCCAGGATGCTACTATTCCTTTTTCAAGCAGACAAACCAATGCGGCTGTTACCAGCAGTTTATCAGCAAGCGGATCCATAAATTTGCCGAAATTTGTAACCAAATTGTTTTTACGTGCCAGATATCCGTCAGCCCAGTCGGTAACAGAGGCTATTACAAATATAGCAGCAGCGGCATACTCCGCATATTTGAAGTTCAAAAGATACGCCACCATAAACACAGGTACCAGTATAATTCTTAAAAGTGTAAGCCTGTTTGGTAAATTCATAATTTTTACCTTCCTTTCTCTTCTTCACCCATAAGGTCATATTCTTCTGCGCCGAGTATCTTTACTCTTACATATTCGCCGGGCGCTATTTCTCTTTCCGAACCGAAATACACCCTTCCGTCAATATCCGGTGCATCCGCACGGCTTCTGCCTGCATACAGGTATTCGTCGGTGAATTCCTCAGCCAGAACTTCTACCGTCTTGCCCATACACCGCATGTTTCTCTCTGCCGAGATTTGATTTTGTATGCTCATAAGCCTGTCAAATCTCTGCTGCTTTATGTCCTCATCTACCTGGTTTTGAAGTTTATATGCCGGTGTTCCCTCTTCTCGGGAATATTTGAAAACTCCCATCCGGTCAAACCTTGCATATTTTACAAACTCACAAAGCTCTTCAAAATCCTCATCGGTTTCCCCCGGGAAGCCTACCATAAGCGATGTGCGTAGTGTAACATCCTCTATCTCGCCTCTTATTTTGTCAAGCAGGGCATATATGCTCTTTTTGTCGCTTTGCCTGCCCATCCTTTTAAGCACACCGTCGGATACGTGCTGCAAGGGTATGTCAAAATAATTCAGTATGTTGTCATTTTCTTTAAAAACATTTATAAGCTCGTCACTTATAAGCTCAGGATATGTATACAAAACTCTTATCCATTTAAAATTCAGTTTTGCAAGGCGGCTCATGAGCTCTGCCAGTTTGCTTTCGCCGTACAGGTCTATTCCGTAACGGGTGGTATCCTGTGCAATTATGTTTACCTCGGTAACACCCTCTGCCACCATTTTTTCCGCCTCTGCCAGTATGTCTTCCATTTTACGGCTTCTGTACTTGCCGCGGATTGCAGGAATTGCACAGTATGTACAGTGGTTGTCGCACCCTTCAGCAATTTTGAGATACGCGGTATAATGTGGTGTTGAGCGCACCCTGTCAAGCTCCTTATAGCTTTTCTCCACCTCGCCGACAAACAGTTTTCCTTCATCTTCAATTATTTTTACAATATCCTGAAAACTGCCTACGCCCACTATTTTATCAACCTCGGGCAGTTCGGTTTCGATTTCCTTTGAATATCTCTGCGCAAGACACCCTGTTACAATAAGCTTTTTCAGTTTGCCTTCTTCTTTATATTTAGCCGTTTCAAGTATTTCGTTTATAGCCTCTTCCTTGGCATCGTCAATAAAACCGCAGGTATTGATTATAATAATATCCGCCGATTCCTTATCCGAAACTATGTTATAGCCCGCCTCTTTTACAAGGGCTATCATGCTTTCGGTATCGATAAGGTTTTTTGAGCATCCAAGCGAAACAAATCCTATGTTCATCAGCTTTCCTCTATTTCGTAAATCTCTTTTACGGTACGGGTTACCTCTCCGGGTGAAAATCCCCTCCGTATAATTGCCGCACACATTTTGTTCATCTGTTCATATGTGACCTTGCGCGGCTGACCAAACTTTTTTATAATTACTTCCTTTATATTAAACTCCGTATCGGCAATGGCGTCATCTATGTACTGTCCGTCCACTCCCTTTTCACGAAGCGCCATGCGTATTCTGTGTTCACCGTACCCCTTTATCCTTGCCGCATCGTGGGCATATCTTATTGCATAGTCTGCGTCGTCTATATACCCCTGCTCTGCATAGTGCTGTGCCGCTTCATGTGCCTCATGGGCTTCATAGCCTTTTTTTATAAGCAGGTCGGATACTTCCTTTTGAGTTCGTCTTCTTGCAAGCACTATTTTAAGCGCTTCGGAATAAACGTCCTTCACATCATTTCCTCCATAACATAGCTTGCCAGGTCTGTGCCCCTCTCTGTAAGTCTTATTCTGCCGTCTGCACGTTCAATAAGACCCTGCAAAATAAGCTTTTCGATGTTGGGGTGGTATTTTTCGGGCACTCCCTCTTTTATACGCAGTCCCAGCATGTAATACTCTTTCTGCTTTTCAGCCTCATCAATCTTTGTAGCATCTCTTATAATGCAACCGCCATTTATATACTCATTCAGGTCAGATGTATTGCAGTATCTCACCGAATTCATATAAGAGTGTGCACCTGCACCAAGACCAAGATATTCTTCTCCCTGCCAGTATTTCATGTTATGGCGGGACTCAAAGCCGGGCTTTGCATAGTTTGATATTTCATATCTGTCAAACCCGTACTTTTTTATATATGTGCCAATCATCCGGTACATTTCCCTCTCTGTGTCCTCGTCGGGCAGCTGCGGGGGATTATCAAAATAAGGCGTACCTTCTTCGATAGACAGCGAATAAGCCGAGATGTGTGCAAGCGGAAGGCTCATAAATTCGCACAGGGTATTTTCAAGGCTTTTTATTGTCTGTCCCTCTGTGCCGAACATTATATCTCCAGAAATATTCTTAAAGCCTGCATCATGCGCGTTCATTACTGCCTGCTTTGCCTCGTCTGCCGAATGAATTCTGCCAAGGCTTTCAAGTTCCTCACTCTGCAGCGACTGAATACCAATACTCACCCTGTTAAAGCCCGCATCAAAAAGCAGTTTAAAATCCTGTCCGGTTACTGTGCCCGGGTTTGCTTCAACGGTAATTTCCGCATCAGCTTTTATATCAAATTTACTTTCAATGCATTTTAAAATCTCACATAGTCTTTCAGCGCCATAGTATGTAGGCGTTCCGCCGCCAAAATATACGGTATCCGCTTCTATGCCGGGCGCGTTTTCAATTTCCTTTAAAAGCCGCTTATGGAATGCGTTCATAACATCTTCTGTCACCTTGTATGATACAAAGCTGCAGTAGGGACATTTACGCACACAAAAGGGTATGTGAATATATATTCCTCTCATCAGTCAAGCTTTAATACAGACATAAAGGCTTCCTGAGGAACTTCAACAGTACCTACCTGTCTCATTCTCTTTTTACCCTCTTTCTGTTTCTCCAGCAGCTTCTTCTTACGGGTTATATCACCGCCGTAACATTTTGCAAGTACGTCCTTACGCATTGCCTTAACTGTTTCGCGGGCAATAATTTTGTTACCGATTGCTGCCTGAATGGGTATTTCAAACAGCTGACGTGGTATTGACTCCTTAAGCTTTTCAGCTATTCTTCTGCCTCTTGCATAAGCCTTTTCGCTATGAACAATAAAACTTAAAGCGTCTACAATTTCTCCGTTTAAGAGAATATCCAGCTTAACCAGATTACTCTTTACATAGCCTAAAAATTCGTAATCAAAGGATGCATAACCCCTTGTGCGTGATTTTAAGGCATCAAAAAAGTCATATATAATTTCATTGAGAGGCAGTTCATAGTGCAAAGATGCTCTTCCCTCATCAATAAACTTCATGTCCTTATATATACCGCGGCGTTCCTGACACAGTTCCATAATGCTTCCTACAAATTCAGAGGGCACCATAATATCCGCCTTAACAAAAGGCTCTTCCATATAGTCTATATGTGTGGGGTCAGGCATGTTGGTGGGGTTGTCAATAAACTGCACCTGTCCGTCACTTCCGATTATTTTATAAATAACGCTTGGCGCGGTTGTAACAAGGTCGAGATTATATTCTCTCTCCAGGCGCTCCTGTATTATTTCCATGTGCAAAAGTCCCAAAAATCCGCATCTGAATCCAAAGCCAAGTGCTATACTTGTTTCAGCCTCAAATACAAGAGATGCATCGTTCAGCTTAAGCTTTTCAAGTGCATCACGCAGGTCACCGTACTTTGCACCGTCTGCAGGGTAAATACCGCAGTAAACCATGGGGTTTACCTTGCGGTAGCCGGGCAGTGGTTCAGCCGCAGGCTCTTCTGCCTTTGTAACAGTGTCACCTACGTTTATATCCTGTACTTCTTTAATGCTCGCGGTTATATAACCAACGTCACCTGCTTTGAGCTGACGCGCAGGTATCATACCTGTGGGACTTAAAAAGCCCACCTCAACAAGCTCGTATTCCTTGCCCGTCGCCATAAATCTTACCTTATCACCTGCTGCCACTGTACCCTCATTAACGCGGATGTAAACTATAACGCCCTTGTAACTGTCATAATAGGAGTCGAATATGAGTGCACGCAGAGGTGCTTTTTCATCTCCCTGCGGCGCGGGTATATTGTCAACTATATAATCAAGCACCGCTTCAACATTGGTACCCACCTTTGCGCTTATGCGGGGTGCTCCCTCTGCCTCTATTCCAATTATATTTTCTATTTCTCTTATAACAACCTCAGGTTGTGCGCTTGGAAGGTCTATTTTGTTTATAACAGGCAAAATTTCAAGATTATGCTCTATGGCAAGGTAAGTGTTTGCCAGGGTCTGTGCTTCTATGCCCTGTGCCGCATCAACTACCAAAAGCGCTCCCTCGCAAGCTGCAAGCGAACGTGATACCTCATAGTTAAAGTCTACGTGTCCGGGGGTATCAATGAGGTTCAGGGTATACTCCCCGTCATCCCTTTTGTAAAGGAGTCTTACAGCACGCGCCTTTATGGTTATGCCTCTCTCCTTTTCCAGCTCCATATTGTCAAGTATCTGCTCTTCCATATCGCGCTCACTTACAACACCGGTAAGCTCCAAAAGTCTGTCCGCCAGAGTAGACTTGCCGTGGTCTATGTGGGCTATAATACAAAAGTTTCTTATATTATCCTGCCTGTCTGCCATATCTTAAACCGTTCCTCCCAAATTCAGGTGTAATTATTTTTCTATTGCCGAGATTTTGTCAATTCTGTCCTGATGACGTCCGCCGCCAAATTCTGCATTCAGCCACGCGTCAACACATTCTCCTGCCATAACCTCACCGATTGTTCTGCCACCCATACAAAGAATGTTTGCGTTGTTGTGTTCCTTTGTAAGACGTGCCGAAACAGGTTCGGAAACAAGTGCTGCACGAATTCCCTTTACCTTGTTTGCCGCAATGGAGATACCTATTCCTGTACCGCAGCAGAGTATGCCGCAGGGATATTTGCCCGATGCAACTGCTTCCGCAACAGGCTTTGCAATGTCGGGATAGTCGCAGCTTTGTCCGTCGCAGCCAAAGTCACAGGTTTCAATTCCCTTTGACTGAAGGTGCATTTTTATGTATTCCTTGAGTGCGTAACCGCCGTGGTCACTTCCTATAGCTATTATCATTTTTTATTCTCCTTTTCTTCAAGTTCTCTCTCTGCCTGAGGTTTTCTTATATATATGGGTAAAAGGTCATCAGCAGGAATTCCTGCCATGCCCTCTGCCGCCATTGCTACTGATGATGCACGCTGATACATAAGATGTTCAGGTGCAAATTGTGCCTTGTCACCTAAAAGCTCTGTCAGAGTCTGTTTGTGAACAGGTACACCGTCACCTACAAAAACCGCTCCGCTTTGCAAGAGTTCATTTGCAAGCTCTGTTACCGGCAATGCTCTCATAGGCGCCACCTCTAAAAGCTTGTCTCCCTTCCATTTGTAGAGGGCGTTATAAACCTCGCCCCTGCGTGCATCCATTATAGGTGCAATTATTCCGCTGACCGTCGGAAGATTGTATGCAAGACCCTTAAGTGTGGGCACCGCCGCCGTCAGCTTATCTCCCGGCATTGCAAGACCCTTTGCCGTTCCTACGCCTATGCGCAGACCGGTAAAA
>JAZNUH010000163.1:0-2315 GCA_045592225.1 Clostridia bacterium | reverse complement strand
GCTTACTGCCATGGTTTCGGCTTACAGTTGCGGTGTTGCCGCAGCAGAAGATGAGCTTAATTTAATAAAAAACGGAAGCTTTGAAAATAACGGCGGTGTCGATGCGCTGACCTTTAACAGCTGGGAGCAGACGGGAAGCGCGGGCAGAAGCACTTAACCTTTTCAAGGTTTACAGTGCAGCAGAAGACGGGCGGAAGATTGTACTGCCTGTTATAGTAAGATAAATGGATAACAAAAAAAGCATCGCCTTTCGGCGATGCTTTTGCTAATTTAATACTATTTTTACTGTTGAACAGTTTTTAGATATTGCGGAAATTTCGTTATGTGTTGCTAAAAGCTTTTCCGAGAGTGTGTTGACCGTGGCATAATCGCTTGCGTTTTTAATCTGTTCTTTATAAGAATTACCGCGGCGAACAAGTGCATTATAGGATGATGTATGGTCGTATATAATTTCTTCACTCTTTGTATAGCTTATGCCTGCACTGTCAAAGGCACTCTGAACTGCGGATGCTCCCTTTGAACGGTTTGAAGCAAAAAGCTCGGAGGCTTTTGCCATATCAGCGGAGCTTGTAATTTTAAATACAATTTGTCTTTCAACCATTGAAGAACTTTCGGAAAAGCTATATCCGGAAAGCAGTTCTTCCTTTTGAGAGGAAAGAGAGAGACTGCTAATGCTGCCGCCTGATGCACCGCCTCCGGCACCTCCGTCACCATCAGCGAGAGAACCGCCTGAAGCAGGAGCGTGAGTGTCTTCTGTTATGCGCGCTTTGGGTGCAGAAGCCTCTTCAGCTTCATCTGCGGTGTACACTGCCATATCACCCTGTGTGGATGCTATACTGGGCAACGCTACATCGTTTGCAGGAGCAGTATGGGTAGCAGGAGTCTGCTCAGCAGACAAGTCCTGTGCCTCGGGAGAAGGCTCGTTTTGAACATTCTCGTCGGGCGAAGCAGTAGGTGTGGGTGTGGGGGATGTGCTCTGCTCTGCACTACCGTCGGACAGCGCCTTTTCATCCTTTTTAAGCTTGCTTTCGTATGTGTAATTGTAATTTTCCATTGTATAGGAGTGGTATTTCTTGTCTATGCCGCCGCGGATAAGGAAAACTGCCAGCAGGCAGGCGGCAACAGAGGAATATACCTTCCAGTTTGTAACCCAGGCAGGGATAACAATAGTTTTATGAACTGTCAATTTGGAGTTGCCGACACTACTCATAACCCGAGATATAAGCTCGTCAGGTACCGCTACATCGGCAAAAAGTGATGCGGTTTCGGAAAGTGCAGACAAGTCGCGGTAAAGCTGCTCGCATTCGGTACACGAGTCTAGATGCTCTTTTACAGCCTGACTGCTTGCCTTGTCAAGCTCGCCGTCAATATATGCACTTATAAGGTCGGCACATTTGTCACAATTCATAGAGTTCCCCTCCTTTCGGTTGTTTTCTAAATTTTAGACGTAGGATTTTTAAAAAAGTTCCGTATTATTTTTAATTTCTTTTAAAAGTGCGGCGCGTGCCCTTGCAATACGGGATTTTACAGTACCCTCGGGCACCGACAAAACCTCGGCAATTTCCGAATAGGAAAGCCCGTCCACATCTCTTAAAACAAAGGCGGTTTTAAGGTCTGCGGGCAAAAGTGCCAGCGCGCGTTTTACTGCTGCTTTACGCTCCTCACTTACAAGATGCTCCTCGGGAGAGGAAAAGCTGTCGGTAGCGGTAAGCTCGGCAGTTTCGTCAATGTTTACCGTTTTAACACGTCCCTGCTTGCGTAGCATATCAAGGCATATATTGGTGGTTACTCTGTAAATCCAGGTGGAAAGAGATGAATCACCGCGGAATTTTGAAATTGATTTATAAATACGGATGAAGGCTTCCTGCGAGGCGTCAAGTGCGTCTGCCTCGTTACCCATGACCGACAGCGCTGTCGCATAAACCTTCTGCTGATATTCAGTTACCAAAGCGGTAAAAGCCTCTTTATCTCCCTGACGGCAAAGCTCAATTTGCTTATCGGTCACAGTTTCGCCTCCCTTCTTAAAAAGCATAAAGTTTAAATCATTATATCATAGGGCTATGGTAAAAACAAGGGGGAATAGGAATTTGCGTATAAAAACAGGAGGCGAATCTTCGCCTCCTTGTCTTCCTTACCTGAACTTTTCAAGTTGCTGTATCATACCATATAAATTGTCGGGATTTTTTGTCCTGGCATCCAAAATGTCAAACATTGTGGCTTTCGGAAAATTTTTCACAAGTAAATTCCACAAAAGAGTATCTCTTATTTCAAAGTAGGCATCCTCTTGTTCTTCTGGAATCACTCCATCAACGGTT
>JAZNUH010000162.1:0-6426 GCA_045592225.1 Clostridia bacterium | reverse complement strand
TCTCTCTTCTCCGCTCATAGCCTACTTGGTTCCGTTCATTGCTTTTAATCCATTTTAACACATACATATTTTTTTGTCAATATCTTTTAAAATAATTTACACGCTTGCTGTATATTTCTTTTTTGTAAGACCGGGATAAATGAGAAGCAGACCGCCGGCAAAACTCATCAAGAGAACACAACAGAACTGGCCCCTTGCGCCTGAAATAATACCAAAAAATGTACGTCCACAAATGGTACTTTTGGGCAATAAGGTTGCCAAGTACATCATATGCAAAGTGCTCGGATGCTCCAAGGGCATTGGTAGTCGTTAAAAGTCTGCCCGCGTTGTCGTACTCGTAAGGGCATTGGGGACGGGACACCTCAAACCCGCCCCCATGTCACGTCAGCTTGTCAAGACAACAGAACTGGACTGACCCCCAAAAAGTAGACAAAAGAGGGACGGATAGTATATAATATAAACAAGGTGATTGCTTATGAAAAAAACATATACTGATCAGTTCAAATTGTCTGTAATTGAAGATTATTATTCCAGTCCTTTAGGTGTTCGTGCTATTGCTTCAAAGTACGGTCTTCCCTCTAAGAATTACATTAACAAATGGGAAGATCACCTCAAAAAGAAAGGTCTTCTTTCGCCTGATGCTACTAAGCCAAATAAAACTGCTGGCAGGTCTCTCGAACCTGTTGCTAGAAAAGATGAACGCACGGAGAGAGAACGACAGTACGAACTGGAAATAGAAGCTTTGAAGGCTCGTGTAGCTTATTACGAGTCATTAGAATCCTTACGGCCTTTTCTAAAAAAAACGAAAAAATCAGAGAAATAAAATACAACATCGTTTTAAATCTCGAACAGCAATTTTCAACTACATTTTTATGCAGTATAGTTGGTGTTAGTCGAGCTGCTTTTTATCGTTTTAAGAAAAAGCCATTGAAAAAGACATCAGAACTTGATACAATTATTGCAGATATTTACAACAAAAGTGGTAAACGCTTCGGTTATCGCAGGGTTACATCGGTTTTAAAAAACCAATACGGAATGAAAATCAATCACAAAAAAGTTCAGCGTATTATGTTTGTAAACGACTTAAAATCAATAATCAGACCAAAATACAAACAAAAGAACGAAGAAAGAATATCCTTTCCAAATGCGCTTAAACGAGATTTTTCAGTTTCAATGCCTAATAAAAAGTTTGCAACAGACATTACATATATACCAACACGAACAAAAATGATGTATCTCTCTACCGTAATTGATCTCTACGATAACTATCCTGTTGCCTGGAAGCTCAGTGATAGTCAGGATAAGTCATTATCTGTCGATACAATAAAGAAATTATCTGCAAAAGTTGATTTAAACGGTTGTACAATTCACAGTGATCAAGGGGTACACTACACAAACAAAGAATATGTATCATTGCTAAAGAAATACAATGTAACACAAAGTATGTCCCGAAAGGGTAACTGCTGGGATAATGCTTGTGCAGAAAGTTTTTTCAGTCAATACAAATGCGAATGCATTTATCTGTATAAAAACAGAATAAAAACACCAAAAGATGTTGAAGAATTAACAAAAGAGTTCTTTGACTATTACATAAACTTCAGACCACAAACAAGATTGGACGGTCTGACTCCGGCACAGTATCGGTTAAGGTATTTTAATTCAAAAATTTAAGATAAATTAACCGTCCCCAATCTGTCTCGCTTTATGGGGTCACCTCAAACTGTCCCCCTGTCACGCGTCCCCGATTACACTAGTATACATCCACCTCAAATGAAGCTCCGATTTTAGCCATGAAATCAATTTGTTTTTCGGTCAAATGAATACTTGGCGTTGCCTTTTTATACCCATATATTACCGCCGTAATATTAATAGAGTGGACACAAAAGCGTTCCTTTACAATATTAAATTCATCTGTTTTAGTTGCAAAAGCCTTTATAATATCTTCAATAATTTCCGAAATACATGTACTCTTTTTTGTTTTTGTTTTATAACTCCATACAGACACACGATTCTCCCCTGGTAAACTAAATTCGCAAGCATTCTCTGGTCTCGCGGAATAGTCCCCCTTTTCTCTGATATACGGAACCTCCATCCTTAATATTTTTGATATTTTGTGTCCATCCAGATCTTCCCCCCATATATTTAATTCAGCATAGCAATCTTTGTCCATATATTTTGCTCCTCTACTTTAGAAATTCTCCCGTAAGACAAGGGGACGGTTCTATTGTCTTTGCCCCAGGTTACTATGTAACCCATTGGCGATACACCCCCCTATTTTAAAAATACACAAAAGGACGCCATATGGCGTCCTGAAAATCACATTTTTACACAAGTAAATTCTGCGGGCAAACAGCTTTGCTCGTAATGCTTTTGTCTATCGGTATAAAGCATTATATTCTTCACAGAATTTTCCTCCTGTACTTTTGTACCTACATTGTATCACCAAAAATATTTTTTGTCAACAGAAGGGTTTACGGGCATTCGATGACCTTTATATTCTCCGGTGCTATCCCTGTCTGCTCGGAAATAATATCAACTACTTTCGCCACACCTGCCCCGTCAAGCTCCTGTGACTTTATTATTGCCGAAACCTTACCGTCACTTATATAAATAACCGCATCCTCAAAGCCCTTTGCTTTTATAAGAGTTTCAATTCTGCTCTCATCCTCTGTAACCTTTGCCATGCTCACCGCTTCCAGCTCTGCCGCCTTTCGGCTTTCATCTCCGCTTTGCTCGTCATCGGCAATACCCTGAAGAGTTTCTATCGCCTTTGAACGGCTTATCTCCCTGTCAAGACGCGCCTGCTCCATAAAATCCCCGTCAAGACTGTTATCTACCAGGGTTACAGCTCCAATCGGCTTGTCGGCGGATATTTCCTCCACATCCTGCTCTCCGCTTTTATTGTATGAATAATTAAGATAGCCTGCGGCGGCAATAAGCACCGCCATACTGATAACTACAACCTGTTTTCTTTTTATAACCAACATATCCCCTATTCCTTTCTCTTGAAAATCCCTATATTATGAGGCGCTACTCCTGTAAGTGCTTCTATTGCCTCTGTTACATTTTTCTGTACCACAGGGCTTGCTCCTCCGTCACAGATAACAACCACTCCCTTTATTACCGGTGTTTTTTCACCCCGTATAATTGGCTGCTGTCCCGAGCCTGTGTTGACGGTTACAACCTTTTTTGAATACCTCTCCGACCCGTCGCTACTGTCCCCCTCCTCATCTGTTGCCAGCATACTTTCACTGCTTGCAGAGTATGTCACCATAACATTGACTCTGCCTACGCCCTGCATATTACCAAGTGCTTTTTCAAGCTTTTCTTCGAGATTGTCATACTCTATCTGCGTTTTTGCCGTATGTGTTTCATTTTTTTCGCCAAACAAACTGCTTATACACAAAAAAGCTATCCCGATACATAATATTATATAAACAATCTTTATATTCTTCTTTTCACCGAATTTCCACACGGTTTCTGCTCACCCCCAGCTCGTTTGTTATGTAAAACATTGTGCCGCTGTCCGGCTCACCGTAAAGTATTACCCGGTCCACCTCAGTTTTGTCGGACACGGTTGCATAAACCTCTGCGCGCACCCGTCCCCCTGATTTTTGCATTATATTCTCCTCTGCCTGCCTGCAAAACTCCTGCTCCAGCATTGTTACATATACCTCCTGTGTATCCGCCTGTGTTTCAGCTTCAAAAGCAGGAAAATTTATTTCACTGCCCATAAGCTTTTGCAGTGGCAACAGCATAACCGCTATTACCGCCAGACCAATAAAACAGGAGGCGTATTTTTTTATGCTCCCTTCGGGCAGAAGCATATTGAACACAGCCCCAAGCAAAGCCGCCGCAACCATCCCTGTTACATATTCCTTAAGTACACTCATTTTATCCCTCCTGCCAGTATCCCAAGCGAAATTACTCCTGCCACACCCACTGCGGTAAGTATTCCGGTAAGACAGGATAAAACCTCGCCAATATCCGAAAGCAGAGCGGTTATCCGCTTGTCACTTACCGGCTGAATGGCAGCGGCACACAGCTTGTATGCAAAAAGCGTTGCCGCACATTTTAAAATGGGTGCCGCAAACAATAAAATAACAAGCACCATTCCTGCCGCACCTGCAGTTCCCTTTATTGCCAGCGCACCTGAGGCAAGGGCATCGGTTGCATCGGACAAAATACTGCCCACCAAGGGTATTGCCGAGCTTACGGTAAATTTAGCCGCCTTGCCTGCCACACCGCCCACCGTACCCGCCGCAAATCCGCTTATACCTATTATTGCACAGTACAGAGTTTCCACTCCGCACACAACCCATAGTGCAGTTTTCATTATAAGCTTTGAAAACCTGTCCAGATACTTTTTTTCGCTCATATTACTTACAATACTCATGGCAAGGGACATATACATACACGGCAGGGCAATATAATTTATAATATAACTGCTCAGGGTACCCGAAAGCATTACAGGTGATGCAGTAACAAATGCCGCTGTATTGCCTGCAGCAACCCCGAGCGCCGCCATTGTGGGCACAGCCGAGGTTAAAAACACGCTCATATTTTTTACTGCGCCCTCCGCCATTTTCCCAATGGCTGAAAAGCCTGTCACCGCTGTACCCGCAATAAGAGCAAGGCAAATAAAAAAGGTTATGCCCTCCCCCTCTTTGCCAAAGCACATTCCTCCTACTATGCCCGATAAAACTGCAAGCGCAACCGCCGTTCCAAGCATTCCCAGAGCAGTTTTAACCTCGGAAAGCAAAAAGTCGGTTACATTTTCGCCAAGGGTTTTGATAGGCATCCCCTCTCCCTGTGCCATACTTTTTGCAAACTCCTCAAAGCTGAAGTCGGCAATCTGCACCTCCACCCCATCTGCCGCCCTGTAAATATCATGCTCTGCAGACACGGTGCAAAACAGAAGGGTTAAAACAATTACTGTAAAAACGTATTTTTTCATATTAACTCATAAGCTTTACTACTGTTTCCAAAAGGGATGTCAGTATTGGTACGGATATTCCCAAAAGCACAAGCTTGCCCGCCATTTCAAGCTTTGCGGCAAGAGCCCCCTCTCCCGCATCGCGGCAAAGCTCGCAGCTGTATCCGGTCAGGTAGGCTATGCCCACCACCTTGAGCATAGGCTTTAAATATTCAGCGGATATTCCACCCTTATCGGCAAATGCCTGTACCACAGACACAAGGTCGCGGAAATAAGGCAAAGCAACTCCAAAAATAATTGCTCCCGCAGCAAGACTTAGCAGCATACCGTATTCCTCACGGTATTTTTTAAGGTATATGCACAAAACAGCCGTTACAATGGCTACACCCGAAAGTTTTATTATCTCCATATCACAAACCGAACAAAGCCTTTATGGTCACAAACAGATTACTTATCTCCTTTACTACAATCAAAAGCACCACCGTAAGACCGGCAAGGGTTGTCATCATCGCCTGCTCCTCCCTGCCCGAGCGGACAAGCAACAGATTCAGCACCGCAACAATTATTCCTATTGCGGCTATTTTAAAAATCAAATCAACATTCATAATCTTCCTCTGTTATAAAAAAATAAGCACAAGGGCGGCTCCCCCCAGAAAACCCGATGCCGTGTACAGTCCTGAAAGACGTACTCTTTTATCCTCCGCTTCCGCCTTTATACGCGCTATCCTGTCTGCACACGCCCGTATATTTAAAAGCTGACCCTCCTTGTCCTGTGCGGCAAGACCGCCTGCAAAATCCAAAAGAGCGTTTTTTTCATCCTCATACAGCTCCTGCTCACAAACCGCCTTTGCAAAGCCCTCACTCACTCCGCGGCTGTCTATGTACTCTGCCGCACGGCAAAACAAAGGGCAGGGACTTTTACAGAGTAAATTGCACAGAGGCTCTGCACTCACATCTATACTGCTTTGCATGTGTAAAAGAGCATTTTGTATTTCCTGCAGGCTGTTTACCCTTGCTTTAAGCGCATTTCTTTTGGCAACACCAAGCCAGGTTCCCGCACCGATTACCGCCACACTTCCGATAAGCTTTATCACTTTGTCACCCCTATACATATATATAAGGCTTTGTCCAACTTTATTCCAAAAAACGGGATGTAAAAAAGGTCTTTTTTAAGACCTTTTTCTACGTATTATTCACCTTTTTGCCATAAGCAAACTTCACCCCCGATATACATAGTATAATCGGGGGTGATTCTGCCTCTATTTTAATTATTTATTATACTCAAATCCGCACTTCGCAAGGAAGGTTTTTGCCATAAGCAGCGAGCCTACCTGATTGGGATGAACTCTGTCCCACGCAATGTATGATGAATGGTAATGCTTTAAAAACTCGTCGTATGCAGACTGGTAATCTACAAATATGCATCCGTGTTTTTCGGCAAGCTTTTTGCAAATTGCACCGTATTTATCCATTCTGTTTCTCATCATATC
>JAZNUH010000161.1:0-2895 GCA_045592225.1 Clostridia bacterium | reverse complement strand
GATGCACACTCCCAACTTATCAATCGTATTCCGTACTTTTCATACGCTTCATCTGCACTTAAAACACTGCTGCCTATAACTCCATTGTTACTATATAAGTATTCTACATAATCATTTATTTGGGGTTCGGATCCATATTCGTCTCCCATATAATATTCACAATTACCATATGAAAAAAATAATTCCAACACATCATAACCCAGCTCATTTTTTACGTTTTGTAATGATAAATCCACAAGTGTAATTCTATCATTGTCGCTCTTTAAATAAGTTCTCCACTTCCTGCGTTTACCTCGGCCACCTAAGTCCTCAACACCATCAAACTCACAAATAACAGTGTCTTTTAATACTTCTGCTTTATAATTAATTTCATATGTCAGCTGACATGGAAATTCGCCATAAGTAACTGCAGGCATTGATACTCTATTGGTTAAATTTGTAATCCACGGAAACACAGGCGGACCTATTATATGAATAACATTTAACAACCACACTAACATACAGGCAACTATTACTGCAGAAGCAACTGCAAGAACTAAATTTTTAAAAACATCATGTTTCATCTTAACCCTCCTTAATTGCCTAGTGCATTTGACAAATGGGGACGTACATTTTTTGTCAACATTTTTGGATCAAGAAGACAAGAGGACGGTTTGAGGTGCCCCCCTGTGTTTCCGTTGTAACTTTGCTGGTTGTTATGGTTACTATGTAACCCATTGGCGATACACCCCCCTATTTTAAAAACACACAAAAGGACGCCATACGGCGTCCTTCAAATCAAAATTGCAGACAGATATTGCCCCCGGGCAATCCCTTTTGCCCGAAATTTATGCCACTATACATAAAATGGACAGCTGTCTTTTTCACGGAAAATTCCTCCTGTGCTTTTGTACCTACATTATATCAATCCCGAAACATCATGTCAATCGGTTTTGTTTTTTTATACAGTTTATGTTATTATATTTACAAACCCCCAAAAAAGGTATATAATATAAGTAAATATATCCGGAGGTGTAATATGGAAAAATTCAGCGTTAAGCTCACCACTCTTATAAAGGAGCACAATCTTGAGCTTTGTAATAACATTCCCGATATTGAAGAACGCACAGTGGTATCAAACGACGTTTACCGCCCCGGTCTTCAATTGGCAATAGATTTTTATGACTTTTTCGACGAAGAGCGCATACTAATACTGGGCGATCAGGAAATGGCGTACCTGCGTTGTATGGCTTGTGACAAACGTGTTCAGATGCTTTCAATGCTTTTCTCCCGTCAGGTGCCTGCCGTTATCGTAACAAGAGGCGCCGAGCTTATAGATGACCTTGTTTCGGTTTCGGAGCAGTATTCCACACCCCTGCTTCGCACAGAAAAGGTTACATCCACCTTTATGGCGGCGCTTATTGCATCACTCAACCTGCACCTTGCCCCCAGAATCACCCGCCACGGTGTACTTGTTGAGGTATATGGCGAAGGTATTTTAATGCTGGGTGAAAGCGGCGTAGGTAAAAGCGAAACAGCCATTGAGCTTGTAAAGCGCGGTCACCGTCTGGTTGCTGACGATGCGGTTGAAATAAAACGCCCCTCGGCAAAAACCCTTATCGGCTCTGCACCTGCCTCTATAAAGCATTTTATAGAGCTTCGCGGAATAGGTATTATTGATGTGCAGAACATTTTTGGTATGGGCGCTGTAAAGGATACCGAGAAAATTGACTTTATCCTTCACCTTGAAGCATGGCAGCAGGGCAAACAGTACGACAGACTGGGCATTGACACCGAATACACACAGATACTGGGAGTTGACGTGCCTTCAATTACCATTCCCGTCCGCCCCGGACGTAACCTTGCGGTAATTGTTGAGGTAGCGGCTATGAACAGCCGTCAGAAGCGAATGGGCTATAATGCGGCGCTGGCGCTTGAAGAACGACTGCAGAAAGAATTTAATAAGGAGTTTTAAATGTATTATATAGGAATTGATCTTGGCGGAACTTACATAAAAGCAGGGCTTGTGGACGAAAGCGGTAATATTATATATAAGACACGCATTCCCACCCGCGCCAGCGAAACACCCGAAAACATTGTCGGGGATATGGCACAGCTTGCCCTTACGGTAATAAAGGAATCGGGCGTAAGCTACGATGATATTGAAAGCATTGGCATAGGCAGTCCCGGTACCTGTGACAGTAAAAACGGAATTTTGGTATATGCCAATAACATAAACTTTAAAAACGTTCCGGTGCGTGATATGATGCAAAAGCACATTGACCTGCCCGTGTTTATCGGCAACGATGCAAACTGTGCCGCATGGGGTGAATATTGTATGCTCCCCAAAAAGGTAAATGATATGATTTTCATTACTCTTGGCACAGGTGTTGGCGGCGGTGCTGTAATCGGCGGCAAGCTGTATGAAGGCTTTAACGGTGCGGCAATGGAGGTTGGTCACACTATGCTTCTGCGCGGCGGCGAGCTTTGTACCTGCGGCAGACGCGGCTGCCTTGAGGCATATGCCTCTGTTACTGCTCTTGTGCGTATGACAAGGGAATATATTGCCGTTCGTCCCCACAGTACACTTGCACAGCGCTGCGGACAAAACATACTTGATATTGACGGCAAAACCGCTTTTGATGCCGCACGCGACGGCGACCAGGGCGGCACCGAAATTATATACGAATGGACTAAATATGTAGCAGAGGGCCTTGTTGATATAATCAACCTGTTCCAGCCCCAGATGCTCATTATAGGCGGTGCAGTAAGTCACGAGGGTGATTTTCTTCTCGACCCCATAAAAGAACACATTTCAGCATACCGCTACACCCGTGACAGTATGATGCAGACCCGCATACAAATTTCAAGCTGCGGAAACGATGCAGGACTTATCGGCGCGGCATTTTTGGGACG
>JAZNUH010000160.1:0-28685 GCA_045592225.1 Clostridia bacterium | reverse complement strand
CGACTTAAATAATACTGTATCCGCAAATGGCACAACCACAACGGTATTCACTGCTTATATGTATGATGCCAATGGTAATATGACAGGCAAGAGCAGTAACAATGGCACAAGTGCAGGCTATACATACGATGCGTGGAACAGGTTAGCAACATATACAGACACAGACAATAACCAAACCACTTATACCTATAACGGAGACAACAGAAGAACATCCAAGACAACCGGAAATACCACAACCAACTACTATTGGGACAGAGACTATGTTTCGATGGAAACAGTGGGCACAGTTACAAATACAAACTTTGTCACACCCTTTGGTATAATGGGTCGGACAATGGGTGGACAGTATAACCATCTGTTCAAGGATGCCCATGGTGATGTTGTTGCCACGGTACAAAACGGCGATGAAAACACCTACGCCTACGATGCTTTTGGCAACGAAAAGACACCTGATACCAATGACGATAACCCCTTAAGATACTGCGGTGAATACTATGACACCGAGTCGGGACTTATCTATCTGCGTAACCGCTACTATGACCCTGAAATTGGCAGATTCATTAACGAAGACCCAATACAGGATGGACTTAATTGGTATGCTTATTGTGGGAATAATCCAATTAAATATATTGATCCTTCTGGAACGATACCAGTAGAAACAATCATTGATATAGCAAGCATTGGATGGAGCTTTTATGATTTTGTAAGCAATCCGAGTTGGGCAAATTTTGGTTTTCTAGCTTGGGATGTTGCTGCTGCTATAGTGCCATATGCTCCTGGGTCATACTCTGCAAAAACAATTAAAGCGGGTACCAAGATTTTATCTAGGTCTGACGATTACGTGAAGTCTGGTGTTTGGGCTATGAAAGCATTCGACCGCGGCTATGAAATAGAAAGAGCGTTGGGAGGTATGGCCAATAATTTCCCGACCATTGACAAATATGTAAAAGCACAAGCACGCGCAGGAGTTATGTGGTTGTCTAGCGTGACAAGCATAAAGTCTATAGATATAACAGCGTCTTCTTATAAGAAAGGAAACACAATGAAAAATGTGCTTATGGGCTATGTTGATAAATTGCTAACTTTCAAGGCAGAAACATACAAGGGAGTAAAGTATGTATTAGAGGATGGGGGAAGTAAAATTTTGGAAGTTGCAATACCGCCCGTTGAAATGACTTCTGAACAAGCAAAAATTTTCCAAGAGGTTGCAGATTATGCAAAAGAAAAAGGCGTAGAGTTAATAATTAGAATCGTCGAGTAAAGGAGAAATTATAAATGAAAGTTGATTTTGCAGATTTTAGAACAATAGTGCTTTTGGTTGATGGGCAAAAGAATGTTGTTATTTTCCCTATCAGTAAGTCGGATTTTCAAATTGAGCTTGCTGATGGTAGCTTTGAAGAATTTGGATATTTGCCCGCATACTATCCAATTGAATTAAAATACCCTTATAACGCAGAAGAGTTGGCAGAGAAAATAAAATATGGCATAGAACAATGGGATAAGCATCCATGTTATCAAGAAAAATTAAATAATATGCTTACATTTGAAGAAAAATATTATGGAATCAAAGGTTTTAAAAAAGCCTCAAAGGGCAAGTTGTATATAAGATTGGGATGGGATGATATACAGGGTAAATACATAGAGATGGAATTTCCTGCCAAAAGAGGATACGCCTATTTAGGATTGGCTGAAAAAAAGTTATCTGCAGAGGCGGATTGGATTGATTATGCTAATGCAGTTATTGACTTTATCGATATGGACATAACAAAATTAAAGAGTTTTAAAATATATAAGTCTAAATTGAATTATGAAGACAAGGGGACGGTTTGAGGTGACCCCCTAAGACAAGGGGACGGTTCTATTGTCTTGACAAGCTGACGTGACAGGGGGCGGGTTTGAGGTGTCCTGTCCCCAATGCCCTTGGAGCATCCGAGCACTTTGCATATGATGTACTTGGCAACCTTATAGCCCAAAAGAAAGACAAGGAAGCTGTTCTGTTAACACCGTATTTAAGCAGAGGTGGAGTAATCCACCTCTGTTTTTCAATTTGCAATGCAGGGTGCATCATAAATGCTGCACCGAAAGCGGAATGTCGGGAACCGCCATTCCCTACAAGTTAATGCGAAAGAAATTACCGATAATCGAATTAAAATATAAATATATATTGATGTTTTTGGTAAAATATGCTATAATGATTTCAAGAGAAGCTTGAAATCGTCGATATGAATTCTGACGAATTCTCGATATGTCATAATGACTCGATATGTGCTGTCGCACTCGATATGTCGCTAACGCGACAAGAATTCATATCATATCGAGTTTGAACATAGCGAAAACATATCGATTTTGCGGTAGCAAAAATATCGAGCAAACGAAGTTTGCATATCGACAACAAGGTGCATCTTTCCTATCACCTAATTATATAATGATTTCAAGCGAAGCTTGAAATCGTCGATATGAATTCTGACGAATTCTCGATATGTCATAATGACTCGATATGTGCTGTCGCACTCGATATGTCGCTAACGCGACAAGAATTCATATCATATCGAGTTTGAACATAGTGAAAACATATCGATTTTACAAAGTAAAAATATCGAGCAAACATTAGTTTGCATATCGATAAAAGGAGATTGAAATGGAGCAAAACAAGAATCGATTAAGAGAAGAATCTATTGATTTTGCTATAGCTGTTTCTGATATATGCGATAATATTAAAGGTTGTAGTGTATATATAAATCAACTTTTAAGATCCTCGTCTTCTATAGGTGCGAACATACACGAGGCAAAGTATGCACAAAGCAGATCTGATTTCATACATAAACTTGAGATAGCATTAAAAGAAAGTTCGGAAACAGACTATTGGCTCGAATTGATATACAGAAAGAATAAATTTGGCGATGAAACATACAAAGAATTAAAAAATAATTGCGGTATTATTCGCAGAAAACTAATTGCATCAATCACAACCGCAAAGAAAAACCAAGATAATGAAGGCATCTAAATCGTTCGCTGATTTTATAATATTTTCAAGCAGAGCTTGAAAGTCGATATAAATCTCTCGCGAGATTTTCGATATGTTCCATTGGAACTCGATATGTGCTGACGCACTCGATATGTCGCTAACGCGACGAGATTTAATATAAAAACATTAATTTGCCCGCAGGGCAGAGAAGGAGTGTATATATTTATGAAGAAAACCGTACAGGATATCCTGAACATGATTGCGGAAAACAACATTAAAATGGTCGACTTTAAAATGGTTGACATTAACGGTCAGTTCCGCCATGTTACCATTCCGGCACAGAATTTTTCTGAAAAGACAATGAAAAACGGTATCGGCTTTGATGCATCAAACTACGGTTATGCAGTAGTTGAAAAAAGCGATATGGTGTTTATTCCCGACCCTGATACAGCGGCTATTGACCCCTTCTGTCAGATTCCTACACTTTCAATGACAGGTAATGCAATGATTATTGACAACCCCGAAAACAGACCGCTGGCACAGTACCCCAGAAACATTGTGCTTGCGGCTGAGCAGTATATGAAGGACAGCGGAATTGCAGACACAATGTACATTCTGCCCGAGTTTGAGTTTTATCTTTTTGACCAGGCAGGCTGGAAGGTTTCACCCAACAAAATCTCGCTGACAGTTGACGCCATGCAGGCACATTGGAACAGCGAAGAGGACGGACTTGGAAATATAGTTGCAAAACAGAAAAACTATCACATTGCAAAGCCCTTTGACGTGGCATACGAGGCAAGAAGTGAAATGTGTATGCGTATATGTGACGCAGGTATTGCCTTAAACTACCACCATCCCGAGGTTGGTGCGGCAGGTCAGTTTGAGATTGAACCCGAGCTGGGTCAGATGTCCAAAATGGCTGATGCCACAATGATGATTAAATACATTATCCACAACACAGCAAGAGAGTACGGACTTTCGACTACATTTATGCCTAAGCCTGTAATGGGTGAGGCAGGCAGCGGTATGCACGTTCATATGCTGCTTATGAAGGACGGTCAGCCTGTGTTCTCTGATGACAACGATTATTCAAATCTCAGTCAGGAAGCACATTGGTTTATGGGCGGACTCTTAAAGCACATTGCATCGCTGTGTGCTATTACAAATCCCAGCACAAACTCCTTTAAAAGACTTGTGCCCGGCTTTGAAGCTCCTGTTACAATAGGTTATGCAACATCAAACAGAAGTGCGGTTATACGTATTCCTGCTTATGCAAAGTCACCTGAGCTGCGTCGCTTTGAGCTGCGTAACCCCGATGCTACCTGCAACCCCTATTTCTGCTATGCGGCAATACTTATGGCAGGTCTTGACGGTATCAAGAATAAAATTGACCCCCATGCAAACGGCTGGGGCCCCTACGATGTAAACCTGTTCCACTTAAGTGACGAGGAAAAGGCAAAGCTTAAGCATCTGCCTACATCACTTGAACAGGCACTCGATGCTCTTGAGGCTGACAATGATTACCTTACAGCAGGCGGAGTATTCCCCGAAGAGCTTATCAAAAACTTTATTGCTACAAAGCGTGCTGAATGCCGTGAGCTTGCGGCTATTCCGCATCCTGCAGAATTTGATAAGTACTACAATCTTTAATATTTAAAGGGGATGCGATGCATCCCCTTTTTGAGGTGAAAACAATGAAAAAGCTTTTGACAAAAATATGCCTTCTGATGGCGGCTGTGCTTGTGTTGGGAGCTGTTCCTGCACTGGCGGAGGGAGAAATTGACTATTCAAAGTATGTAAAGGATTATACTCACGGCCCTGTTACCTTTACAAACAGCTATGATGTGTATGACGCACAAATGGACAACTACAACGGCGAAAAAATTACTGTTACCCATGTTACCATAACAGAGGGCAGCTTTATGATTGCCAACGAGGACAATATCGACTTTGTTTTCAACCGCTGGTACAGCTGGGTTATAACCGGTGACGAGCACGTAGGAAGAACCGACAACAAGTTTTACAAGGACGAAAACTGTACCGTGCTTGTTGACCTTGCATACTGGCACATTACACCCTATCCTTCGGTGAAAACAGGAAACACCTGGTCAAAGGGCCTTAAATGGCAATTTGAACTTTTTGATGAAAGGGTGGGAACTTACTGGGATATTATGGTTTTACACGGAGGACAGGAATATTACTTCAGAGTATGTGTAAACACCAAAGAGTCCTTTGAGCGTACCATGTACATAAAAAGCGTAATGGACAATCCGAAGCCGGAGGAGCCGTCCGACTATTTTGAAACACAGCCTGTTGAGGTGGCACCTCTTAAAAAGGCGCAGACCTTTGGCGTGGTTGACATTACAAAGGTAAGAGATTTTTATACCTCTCAAATAAAGGATGCAAACGGAAATGATACTACCGTAACAGTTTTGTTTGTAACCGAGGGCGCAAAAATGCAGGCAAACTGCGACGATGTGGAATTTGTATTTTATTTTGAGGATACCGGCTGGGTTGAGTCAAATGAGAGGGTTATAGGCAAAACCGACAAGGATTTTCACAGCAAAACAAAAAGGTACTCGCTTTACGACTGGGGAATAACGGCATACCCGACAGTAAAGGGGGAAAACGGATATGCAAAGGGGCTTACCTGGGAGTTTAACTACCCCGAGGAGTATGTAAAAAGCTCGTGGAATGTTACAGCAAAAACACCTGCGGGCAATCACCACTACATAATATCTGCACAGAAAAAACGCACCATGAACGGTGTTGTCGGTGTGACCACCAGCAAAATTATGACATCGCCCTCGCGCGTGCAGGCGGCGCCCACTACATCAAAGGTTATAGTAGACGGCAGGGAGGTATGCTTTGATGCATATATGATAAACGGCAACAACTACTTTAAGCTGCGTGATATTGCACAGGCGGTAACAGGGACAGCGAGCAGCTTTGACGTGGTATGGTATCCCGATTTCTCCACCTGGTCAGCACTGCCGGGAGGCGGCACTTCAAAGGGTGCTATTGAGCTTATAACCGAAAAGGATTATGTGCCTGTGGGCGGGGAGCTTTGTGCCGGTGTGCCGGGCGAGGTAACTGCGGTGGAAAACTTTTCTTCCACATTTGTGGACGCCTCCGGCGTAGATGCCATGTCCTACACAATAAGGGACAACAACTATTACAAGCTGCGCGATATAGGAAAAGCGCTTGACTTTGAAGTTTTATGGGACGGTGCAAACAACTGCATTATTATAAACACCGACAAATCCTATACAGAATAAGAGGATAAAACAATGACATATAATTACCACACGCACACATACAGATGCCACCATGCATCGGGCGATGAGGAAGCTTATATACAAAATGCGATTAAAACAGGCATTACGCACATGGGTTTTTCTGACCATATACCCTTTGAATTTCCCGATGGGTACCAGTCCTATTACAGAGTGCCTGTCAATGAAACCGGGGATTATTTTAAGGTGCTTTCCGCCCTGCGCGAAAAGTACAGGGATAAAATAGACATTAAAATTGGCTTTGAAATGGAGTATTATCCGAGCCATTTTGAAAAAATGCTTGATTTTGCCAGAAAAAGCGGAGCAGAGTATCTTATTTTAGGTCAGCATTTTCTGGGTGAGGAGCACCCCGACGGATGTTACTGCGGCAATCCAACCAAAAGTGAGGCGCATATGTGCGAGTTTTCGTCGCTTATTATAAGGGCGATGGAAACAGGTGTATTTACCTATGTGGCGCATCCCGACGTAATTAATTTTACAGGTGACAGGGGTGTGTATGAAAGGGAATGCAGAAAAATATGCAAGGCATCGGCAAAACTGGGTGTACCCCTTGAGGTGAATTTTCTCGGCATTCGGGCAAGGAGAAATTATCCTGCCCCCGACTTCTGGCGCATTGCGGGTGAAGAGGGGGCGCCTGTTACCTTTGGCCACGATGCTCACAGCGTAAACAGCGCGGGAGTTAATGCCGATACCCTTGGTGCGGCAAAAGCCATTGCAGAAAAATTCGGGCTCAATTACATAGGTAAGCCTGAAATAGTACCGCTTTAATAAAAAAAGGCACAAAAAATAATTGTAAAAAACATTTTTTATATGCAGAAAAGCATTGATTTTATTTTAAGGTTGTAATATAATATTATGTCGGCGGCTGAAATTTGCCGCCGATTATTATGCTTAGATAAGAGGTTATTAAAATGAGTACATTATTATCTGTTTCAATAGCACTCCTTGCCGGATTGCTTATGACAAGAGCATTCAAACCGCTTAAGCTGCCCTCTGTTACGGCATACCTTATTGCGGGTGTTCTTATAGGGCCCTACTGCATAGGCAGACTGGGTATCGGCGGACTTGGCTTTAACAACCACGAAGCGGTTGAAGCGCTTGGTCTTATTGCCGATGTTGCCCTTGGCTTTATTGCCTTTTCAATCGGCAGCGAGTTCAGAATTTCCGAGCTTAAAAAGACAGGAAAGCAGGCATCTGTTATAGGTGTTGTTCAGGCACTTGTTGCAACATTATTTGTTGACATTGCCCTTTATGTAATGCATCTTATTATGCCTGACAAGCTCAGCCTTCCTCAGGTTATAACACTCGGTGCTATTGCAACTGCAACCGCACCTGCGGCAACACTTATGGTTGTACGTCAGTACAAGGCGAAGGGTCCCACTGTTGACCTTCTTCTCCCCATTGTTGCGCTGGATGATGCGGTGGGTCTTATAGTATTTGCAGTTTCCTTCGGTATTGCAAAATCGCTTGTTGTAGGCGAGGTTGATATGCTTTCAATCATTGTAAACCCCATAATCGAAATTATTGCATCTCTTGGACTTGGTGCAATTATGGGCTGGATACTTACACAGCTTGAAAAAATGTTCAACTCGAATACAAACCGTCTTAATATGACCATTGCATTTGTATTTTTAACAGTTGCTCTTTCAATGCTTAAGTTTGAAGTGGGCGGAATACATATAGGCTTTTCTTCTCTGCTGGTGTGCATGATGCTGGGTACTATTTTCTGCAACATCTGTCCCCTGTCTGAGGATATTATGGAACGCGCGGACAAATGGACATCTCCGCTCTTTGCACTGTTCTTTGTAATAAGCGGTGCCGAGCTTGAGCTTAACGTTTTTGCTGACTGGGCAATAGTTGTAATTGGTATGGTTTACATTGTTTTCCGTTGCTTTGGTAAATATTTTGGTACACTTTTCAGCGCAAAGGCAACAAACTGCTCGCCCGCAATATGCAAGTACTTAGGTATTACCCTGTTCCCGCAGGCGGGTGTTGCTCTCGGTATGTGTGCGCTTGCAATGGAGCTGGGTGCTGACGGTAACCTTATAAGAAACATTACACTCTTTGCGGTGCTTATTTATGAGCTGTTAGGACCTATGTGCACAAGAGAAGCACTTAAGGCGGCAGGCGACATTAAGCCTATGAGCGATGAGGTTAAAATGCGCCGTCAAACCAAATTGGAAATGGCAAAGAATTCACAGAATAAATAGTGTATAAAAGCCCGAATTTATATTCGGGCTTTTGGTCGCAGAAGAGGAATTTATGACAGAAAACATAAAAGCTAATTTAAAAGCATCTTTTGAATATATAAAAGGCTTTGCAAAGTGGCTTATAATAGCCGCTCTTGTAGGCGCGGTGGGCGGATTTATCGGCAGCGTTTTTCACATCTGCGTGGACTTTGTAACAGAAATACGTGTGCATCACAATTGGGTGATTTTTATATTGCCTGTAGGCGGTGCGGTAATTGCCGCCCTTTATGAGATTTGCAAAAAATGGGGCAAGCTGGATACAAACCGCGTGCTTTTGGCAGTGCGTGGAGAGGGGGATGTGCCCCTTATAATGCTGCCGCTTATATTTGTAAGCACGGTTATTACACATTTTGCGGGCGGCTCTGCAGGACGTGAGGGTGCGGCACTTCAGCTTGGCGGAAGCATAGGCTACAATATTGGTCGCCTTTTTAAACTGAAAAAAGAGGATTTGCGCATCATTGTTATGTCGGGTATGAGTGCGGTGTTTGCGGCACTTTTCGGCACTCCGCTGACGGCGGCTGTATTTGCCCTTGAGGTTGTAAGCGTAGGCACGCTTCATTATGCAGGACTTTTGCCCTGTATTGCGGCGGCGATTACAGGTTTTCAGGTGTCGCTTATGTTCGGCATTTCGCCTGTAAGATTTGAAAATGTTGTTTTTTCCGCATTTTCGGCAGGTAATGCGGTAAGGGTGATTATTCTTACACTTTTGTGTGCACTTGTGGGTATTCTTTTTTGCATATCCATTAAAAAGTGCGAGCACTACACACAAAGGTTTATCCCGAATAAATATTTGCAGGGAGTGGCAGGGGGCGCTGTTATTTTAGTGCTTACACTGCTTTTAGGTACCACCGACTACAACGGCGCCGGAATGGATGTTATAACCCGTGCCTTTGGCGGCGTTGCAAGACCTGAAGCCTTTATTTTAAAAATAATATTCACCGCAATTACAATTTCGGCAGGCTTTAAGGGCGGCGAAATTGTGCCCACCTTCTTTATAGGTGCAACCTTTGGTTGCGTGGTGGCTCCCCTTTTGGGACTTGACCCCGGCTTTGGTGCGGCAATAGGCTTTGTTGCTCTTTTCTGCAGTGTTGTCAACTGTCCTCTGGCATCAATGCTTCTGGCGGTTGAGGTGTTTGGCGGAGGCGGAATTCTTTTCTTTGCACTTGTGTGCAGTATAAGTTATATGATGTCGGGCTACACCGGTCTTTACAAAAGTCAGAAAATAGTGTATTCAAAGCTTGATACAAGCTATATTGATATAAATACAAGATAGGAAGGGATGTTTTCTTTTGAGTAACTTTTATTTAAAACCGAAGCTTTTATCCACACTCAAGGGTTACACAGGTGAGCAGCTTGTAAAGGACATAATTGCAGGTATAATTGTTGCAATTATTGCTCTGCCGTTATCTATTGCCCTTGCACTTGCATCAGGTGTTGAGCCTGCCTGCGGTGTTTACACAGCTATTGCAGCAGGATTTGTGGTATCCCTGCTTGGCGGCAGCCGTATTCAGATTGCAGGTCCTACGGCAGCGTTTGCAACCATTGTTGCAGGTATTGTTGCCTCCAAGGGTATGGACGGATTGTTTGTTGCAACCGTGCTTGCAGGTATTATGCTTATACTTATGGGTGTGTTCAAGCTGGGTAATCTTATAAAGTTCATCCCCTATACCATAACAACAGGCTTTACAGCAGGTATTGCCGTTACAATTTTTATAGGACAGATAAAGGATTTTCTGGGTCTTACATACGCAGAGGGTGTAAAGCCTATTGAAACCATTGAAAAGATTATGGCGAACATTGAGGCTATATCCACCTTCCGCTGGGAGGCGCTGCTTGTTGGTGCGGTATGTCTTGCCATACTCATTATCTACCCCAAGTTTGAAAAGAAAATACCCCCGTCACTTATCTCGGTAATTGTTGGTATACTTATGGTTAAATTCATCCCCGGTCTTGATGCGGGTGTGTTTACAATAGGCGAGCTTTACACAATCCCCACAGGTCTGCCCAGGGTGGACTTTTCGGGAATTGATTTCAGCCTTGCAAACATAACCTCGCTTATACCCGATGCCTTTACAATAGCAATACTTGCGGCTATTGAGTCGCTCCTCTCCTGTGTTGTTGCAGACAGTATGGTAAATTCAAGACACAACTCAAACATGGAGCTTGTGGCACAGGGTGCAGGCAACATAGCATCGGTATTCTTTGGCGGTATTCCCGCAACAGGCGCTATTGCAAGAACAGCAGCAAATGCCAAAAACGGCGGCAGAACACCTATATCAGGCATGGTGCACGCGGTTGTACTTCTGCTTGTTATTCTGTTTTTTGTTCAGTATGCAGGGCTTATTCCCATGCCTGCAATTGCAGCTATCCTCTTTATGGTTGCATACAATATGAGTGAGTGGAAAAAGTTTGTAGCGGTTTGCAAATCTGCTCCAAAGAGCGATATTCTGGTTATGGTTATAACCTTTGCGCTGACAGTTATTTTCGACCTGGTTGTTGCAATTGAGGTTGGTATGATTTTAGCGGTTGTTCTGTTTATGAAGAGAATGAGCGACGAGGCAGAGGTGCGCGGCTGGAAGTACACCGATGCGGAAAATGACAGCGAAAGCCTTGAGCTTAAAACAGTGCCCGAGCACATCCGCGTTTATGAAATAAGCGGTCCCATGTTCTTTGGTATGGCAGACAAAATACTTGACATAACTCTTAAGGATTACACAAAATGCCTTGTACTCCGTATGAGAGGGGTGCCTGCAATTGACGCAACAGCTATGAACTCTCTGGAGCAGCTTTATAAAAAGTGCAAAGCAAAAGGAGTTGAGCTTGTACTTTCACACGTTAACACACAACCCTTTGAGGCTATGAAAAAAGCAGGGTTTGTTGACAAGGTGGGGGCTGAGCACTTCTGCGAGCACATTGACGGTGCACTGGAATACGCCGCCAAGCTGTAAAAACATCATCTATCTGCCGAAACCGCAAGGTTTAGGGAGAGTTTTTTATTTTAATACAAAATATGGTGTTTTTCTTGCCAAAATCAATATTTTGTGGTAAGATATAATAGAGGTGTAGTGTATGTACTTAAAGCGTATTGAAATGCAGGGGTTCAAGTCCTTTGCCGATAAAATCTCCTTTGATTTCGGCAAGGGTATTACTGCTATTGTCGGACCCAACGGTTGCGGCAAGAGCAATATTTCTGATGCAATGCGCTGGGTTATGGGTGAACAGAGTATTAAATCACTTCGCGGTGCCAAAATGGAGGATGTTATTTTCTCGGGCACAGAAAAAAGAAAGCCTCAGGGCTTTGCCGAGGTTACCCTGGTGCTTGACAATTCGCAGAAAATATTCCCACTTGAATACGAAGAAATTGCAGTAACCCGCCGTGTGTTCCGCTCGGGTGAGAGTGAATACATGATAAACAAGGCGGTTTGCCGATTGAAGGATATTCACGAGCTGTTTATGGACACAGGTCTTGGCAGAGACGGTTATTCGGTTATAGGTCAGGGTAAGATTGACGAAATACTCTCAAACCGTGCCGAGGACAGACGCCGCATTTTTGAAGAGGCGGCAGGTATATCCAAATACAAGTACAGAAAAATGGAAACTGCATCAAAGCTTGCGCAGACAGAGGAAAATCTTGTCCGTGTGGCAGATATTGTGGGCGAGCTTGAGGGCAGAGTGGAGCCGCTTCGCATTGCATCCGAAAAGGCGAGAAAATACCTTGATATACGCGAGCAGCTTAAAAAGACAGAGGTAAGCCTTGCGGCATACAATATTGACCGCTTAAACAAAATCAAAGAGGAAAGCGGAGTGCTTTACAGCCGCTCACTTGAGGAACTTGACGGGGCAAAGGCACAGGCGGAGGAAATGCGGCAGAAGGAAAAGGCATTGTATGAAGAAATGCGCCGCAGCGAAGGTGAGACAGAGGAGCTTCGCAACAAAATTTCGGGCGAGAGCGAAAATGCATCTCAAATTCAAAACGAAATTAATATTTTACATACAAACATAGATAATATAAAAGAGAACACCAAAAAGCTTGAAGCAGAGCAAAAGAGCATGCACGAGGCGGAGGACGAAACCGCTCTTGAATTTACCGCTTTGTGCGAAAGACGAAACGAACTGCAGGCAGAAAAGAACAAGGGCGCGGAAGAGCTTGCCGAGTGCCAGAAGGCGGTATCGGGCAAGGCTGACCATATGCAGAGCATAAATGCCGAAATTTTAGACCTGCAGAGAAAACAAGCGGAAATAGAGGCAAAAGCCCAGAACATAGAAAACAAAAAAGAGGGTATGAAAACCCTTGCACAAAACTTTACCCGCAGAACCGAGGCACTGGGCGAGGCGGCGCAGCTTGCCGCAGAGCGCGAGAGTGCGGCAAGGGAAAAATACGAGGCGGAAAATACCGCACTTTCGGACAACAAAAAAGAGCAACAGGAAATACAGAAAAGGCTTGAAGACGGCGTTAAAACCGCAAAAGAACTCAAAGAAAAGATTGCCGCACTCAAGGAAGAATATAACAGCAAAAGCCACACCCTTTCACAAAGGGAGGCGCGCCTTTCAACTCTGCGTGATATGGAAAAGAGTATGGAGGGGTACAGTGCGGGTGTTAAAGCGGTTATGGCGGCGCGCGGTCTTGGTGACATACGCGGTGTGCTTTCAAAGCTTATTGACGTACCTAAAAAATATGTGTCTGCCATTGAGGCGGCACTTGGTAATGCGGCGCAGAACATTGTAACCGGTGACGAGCAGGATGCAAAGCGTGCCATAGAATATCTTAAAGAAAACCGTGGCGGCAGAGCGACGTTTCTGCCCATATCCTCGGTGAAGGGAACACGTCTTGACAGGGAGAGCGAGGTATCGGTTAAAGCCGGTTTTGTTTGCCTTGCCTGTGATGCGGTGGAATGTGCACCCGAATACAAAAACATTGTTTTAAATCTTTTGGGCAGAATTGCGGTTGTTGACAATATGGACAGCGCAATCAGAATTTCAAGAGATTTTAAATACTCCTTTAAAATTGTTACCCTTGAGGGTGAAATTTTTGCGGCAGGCGGCTCGGTAACGGGCGGAAGCACTCACAGGCACGCACAGCTTTTGGGCAGAGAAAAGGAAATTGACGACCTGGGCACAGAGGTGGCAAAGCTGCAGAGAGAATGTGACAGGGCAGAGGATAAAATAGACGATTACAGCGAAAAGCTGGCAGAGCTTTCGGCTGATATTACAAAGATGCAGGACAAGCTGTCCGGCCTGCGTGAGGCGGCGGCAAAGAGCGAAAGCCTTTGCGAAATGCATTTGCGCCTTGCAGAGCGCGAGGGTGCAGAGGCACAGAGAAACCGCGACGAGATTGACGAGCTTACTGCACAGATGAATAACTCGGACAGCGAGAAAGCCCGTCTTGACAGTGAGGCAAAGGCCATAGCAGATGAGCTTGAGCATGCAAAGAGCCAAACTGAGGCGGCAAGAGAAAAGCTGCGCAAATGTGCCGAGGAGAGAAATGCGGCGGCAGATGCGGCTACCGAAAAAGCCGAGCAGTTATCTGTTACCGAAACCGAGATTGCCCGTACAGACGAGCGCATACGCGGTATAAACAACAAAAAAGAAGAAATACACCAAAAAATAAAACAGTGCGAGCAGCTTATTATACAGGACGCAGAGCGCATCGCACAAATGGAAATGCAAATAAAATTAAAGCTTGCCGACAGGGAGGAAACTCTTGGCAGAGCCGAGCAGTACAAGGCAGAGCTTGCAAAAAGAGGCGAGCAGAAAAGTGATGCGGACAACCGCATAATAGAAATAAGAGGACAGCTTGACGCACAAAACGAAAAGATTTTCCTGCTCCAGAGTGAAAGTCTGCGCCTTGAAACCAAAATATCAAAGGCGCAAAATGATGTGGATGCACAGATAAACAGGCTGTGGGATGACTATGAGCTGACCTATTCGGACACACTTGAGCTTAAAGAAGAAATAACCGACTTTAAAGAGGCAAAGGAAACAGTTGCATCACTTAAAGCCAAAATCCGCGGACTTGGCAGTGTGAATGTGGATGCCATTGAAGAATACAAGCAGGTTAAAGAGAGATATGAATATTTAACGGGGCAGATGAACGACCTTACAAAGGCAAAGGAAGAGCTTTTGAAGATTATAAACGATATGACCCGTGTTATGACAAAGATATTCAAGGAGCAGTTTAAGATAATTGGTGAGCAGTTTAAGGAAACCTTCCGCATACTCTTTGGCGGCGGTGAGGCAAACCTTTCGCTCATTGATGAAGAAAACGTGCTTGAAAGCGGAGTTAATATTGACGTTCAGCCCCCAGGCAAAAAGCTGCAGAGCCTACTGCTTTTATCGGGCGGTGAGAGAGCACTTTCGGCTATTGCATTGCTGCTTGCAATACTCAAGGTACGTCCCACACCCTTCTGCGTGCTGGACGAAATTGAGGCGGCGCTGGATGACAACAACATTGCACGTTTTGCGGAATATTTAAAGGGATACTGTGAAAAAACACAGTTTGTAATTATAACACACCGTCGCGGCACAATGGAAGCGGCAGACATTCTCTACGGCATAACAATGCAGGAAAAGGGTGTGTCGAAAATGCTTGCAATGAAGCTTGACGAGGTAGGAGGACAACAGGTATGAGTTTTTTTGATAAATTAAAAAAGGGGCTTACAAAGACAAAAGAAGCTTTTTCCGAAAGAGTGGACAATGTTTTCAAAGCCTTTGTCCGCGTGGACGAGGAGCTTTTTGAACAGCTTGAGGAAGCCCTTGTTGAAGCCGATATAGGTGCGGTAACTGCAATGGAAATTACAGAAGAGCTGCGTGACAGGGTAAAGTCCAAAAGAATAACAGACGGAAACGAGGTAAGAGGCGAGCTTTGCAGCCTTATAGGCGAAATGCTTGACGATGAAAATCCCTCCCTTGATTTAAGCGGTTCACCTGCGGTTATACTTGTTATAGGTGTAAATGGTGTTGGAAAAACAACATCAATCGGTAAAATGGCGGCACAGCTTCGCGCTGACGGTAAAAAGGTACTGCTTGCGGCGGCGGACACATTCCGCGCGGCGGCAATTGACCAGCTTTGCGTGTGGGCGGACAGAGCAGGGGTAGACATTGTAAAGGGTGCGGAGGGTGCTGACCCTGCATCGGTTGTATTTGATGCCTGCACCGCGGCTAAAAAGAGAGGCGCTGATGTGCTTATCTGTGATACCGCAGGCAGACTGCACAACAAGAAAAACCTTATGGAAGAGCTTAAAAAAATATACAGGGTAATAGAACGCGAGCTGCCCGACTCAAAATGCGAAAGTCTGCTTGTGCTTGATGCAGGAACAGGACAGAATGCGGTACACCAGGCGCAGACATTTTCCGAAGCGGCACCCTTGACGGGAATTATTCTTACAAAGGTGGACGGAACGGCAAAGGGCGGTATTGTAATCGCCATAAAATCACAGCTTGACATACCTGTAAAATTCATTGGTGTGGGCGAGAGCATAGACGATTTGCAGCCCTTCTCACCAAAAGACTTTGCAAAGGCTTTATTTGAGTAATTAAGCATTGCAATTTATATTGGCAGATGCTATAATAAAATCTATATTATGCGAAAGATGGTGCTTGTTTTGAGCAAGTTTCAAATTAACGGCGGCAATAAACTTTACGGAGAGGTTAATATCAGCGGCGCAAAGAATGCGGCGGTGGCTATTATTCCTGCCGTTTTACTGGTTGAAGGTACTTGCCGTATTGAAAATATACCCGAAATAAAAGACGTTGATGCGATAGTTGATATTCTTGAATATTTAGGCGTAAAGGTTACAAGACCCGAGCCGGGTGTTCTGGAAATTGACGCATCAAAGATAGAAAGCTACCGTGCAGACTGCGAAAAGGTAAGAAGCATGCGTGCATCCTACTACCTTTTAGGTGCTCTGCTTGGCAGATTTGGTAATGCCGATGTGCGTATGCCCGGCGGATGCAATTTTGGTGAAAGACCCATTGACCAGCACATAAAGGGCTTTGAGCTTATGGGTGCAGAGGTGAGCATTGACAGGGAGATTGTATATGCCCGTGCCGAAGCACTTCATCCTGCATCTATTTATCTTGATATAGTATCGGTTGGCGCAACCATAAATATTATGCTTGCCGCTTGCCGTGTTCCCGGCAGAGTAACCATTGAAAATGCTGCAAAGGAGCCCCATATTGTTGACGTTGCAAACTTTTTAAATGCAATGGGCGCAAACATAAAGGGCGCAGGCACAGACACTATAAGAATTGACGGCGTATCCACAATGCGCGGCGGCACATACAGCATTATTCCCGACCAGATTGAGGCAGGCACATATATGATGGCGGTTGCCGCAACGGGCGGTGAAGTGCTTATAAAAAATATTATTCCCAAGCACATGGAGTCGATAAGCGCAAAGCTTGAGGAAATGGGGGCAGAGGTTGAAAACTATGACGATGCCCTTCGTATAACAAGAGAAAAACCCTTAAAGAGTGCGCGAATAAAAACAATGCCATATCCCGGATTTCCCACAGACCTTCAGCCTCAGGCGGTGGCTCTTCTCAGCACCGCGCAGGGTACAAGCTTTGTAACCGAGGGCGTATGGGAAAACAGATTCCAGTATGTAGACCAGCTTAGAAAGCTTGGTGCAAATATTGATATTGCAGGTAATCAGGCAATTATAAAGGGCTCGCAGAACATTCGTGGCGCCGAGGTTTCGGCAACAGATTTGCGCGCGGGTGCAAGCCTTGTTATAGCCGGTCTTGCGGCACAGGGCGTAACCACCATTGACAACGTAAAGTTTATAGACCGCGGCTATGAGAAAATAACAGAAAAGCTCACAGCCCTGGGTGCAGAAATTATAAGAATCGGAGATTAATTATGCCGGAAATCATACCGCTTTTCAGCGGCAGCAGCGGAAATTCAACATACATATCAGCAGGTGAGCAGGGACTTTTGGTTGATGCCGGAGTAAGCGGTAAAAAAATATGCGATGCTTTGGGCGACAATGTCCTGAAGGTGGCAGGTATTCTTGTAACACACGAGCACACCGACCACTCGGCGGCGGTGGGTACTATTGCAAGGAAATTCAATGTCCCGGTTTTTGCTACACACAAAACCTTTTGTAATATGAGCATTGGCAAGCTGCCCGATGAGCTTATAAAAATAATAGCTCCGGGTAAAAGCTTTGAAGCGGCGGGAATGGATATATCCCCTTTTTCAATCCCACACGATGCGGCAGACCCTGTGGGCTACAGCTTTTTTTGTGGGGAGGACAAGGTAACCGTTGCAACAGATATAGGTGCCATAAATGAAAAGCTTTTTATGGCAATCTCAAAAAGCAGGGAAATACTGCTTGAATCAAACCACGATGTTAATATGCTGCTTGGCGGTGAGTATCCTTACTACCTAAAGCAGAGAATACGCGGTAAGCTGGGCCACCTTTCAAACGAGGAGGCGGCGGCAACCTGCGCGCGGCTTATCGGTATGGGAACAAATAAAATATATCTCGGCCATTTAAGCCGTGAGAACAATCTGCCGTCCAAGGCGTATGAGACTTGTGCGGCGGCAATAGAAAAATGCGGAGCGGTTATAGGACGTGACGTCCTTTTGAAGGTAGTATGAAAATAAGACTTATAACAGTTGGAAAGCTTAAAGAAAAATATTGGACAGACGCGGCGGGAGAGTATGCAAAACGACTTTCTCGTTTTTGTACATTGGAGCAGATAGAGCTTTCTGACAGAAAAATTCCGGCAAACGCATCCGATGCCGAATGCGAAAAAATTCTTGCTGACGAGGGTGAGGAAATACTTAAAAAAATCGGCGGCAGAAAATTTGTTGCCCTTTGCATTGAGGGGCAGAGTATGAGCAGCGAGAAATTTGCAAAAATGGTTGAGGACAGCAAAATGCAGGGGGAAATGACCTTTGTAATAGGCAGCTCTATGGGCCTTTCGGACAAGGTTAAGGCGGCGGCAGAGGGTAAAATCTCCTTCTCGCCCATGACCTTCCCTCACCAGATGGCAAAAATAATTTTGCTGGAGCAGATATACAGGGCGTTTAAAATTAATTCCAACGAGAAATATCATAAATAGCGGAGAAAAAACGTGAAAAAGGTTAAGTTTTTTACACTTGGATGCAAAGTAAATCAATATGAATCCCACGCAATGGAGGGCTTGTTTTTAAAGGCGGGCTACACTATTGCAGAGCGCGGCGAGCAGGCGGATGTATGCGTAATTAACACCTGCACCGTAACAGGGGTAAGCGACAAGAAAAGCCGTCAGGTAATAAGGCGCGCCAAAAGGGAAAACCCGGGTGCCACGGTGGCGGCGGTGGGTTGCCTTGCGCAGACATCACCTGACGCACTTTCCAAAATAGAAGAAATTGACGTTATACTGGGCACCTCCAACAAGGGGGATATTGTAAAAGCAATAGAGGTGGCAGACAGGGAAAAGGTTATTTGGGTGCCCGAAAAAACAAGGGAGTTTGAAAGCCTTTGGATTGACTCCTTTTCCGAGCGCACACGTGCCTTTATTAAAATTCAGGACGGCTGTGACAGGTATTGCAGCTACTGTATAATACCCTATGCGAGAGGCCCTGTGAGAAGCAGACCCATGGACGAGGTTTGCCGCGAAATAGAAGGTCTTACTGAAAAAGGGTACTGCGAATTTGTGCTGACAGGAATACACGTTGCATCCTACGGCAGAAATTCGGATGATGACCTTATAACACTTTTGCAGATGGTAAGTGACATTGAGGGTGTTGCACGAATTCGTTTAAGCTCGCTTGAGCCGCTTGCATTTACCGACGAGTTTATAAGTGCACTTACAAAAATGCCAAAGGTTTGTCCGCACTATCACCTGTCCCTGCAAAGCGGGTCGGAGAAAATTTTAAAGCTTATGAACAGGCGATACACTCCCAAAATGTACGCCGAGTTTGTGAGAAAAATACGGGAAAATATAAGTGATGCGGCAATTACAACCGATATTATAACAGGCTTTCCCGGTGAGAGTGAGCAGGATTTTTGCGAAACGATGGAGTTTGCAAAGTCGGTAGCCTTAAGCGACATACACGTTTTCCCCTATTCGGAGAGGCGGGGTACACGTGCTGCGGAATTTGATGGCAGGGTGGATGTGCCCGAAAGAGAAGAGCGGGCACGCAGACTTATAAAGGTGGCAGAAGAACTCAGGAGCCAATTTGTAGGCAGATATGTAGGTCGCGAAGTAGAGGTACTGTGGGAGCAGAAAACCCGCGACGGTCTGCACTGCGGCTTTACACCAAACTATATAAAGGTATTTTCAAAGGAAGGCGAAACAGGGGCAATAACCCGTGTTACACCTACACGGACAGAAAAAGGAGAGCTTTATGTATAATTTTTGTGCATTTGATTTAGACGGAACATTGGTAGATACACTGGAGTCGCTGGCTTATTTTTGTAATTTTACACTTAAAAGCCTGGGACTTGACACAATAGAAACAGAAAAATACAAGCAGCTTGTGGGAACAGGTGCAAAAAACCTTGTAAAGGGTATGCTTAAAACGGTGGGTGACAGTGAGTGCACCCTGTTTGACAAGGCTTATGAAACATATATAAGAGAATATAATGCAAACTGCCTGTACCTTGCAAAGCCTTATGACGGCATT
This sequence comes from Clostridia bacterium, assembly GCA_045592225.1. Classification (GTDB taxonomy): domain Bacteria; phylum Bacillota; class Clostridia; order UMGS1883; family UMGS1540; genus JAZNUH01. Next base: position 8,555 of record JAZNUH010000160.1, on the reverse strand, counting down.
GAAGAAATGCTTATGCGCCTTAAGGAGCAGGGAGTAAAAATGGCGGTGCTTTCCAATAAGCCCCACGAGTCCACAAGCTTTATTATAAAGTCCATGTTCGGGGCGGATATGTTTGATGCCTGCTACGGCAACCGCGAGGGAATACCACGTAAGCCCGACCCCACAGCCCTTCTCGGAATTATGAAGGATTTGGGCGTTACATCGGGCGCATATGTTGGCGATTCGGGAACAGATATGGAAACAGGCAAAAACGCAGGCCTTTACAGTATTGGTGTACTGTGGGGCTTTCGCGAAAGAGATGAGCTTTTAGCGGGCGGCGCCGATTTACTTGTCAATACACCTATGGAAATTGCGGAGATGATACTTAAATGACACTTAACAGAGCAAAGCGGAGCTTTATGAAAAATCTTTTCGTGCTTGCAATTCCGCTTGCATTTCAAAATCTTATTACCAGCTTTGTAAGTCTTGTAGACAATGTTATGATAGGCAGGCTTGGTGACGAGGCTATTGCCGCGGTGGGTCTTGCCAATCAGTTTTACTTTATATATTCCCTGCTTATATTCGGTACCTGCAGCGGTGCGGCGGTGTTTATTGCACAGTACCACGGCAAAAGGGACTACAAGGGAATAAGAACGGTAACGGGACAGGAGCTTTTAATATCCCTTTCAGCGGGTCTTATTTTCGGGTTTTTCGCCCTTATAACACCCATGACCATAATGCGCTTTTTTACGCCTGATAAGGCTGTGTGTATAGAGGGTGCAGGCTATCTGCGAATTGTTGCGGCTACATATCCCCTTGCGGCAATAAGCCTTTCGGTATCCTATTTGCTGAAAAGCGTGGGCGAGGTTAAGGCACCTGTTTATATTTCGGCACTTTCGGTAGGCATAAACATTGTATTTAACTATCTGCTTATTTACGGAAAGTTCGGGTTCCCCTGCCTTGGGGTTGAGGGTGCGGCAATTGCAACCCTTATTTCAAGGCTTGTGGAGGCGGTGACAATAACCGCTATTGCCCTTTACAAAATAGACTATCTGCGCTACGGCTTTAAAGACTATATTGCCTTTACAAAGGAAAATATGGTGCAGTTTTTTAAGGTCGCAGGCCCTGTTATAATAAACGAAACCCTGTGGGGGCTTGGAATGAGTGTATATTCTGCGGTATATTCACGAATTGGTGATGCCGCTATGGGCACAGCGGCGGTTGCGGCGGCAAACACCGCATCGCTTGCCGAAAAGCTTGTCTTTGTAGGCAGTATGGGCTTTTCCCACGCGGCGGGCATTATAATAGGCAAAAATATAGGAGCGAAAAAGAGAAAGCAGGCAATTTATGCGGCAAAATTTTCGCTTATTGTTACGCCGCTGGCAGCAATTATCCCCGCAATATTCCTGGTGCTTGTAATACCCCTTTACACGGCTATGTTCAACCTTACTCCTGCGGCGCAGGATATGACACATAAAATGCTTGTAATTCTTGCATTGTCGCTGCCCCTTAAAAGCTACACCCTTGTGGCAATAGTGGGCATAATGCGCGCAGGCGGAGATACGCAGTATGCCCTGCTTGCAGACATACTGTGCGTGTGGCTTATAGGTGTTCCCCTTGCGTACATATCGGGCATATGGCTGGGTCTTTCAGCGCCCATAACCTATGCAATTGTCGTGTCCGAAGAGGCTGTAAAGGCGGTTGCCGTATATAAGCGAATGCGGGGAAATAAATGGCTTAATGACCTGGTAAATTAAGGGGGCAAAGACTTATGAGAAAAAACAGTTCGGATATGCTTTCAGGCTCAATTATGCGCGGACTGATTGCCATGTCAATCCCAATACTTATTATGAATGTTACACAGGTTTTGTTCGGTGCGCTGGATATGGCGATTTTAGGTAATTATGCCAACGATACGGCTGTGGGTGCGGTTGGTGCCTGCGGAACGCTTATCGTTTTATTCACCAGCGTCTTTATAGGCGTTGCTACGGGTGCAAATGTTATTGTTGCAAAGCACATCGGCGAGAGAGACAGAAAGAAAACAGAACAGGCTGTGGGAACAGGTATAACCTTTTCGCTTTTGAGCGGTTTGTTTTTGCTTTTATTCGGTGTTTTACTGGCAAGAACCTTTTTAAAATGGACTAACTGCCCTGAAATAATGCTTGACAAAGCTACAATCTATTTTCAGATATACTTTTTAGGTGCACCTGCCATTTTACTTTATAACTTTGCCGCGGCAGGACTGAGGGCTTGCGGTGACACAAAGCGTCCTATGTACTTTCTTATGCTGGGATGTGTTGTAAAATTAGTTTTAAATTTTGTCTTTATCATCGGATTTAAAATGGATGTTGTGGGCGTGGCTATTGCCACAGTAGCTACCAATGTAATTGCAGGCGGCCTCTCTTTATGGGCACTTTTCAAAATAGAAGAGAAATTCCACCTGACACTTCAAAGCTTTAAAATCAAATGGGAAGAGCTTAAGCAGATACTGTTTATAGGCGTGCCTACAGGTCTGCAAAGCGGTTTGTGCTCATTTGCGAATGTAATAATTATGACGGCGGTAAACGGCTTCGGACCCGATGCAACAACAGGTGTTTCCATTGCAAACCAGTTTGACGGAATACTCTATCACATAGGCTATGCACCCTCGTTGGCGGTTATCCCCTATGTTGCACAAAATATTGCTGCAGGAAATGTTGAAAGAGCACGCTCCTCGGTTTCAAAGGCAGTTATTTTAACGGTGATAATGGGCGCAAGCTTTGGCGGTTTGTCTGCACTTTTTGCAAGAGAACTTTCCGCCTTTATGTCCACCACACCTGCGGTAATAGAATTTTCCAGACAAAAGATGGTAATTATATCAAGTACATATTTTATATGCGGTATAAACGAGGTTGTGGGCGGTGCACTCAAGGCACTTGACAGACCGATTCTGCCTACCATTGCTACACTTATTTATATATGTGCATTACGTTTTGTATGGGTTTACCAGATATTCCCGCTTATCCCCAACCTTACATTCCTCTATCTTGTATGGCCCATAGGTTGGATACTGTCAATAATTACGCTTATAATACCATTGTGTAATACACTTAAAAACAAAAGAAAAGGAGCACTGATATGAACAAAGGAAATGCAAAGGCACTTTTACCCATCGGTGTGTTTTTGGTACTGTATTTGGGATTTGGTATAACATTTGAGTACATTTTAAAAATACCCATGGGCTTTTACAACATTCCCATTGTAGTGGTTTTTCTTGCGGCACTGCTTGTTGCCTGCCTGCAAAACCGCGGCGTAAGCTTTGACAAAAAGCTGGAGCTTATGGGCGGGGGCGTGGGCGACAAAAACATTGTCACCATGATACTCATATTCCTTGAAGCGGGTATTTTTGTAGGCGTTGTGGGCAGAGAAAGTGCAGAGAGCGTGGCTTATTTTCTGCTGTCTGTAATTCCGCCGCAGTTTGCCGTGGCTGTTTTGTTTACGGTTGGCTGTTTTGTGTCCCTTTCTATGGGAACATCGGTTGGAACTATTACACTGCTTACTCCCATTGCGGTTGCGGTTTCAAAGGCATCGGGCTTTGATATGGCGCTTTGTGTTGCATCGGTTATCGGCGGCGCTATGTTTGGCGATAACCTTTCGTTTATATCCGATACCACCATTGCCGCTTGCAACGGTCAGGGCTGCGAAATGAAGGACAAATTCCGCGAAAACTTTAAAATAGCACTGCCTGCGGCAATAATTACACTTATAATTATACTCATAATGTCTATGGGAACAGAGATTGACAGCTCGGTTACACACGAATACAATCTTATTCAGATTATACCCTACGTGCTTGTACTTATAGGCGGCATAATAGGTATAAATGTTTTTGTTGTTCTGCTTATCGGCATCGTATCGGGAACGGTTATAATGCTTGCAACAGGAGCAACAGCCGCTACACAGCTTATGGCAAATATGGGCAGCGGTGCGGCAGGAATGTTTGAAACAACCATGGTTGCCATTCTGGTTTCGGCAATTTGTGCGCTTATAAGAAACTACGGTGGCTTTGACGCACTCCTTTACGCAATTAAAAAGGTGTTTAAGGGCAAGCGCGGCGGACAGGTTGGTATGGGCGTTTTGGTAACCGCCCTTGATATTGCAACGGCAAACAACACAGTTGCAATAGTAATGGCAAACCCCATTGCAAAGGAAATATCAAGTGAGTATGGTATTTCACCCCGAAAGGCGGCATCGATACTTGATACCTTCTCCTGCTTTGCACAGGGTATTCTGCCCTACGGCGCGCAGATGCTTGTTGCCATTTCAGCAGTAAACGAGCTTGGCGGACATATTTCGGCTTTTGAAATAATACCCCGTCTTTATTATCCTGTAATACTTATAATAAGCACTTTGCTTTTTACTGCTTTTGACAGAAAGGATAAGACAAAATAATGAAAAAAGAGTATATACTTGCGGGCATATCAATTTTTTGCTGGTCAACCATTGCAACCACGGCAAAGCTGCTTTTAGGGGACATAAACAATTTTCAGCTTGTGTGGGCGAATGTGTTTTTTGCAGTTATTGCCCTTTTGGTATATAACATTTTTACAGGGAAGATAAAAGAGCTTAAAGCCTACAAGCTTAAAGACTATATAAAAATTATTCTTGTAGGCTTTCCCGGACTATTTCTCTATTATGTGTTTTACTATGCAGGCACGGCGCTTATGCCGGCATCGCAGGCGTTTATTGTAAATTACCTGTGGCCGGTTATGAGTGTTTTGTTCGCCTGCATTTTGCTTGGTGAAAAGCTTACCCTACGCAAGGGAATAGCCTTGCTTGTTTCCTTTCTCGGGGTTGTAATTGTAACAGGTGCAGATATTAAGGGAAACATACTGGGTGGCACTGTTTGTTGTATTCTGGGCGCGGTTTCCTACGGACTTTTTACCATTTTGAATCAAAAGGTGCACTATGAAAAGAGTGTATCAAATATGATAAGCTATGCTGTATCCTTTTTACTTACAACAGTAATAAATGCGGCAATGGGCAACTTATTTATTCCGTCGGGAGTTCAGCTTGCGGGCTTTGCCTGGAACGGTATATTTGCCATGGCACTTGCAAATACAGGCTGGATTTTGGCACTTGAATCGGGCAAGACTGCAAAAATTTCAAACCTTGCATACATAACACCCTTTATATCACTTATATGGACATCACTTATTTTAAAAGAGCAGATAAGCTGGTATTCTGTCATCGGGCTGCTATTTATAGTAGGCGGAATACTTATTCAGCTTAAAGATAAAAAAGGTTATGGAGGAAAGAAAAATGCAACTGAAAAATTATGAAAGACACGGCTTTCGGGCTGAGCCGGTAAGAGAGGGCCACGCACACGTGTGCTTTGAAAAGCCTATAGAGGAAACAATCAGCAACTATGTCGATATTTTAAGGCATTTTAATTGTTCGGCGGCAAACCTGTGTGCCATTCCCGCAAGCCACAGCATAACAGAAAACTGGCAGACAGTATATTGCAAGGCAAGGTTTGCGCCCCGTATTTTTGCATCGGCAGGCCCTGAATATTTTCTTGACGAGAGAGATAATGCGGATAATTTGCTTTTACAGGCAAAGGAATACCACGAAATGGGCTTTGACGGCATAAAAATGCTTGACGGTAAGGTAACCCAGTACAGAATTACAAAATACAGCCTTGCCGAAAAAAGGTTTGACAAATTATTTGCCTTTGCCGAGCAAAATGAAATTCCTATTGTAATGCACATTGGCGACCCGGCAAAGTTTTGGGACAAATCGCAGATGACCGAATATGCAATATCGCAAGGCTGGGTTTATGAGGATTATGAGCCTTCGCTTGAAGAGGTGAGGGGATGGGTGTTTGATATTTTAGCCCGCTACCCCGGTTTGCATTTGGTTCTTGCACACTTTTTCTTTATGGGTGGTGAGCTTGACCGCGCCGCAAAGATTTTTGACACATACAAAAATGTGTGCTTTGACCTTACACCCGGCGGGGAAATGTTTGTAAAGTTTACAGAAAATTATGATGAGTCACGCGCCTTTTTTGAAAAATACAGTGACAGGCTTTTATACGGCACAGACATGTACAACACCTTTGAAAGTGCAGAAAAAGCCGAGGCAGAGGTTACGGGCCCCAGAGTATACCAGCTGCGCAGTATGCTTGAGGGTAAAGAGGAGTTTATGTCTACTCTTATTTCGGATAAGCCTATCCGTCCCTTTGGCTTTGAGGGTGAGATACTGGACGAAATTTACACAAAAAATGCGGAAAGGCTGTACGGAAAAACACCCCGTGCCCTTGACATGGAGCGCATAGGTGCAAGGTGCAGAAGGTTTATGGAGGAAAGAAGCCTTTCACCGCTTGAAATGCAGAATATGAAAATAATAACAGAATATTTTGAAAGGGGATAAAAATGAAAAAATTTACAGCACTTTTGTTGGCGGTATTAATTATGGCAGGTATGCTTATGCCGGTAGGTGCACAGGAGCAGTCGTATGCCGAAGGTCTTTGCAAGCTTGGTCTTTTCCTGGGTACAGATGCAGGCTTTGAGCTTGACAGGGCACTTACCCGTACCGAGGCGGTGGTAATGACCCTGCGTACTATGGGTAAGGCGGATGAGGCTGCAGAATACCCCAAAACACATTCCTTTACCGATGTGCCCGCCTGGGCAGACGCCTATATCTCCTACGCATTTGACAATGAAATTACACAGGGCGTTTCGGAAACACTTTTTGGTGCAGGGGATATGGTAGAATCCAATATGTTTTTAACATTTATTCTGCGTGCCATGGGCTATGAGGACGGAGATTACAAGGACTTTTTATGGCAGATGCCCTATGCCCTTGCCGGTGAGCTTGATATGTTGCCCACAGAGGCTGATATTGTAGACTTTAAAAGAGGTGACGCAGTAACACTTATGACAGCGGCACTCTTTGCAAAGTGCAAGGATGATGTGTATCTTTATGAAAAGCTTATAAGTGACGGCGTTTTCACAAAGGAAGAGTGGGAGAGAGCGTTTGCAGAAATGCCCTTTGCAGATTACCGCGCACAAAACCGTGCAGTAGGTGCGGCGGTGCGCGCAAATAACGGCGAGAGCAAAAACAGGTTTAATGACTTTTACTTTTACAATCACCTGCTTATTGATGTAATAGAAAAAGAGGATTATGCCGAGGCCATAGTAATTGAAAGCCATGCACATTATATGGTATCCGATGAAAACAAAATTGTCGGCTCAGGCTCGGGCATGGGCGGATACAAATATCTGCTGGATAAAAGCAACTGGCAGGTAATAGATGGTGAAGACTACGGCATAAAAAAGACCGATTATTTCCCCCAAAGTGCCATTGGTACAGAAACCTACAATCTTGTGTGGAACGGGCTTAATATGCGACTCGGCAAAGAGGTTGACAGGCTTATTGCAGGTGGTGCTCTTGCCTACAAAGAGCCTACGCACGCCGAGAAAATGGAAAAGTATGCGGACAAAAGTATGTATAACATAGTAAAGCAGTACGATACAGACGAGTATACCCTTATTGCAGGCTACCTTGCAGGTGTGCCCCACGGGCCGGCAGGCTTTATGTATATAATTTACAAGCCGGGCAGTGAAATGGGTGACGGTACGGCTGTGGGATTACCCCTGCCCGAGATATCTGCCTGGGCGGCGCAAAGGATTCCCGATGAGCTTAATTTTTCCGAGGACGGAAAAACCCTTACCTATTCATTCACCTTTGATGAGAGAATGGCGCTTATAATTGACGGCGAGGAAAAAAGGGTAATGCACGAGGCGGGAACCTATAATTATACAACCGACCTTACAACGGGTAAAACTACGCTGGAAATAGTTGAATAATGGAATGGCTAAAACGAAAAAGGGTAAGGCTTAAGGGGTATGATTATTCTGCGCCGGGGATGTATTTTGTGACGGTGTGTACCCATAACCGAAAGTGTATTTTTGAATTGGAAACCGACAATGTAGGGAACGACCTATGTGTCGTTCCGTCTGTTCAGAATGAGATAATACACAGATGGTTAAAAGAAACGGAAAATAAATTTGATTTAAAGATTGATAAATATATTATTATGCCAAATCATTTGCATATGATTGTTACAATAACGGAACGACACGCAGGTCGTTCCCTACAAGATATAATGCGGTGGTTTAAAACTATGACGGTAAATGAGTATATAAAAAGGGTGAAGGAGGGGACTTTACAACCTTTTGATAAAAAATTATGGCAAAAATCCTACCACGACCATATTATACGTAATGAAAAAGATTACCAAAAAATATGGGAATACATAGATACGAATGCGGTAAGATGGGAGAATGATTGCTTTTATACACCCCAAATTTTGGGGAATAGGAAAAAATGATCAGAACGAACAAACTGAACCCGAAGGGAAAAGCCCCCGACTATACGATGTATGTCGGGGGTTAAGTTTGTTCGTAGCAAAAAGGTATAAAAACGAAGAAAAATCTCATTTTATGAGATTTTTCGACAAAATAAAATATTTAAGTGAGTTTATATATACACATTTATGTTATTATTACCTTTTTGCGGTCTGGACTTTTTTT
>JAZNUH010000159.1:0-9608 GCA_045592225.1 Clostridia bacterium | reverse complement strand
CCGGGTATTTCATTGCCGTCAAAAAGCTGTCCACCACCTGACCGAAGGATTTGCCTCCCCCCGCCGCACCGCCGTATAAAACCTCGTCCTGCACAGCGTCAATAAATTGCTTTTGTTTTTCTGTTATGTTTATGTTAAAGTCCATATTCTTCTCTCCCTCCGTCTTTTGCATGCTTCAAAGCCGCATTTATGCACCAAAGATGCTTTTTATGCCGTAAGGCATGGCGTTCTCCATGAATTGAAGCTCACAGAGATTCATTTTGGAAAAAACCGCATGCGGTTTTCTTCATCAATTTCCCATTTTCAACTTTCAATTTTCCATTAAAAAAGGAAACCCGTAGGTTTCCTTTCTCTAATTTTAAATTTTGCATTTTGAATACTACCGTCCGCTCATGGTTGTATTCTTACTTTATTTCTTCAAATGTAAGGTCTAAAAAGCCTCCCTCTCTTGTGTCACCAATCATATCGTGATACTTCAAATCATCCTGCTTTGCCAGTTCCCTTTCTTCGGGGGTGTTTTCCGGATTGTTCGCCTCTGATTCAAGATAGCCCAGTATCCCGGCGAGCGTATATCCGATATAGTAGTCTTTCCCCCTTGCCGTACCTATTTTACGCCAGCTGTCGTAATAATGTTCACCCGCATGCCCCTGCGGATTTTCATGCGTAAATATTACAAAAATCGGCCATCCGTATGAGTATCCGTCAAAATGATTGCTAACATATCTGCCGGCGTCACTTTTTCCGTAAAATACCATAAACATATCTTCTGCTTGTGTATCATCTATCATAAACCAACCCATCCAGTCCTCGGGGAAGGTTATTTTGTATCCGCACTCGTAGTTAGCATATTCTCTTTCGGTTACCGCTTCGGGGGGATTCTTTTTTGCCTCGGCAACATAATCAGGTGTGGGCGTAGGTGTTATTTCAGGCTCGGGTGTAGGTGTTGGCGTCGGCACCTGTGTTCTAACAACAACCTGTGGCTTGGTGTATTCACCTATTCCATAGCCTATCCCTGTAAGCATAGCCGCCAGCACCAATGATGCAAGTATTGCAATAATGATATATACTTTCTTCATATTATCCCCTACTTTATTTCTTCGAAGGTTTCAAATAAAAATCTCGGCCTAATCAGCATACTGTTCAGTTTTTTCTCGTCTTCTCTGGCACGGTTTCTTTCCTCTTCATCATAGTAGTCTGTCCGTCCGGCATCTTTCAATAATCCCGGTGAACTGAACACGCTATGCCAGTAATATTTTTTTCCACGTGCACTGCCTATTTCATCAATGTAATCATACTTGCCGTCTCCCGCGTAATTACCTGTTGCCTTTTCTTCTTCAATATAGAATAGCAACATACCGTAGCTGCCGTCATAGTAATCGTATTCGCCATATCTGCTTGCATCACTTTGTCCGTAAAAGCACACTTTAACATTTCCCGGGTCACTGTCATCCACTAAAATCCAACCCATCCACTCCTCCGGGAAAGTAAACTTATATCCGCGCTCATAGTTTATATACACCCTCTCGGTTACAGGTTTAGGTGGATTTTTCTTCAGTTCATCAATGTTTCCCGGTTCCCACCTCGGATATATATATTCCACCTCCGGCTCGGGTGTTGGTGTTGGTGCAACTGTAGGTATTTCCTTATAGACTACCTTCGGTGCAGAAATTCTGCTCATACCATAGCCTATGCCTATAAGCATAGCCGCCAGCAACAGCGACGCAAGTATTGCAATAATGATATATACTTTTTTCATATTATCACCTACTTTATTTCTTCAAAGGTAAGGTCTAAAAAGCCGCCCTCTACCGTGTCACGTTTCATCTCGCGGTACTTTAAATCGTCCTGCCTTGCAAGTGCTCTTTCTTCAGGGGTGTTTCTTTCGTTGTTTGCGTGATATTCAAACCAATCTCCTAAAAATAATCGCCCCACATAATAGTCTTTCCCTCTTGAGCTGCCTATCTTATTCGCATTACCATCAAAACTCTCTTTTATAAATTTCTGTGGATTTTCGTGCGTAAATATCAAAATACACGGCATCCCGTATGAATACCCGCTGAAATCATTTTCGGAATATCTGCCTGCATCACTTTTTCCGTAGAATTTTACAGCAACACACGCTGCATCTGTATCATCAATCAAAAACCATCCCATCCAGTTCTCGGGAAAGGTTATTTTGTATCCACACTCGTAGTTAATATATTCCCTTTCGGTTACCGCTTCGGGTGGGTTCTTTTTTGCCTCGGCAACATAATCAGGTGTGGGTGTAGGTGTTATTTCAGGCTCGGGTGTAGGTGTAGGCGTCGACACCTGTGTTCTAACAATAACCTGCGGCTTGGTGTATTCACCTATTCCATAGCCTATACCTATAAGCATAGCCGCCAGCAATAGCGATGCAAGTATTGCAATAATGTTATATACTTTCTTCATATTATCACCTACTTTATTTCTTCGAAGGTTGTGTATAAAAATCCGTATGCTACCCTGTCTCTGCCCATTTCTTTAAATTTTAAGTGGTCTTTTTTTGCACGTTCTCTTTCTGATTCGTCATAATAATCAGTGTTTGATGCATCTTCAAATAATCCTTGGTTTCTCGCAGTCACTCCGTCATATATTCTCTCGCCGTTAGCGTAACCTATAAGATGTGTTCCATCATAGGTTATTCCCCAATCGGGATTTTCATAAATTTCGCTTTCTGTTACAATAGTGAACATCAAAATTCCATAATCACACGTTGATGACGGACTACCAAATCTGCCAAATATACTTTCACCATAAAATCTTATATCCACAGCTTCAGGATTGCTGTCATCTATTAAAAACCATCCCAGCCAACTTTCGGGGAATGTGATTTTGTATCCGCACTCACGGTTTATATACTCCCTTTCTGTTACAGGCTGTGGTGCATTTGCCTCAAGTTCCTCAAGATTTTCCGGAAACCAATACGGCATTTTATTCTCCGGCTCGGGTGTAGGCTCCGTGATTGTGGTTGTAGCTATAGCTGATTCCTTTGGTTTTGTATATACGCCTATCCCATATCCTATACCTACACACATCGGCACAAGCACTGCAATTATTACAATAATAATCAGTATTTTTTTCATTTTATCACCTACTTTATTTCATTAAGATATAACTCAGGTCGTACGCGGTCCAGTGCATCATAGTACATTTTTTTCATCTGTTCATTATCTGCTGCCGCAAGACTTCTCTCGTTTTCATCATAGTAGGTAGTGTGTGCTGCCAATCCGGGTAACCCCATATCTCTGCAGGTGTCACCCCAGTATATGTTTATTCCGTTTATATCATCTATAAGCTGTCTTCTGACATAGTAAGTCCAGTTTGGATCCTTTTTTTCCATAATCTCTTCTGTTACTATGTTAAGCAAGGGTATGCCGTAACCTGAATCCGATGTTTTGCAAAATTTACCTGCTTCACTTTTTCCATAAAACATAATACGTACATCCTCCGGCTCGCTGTCATCAATTATAAACCATCCCGGCCAACTCAACGGAAAAATTATCTCATAACCCAGCTTATGGTTCACATACTTTTTCTCTGTTACAGGTTCAGGTGCATTTTTCTTAAGTTCTTCTATATTTTCAGGCTCCCACCACGGATTTATATAAACCACCTCCGGCTCGTAATCCGGCTCCGGTACAGGTGTAGGTGTTGGTGTTGGTGTTGGTGCAACTGTAGGTATTTCCTTATAGACTACCTTCGGTGCGGAAATTCTGCTCATACCATAGCCTATCCCTGTAAGCATAGCCGCCAGCAACAGCGACGCAAGTATTGCAATAATGATATATACTTTTTTCATATTATCACCTTTCCGGCTCACAGTTTTTTGTAACCCTTACCGTGAGCCGGGTAAAGGCTGTTTACAGCACCCCTCCGTATGTTTCATCATAGCTTTTGGGGATTATTCCGTATTTTGTGCCACCATTACTGCCAAAGCTATGTAGGCTTGTTCTGTGCTTTTTTCCCACTTTAACTTTGTCATCCGCATTGCCCTCTATTGTATAAACTATATCGTTTTTTTCATCGTAAGCAAGAACAAGTCCCGTATGTCCTGTCCCTTCTTCCCAGCCGGGAGTGCTCATAAAAAACGTATCTCCCGCTTTTGGCTTATAATTATCATTTTTATCATCCACTTTATGGAGTCTTCCTTTAGATTTATACAGGTTTTGCCCTGTTCTGCAGCCCTCATATTTAGGAACTACACCATCAATTGTATCATAGATACTCGATCCTATTCCTGCCTGATCTGCCGCCCATGAAACAAAGGTTGCACACCAAGGGTATGTTATATCTTCTCCATTTTGATAATCTTTAACCCTTTTGTTATAATACCATTCTGCGTACTTTGTATCATTGTCGCTTCCCCCGGCCTCTCCCTCGCCTCTTTCAGCAAGAGCGGTATAAAGCATAAGGTCTATCTTGCTGTCACCCGAAAGGGATGGCAGTCCAAGGCTATTTACATCATCACCATCTACATAAAATTTAGTTTCATCTTTACCTTGTCTGTTTTTCTCTGTTTCTCTTCTTGAATTATACATATCTCCTGTATGAAACTCATAGTATCTGTCACCTATATTAACTGCCTTTGTTCTCATACCATCAAGGTTTCTTACTGTACCGAGAGTTTTTCCAATCGGGTCAATTTTAAGTGGCACCTTTTTTGTTGCATCATTATGCAATAACTCATCCTCTATCTCAATTTCCTGTTCATTTTGAGGAGCCATACCTTGAAGTCCGGGTGAAAGATAATCCATATCTATAATATCATTGCCACTTGTCTTTGCAGGTGGTGTTGTTACCGGAGTATTCCTGTTACCCGACTCCATATCATCTGTTGTGTTTTTTTGTTTTGTAACTCGTTTTGCAACTTTGGTACCGCCAATAAGTCTGGCGGTGTCCTTCCATGTGTAAGGCATATTTGCCTCCTTTCATAATTATATAATACCTGTATTATTTTTACAAGCATTTAATTTTTTTGCATAAAATTTGTCTGTACCGCAAGCGCAGAATTGATAACCCCATTGTCATTAAATGAATCTCTGCGAGATTCATTTAACAAGGCTCCCTCTGATGAGGGAGCTGTCAGCGCAGCTGACTGAGGGAGAGACCTTCTCTTTTCTGCCCTTTTCTCTCCCTCCGTCTTTTGCTTTGCAAAATCCACCTCCATTTAAATCCTCCCACCATCTGCGATGGTCCCCCCTCCCGGGAATCCCCCCTGAAATCCTTTTGGATTTCTTCCCCCCTTTAGGCAAGGGGGGCGTTGCAAGGAGGGCATGTCGGGAAGGCACTGTTTTTTGCCGCAATTTTCAATTTTCCATTTTCATAGGAGATAGGGAAAATTAGTGCAGAATGAACGAACAGAGCCCGAAGGGTGAACAACCCCCTCTTGTTAAGGCACAGAAAAAAGGATGCAGAACAGCCGAACAACACCGTAGGCGGAGCCCCCGACTATACAAAAGTATGTCGGGGGTGGGGTTCGGCTGTAATTTGCCGGTACAAATAAGGAAATCCGTTTGGATTTCCTTACCCTTATTTCAGGTTTACTCTATTTTTATCTTCCGCACCAAACCTTTAACCACCGGCAAATGCTCTGCGCCTTTTTTCAAGCCGCCCTTTATATTCCCGTAGACCCTACAAGTCCTCTCCAGTCTACATATCCTGTATCAAATCGACAATAACCGTAGAAACGGTAATCCATCTTATTGGGAATTCTCTCACTGTCAAACACAGGCTTTTCTCTCCACAGGAACATAAGATTATCCATAGAGCTGTCCTGAACATACCAGGGCTTTACTGTGCCCTCGGGGTCGTAGAGATAATCCCACACCACAATATCAAGACCGGGCAGAGTGTTTTTATCGTTGTAATTTGTGCCTGCCTGAAGTGTGGAACCAATAAGCGCACGTGCGGTAAATTCCCAGTCGGGATGAACCACAAGCTTGTCGGCATTGGCGGCAATAAGCACACCTGCCTCGTCCACCTGCAAACGCATTTTTGTAAGCGCCGCCTTGAGATTTTCGTCGTTAAGCGCGCCTGAAATCAGGTTGTCGCCCACCTTGTCACTGCCTGCAAGGGGGTGATTTGCCGCAAAGAGCGCGGTGCCGTCATAGCCCACATTTGAAAAGCCGCCTGTGATAACCTTTGCCGCTTCGCTTTCCTTTGTAGCCTGCAGACCTCTGCCCAGCTTCTGTGCGCTGCCGCCCTTGCCCGAGCCCTTGAACACGTTGTAACGGTCATCCTGAATAAGCTCCCAGGTTACCTCGTAGGACTTGTCAAAGCGACGTGCTGTAAAGGTTGCCTTTTCGCCTTCTGTGATGTCCGACATATTAAAGTCGTTGCCCTCTGTGTTGCTCTCCCACATACCGAAAGAGCCAAGATGGGGGAAGGTAGCCTCCTTGCCCTGCATATCGTCTGTTTTAAATGTTTTGTCAAACTGTGTTTTCTTGCTTTCATAGGCGTCATAAAACACCTTTCTGTGTACCGGGGTTAAAAGCTCCCCGAAATTTTCTCTGGTAAGTTTAACTGCCATGTGTATTCCTCCTTAATTCTTTTTAAATTTTAAGTATTCCGCCGGCTCAATACCGGCAATTTTTGCCGCCCACGCCTCGGCGGGGGAAAGTGTTGCCCCGCCTGATACCGCGGCATTACCGCTGCTGCCCAGCGCGGCTATTTTTTTGGACTGCTTTTGCCTTGCCGCCTCCTCGCCCTCACGCATTGCCTCCTCACGGATGCTCTGGGCACGCACATCGGCAAAAAGGGCGTTGTATGCCTCCTTTGCCGACATACGCTTTGACTTTGCAAAGCCTATCACCTGCTCCTTTACCGCATCAATATCCGAATAAAAGGGCAGCTGACGAAGCCCTGCTATTTCCTCGGCATAGCCTGCCGAAAGACGCATATCACGCAGGGCGCGCATTTCCTCCTGCTGACCTGTAAAAAGCCTTGCCGCCTCGGGGGTCATTCCGGTTTTCAAAGCGGCACGGTACTGCGCCTCTTCCATTTTCTCGTAAAGCTCGTCCACACTTGCCGCGCCCGAGCCCTTTAAGATTTTGTCAATAAGCTCGCGGCTTTGCGCGTACTGTCGCTTAATTTCCTCAATGTCCTCCCCGTGCTCCTCGGGTATGGATGTTTCTTCCGCGCTCTCACCCGCTTCATCTGTCAGTACTTCTTCGGTTTCCGCGGTGTATTCCATTTCTTCCATAATTTATCCCTTCTTTCTTGCTTTTTTAATAATCTCGCCGCCGACTACCTCCCAGGTCTGCCCCGAGGGTCTTATGTAAATGCGGCATATGTTACCGCACTCGCACACAATGTCCGAATAATTTTTCGCCCTGCCGCCCAGAAAACTGCCGGGCAGCTTTATAAGCGGCGGACGTATATCGGCGGTTTTAAACTGGTGTCCGCAGCTGCATTTTTTAATTATCATATTACTCCTCCTGTAAGGGGTGCGCCCTTTACCCCTGTTCCTTCAATGTCTGCGCCCATAGCGGCTAATGCGCCTGCATCTGTCATCTGCGGCTTTTGAGCGGATACGGGTAACCCCATATTTTCGCAAAGCCACTCCCTCATTTCTTCGGGTGCTATAAGTCCGCTCTTTGTGCATTCAAGCATCATCTGGTATACAAATGCCTTGTTTGTGGGCATTCCTGCGCCCACAGTAACCTTGATATCAAACTCGGCATCCTTTACCGCCCTGCCCCTTTGCATAAGCATGGGCATCTCCCTGCCGGGATTTAATGCCGAAAACTTAAGCCTGTAATCGGCATCGGCAGGTACAAGCACGGGAATGTCGCGCAGCTGACTTCCGCTGAAGAATATAAATTCGTCGGGCTTGTCTGTAACCTTTATTGCCACCTGCTCTGTCCAGTACTCGCGCACAAGCTCAAGACAGTAGGTAAACAGCTCGGATAAGGTTTCCTGAAGCAGTATTTTCTTGTGATTTATTCCCGTTGTGCCCGCCTGCTGAAGGGCATGCGCCTCGGTTGCCGTGTCAACCCCCGCCTGCTTTGTGCCTGTCATCTGGTCGGAAAAGCGTGTAACCCTCTGCCCCTCCGCCTGAAATGCCATAAGTCTGCGGTTTATAACGTAGGAGGGCAGCTCGGGCGGTGTAAGTGTTCTCACCGAGTTTACGCTGTTTGTGGGAATGTTAAGCCCTGCCTCGTTTGTAAGTGCATCAAGGTCAATGCCCGAGCCTGTTTCAATAAGCCTCTGCGGATTGCCTGTAAGACGTGCACACCTTCTTATCTGGTCGTCTAAATCGTTTATAACGTCCTGAACGGGAATTAAAAGCTCCACATCCCCCTTGCCCCATATACTGCCCTCCCGGAAGTACAGGGGAGTGAAAAAGTAGGGGTATTTAGCCGAAGGATAAAAGCCCTCGCCACCATCCTCCGAATCGGATAAAATTACACCGCAGCCGCTCATCTGCACCAGACGAAGTCTGCCGTGATGCCTTGTCCACACCAGCATGTGCAGGTACTTTTCACTTTTGCCCGGTGCACCGCTGTCCTCTCCGTGGGGAAAATGGTTGGGTTCAATCATTTCGGCAATACTGCCAAACTGCCGCCTTGCCCAGCCAACCGACTTGACCACCGTTTCAATAATGAACTCGGCCTCGTCAATTTTGTAAATGTCGGTTACACAGGGGTCAACAAAAATGTTTGAGGGATTGCACACATCAATGACAGGCATACCCACACCGCCCAGGGCATCGGGGTCGTATATAACCCTTAAAATGCCTGTGCCGTACTTTTCCCTGCGCCTCTCGTGTACATCCAGCTTTCGTATAAGGCGGTTTTTGTCCTTTATAAACTCAAGCACAAGGCGTACCGTTTCTGCAAAGGGAATATCGGAAGGGGTAACCGCCTGGGGATTTACCGCAATATTCTGCTCTGTCAGCATTGAAACCTGCCCCTCCACATTGGGGTGGATAATGTTAACGCATGAGCCGGGGTCTGACTCACTTTCGGGGTGGTTTACATCCCCCTCCCAGTACTTGTCAAACCTCTTAAAAAGCTGCGGCAGTTTTTTTGAGTTTTTGTCCTCGCACGCACGCCCGTAGTATTCAAGATATTTATCTGCAAGTCTTGTCTTGTCCATATTTCTCTCCTATTCGTAAAGTTTTTGTTCCGCATATTCGCGGAGTGTTACCCTCATAACCCCTCTGTATCCGCACTGGGGGCACTGGCCTATCCTGTCGGTGGACCACCCTGCATCACGCAGGGCAACCCTCTCGCACCGCGGACACATGGGATTGTCCCCCAGCTTTTCAATGTCAAGGGATTTTAAATATTCGTGCTGTTTTATCCGCGCCGCCACGTTGCGGGGTAAATATATCTGCATATCATCTCTCCTTTGTTACGGGATACTTGCCGCGCATCATATATTTAGCATAGGCCGCCTCGCTCTTTTTTGCGTTGTAAAGCTTTGTGTAGTTGTTTGCAAGGTCAATATCCTCGGTAGCACCTGCAATTATCACAAACACCCCCAGCTCTAAAAGCTCGGTGTAATAGTCGGGAATGGAGGGCACCTGCCCTTCAAACTCCGCCGTCACCTGCTCTTGTGTGAAGGTGGGGTTAAGCTCTGCC
>JAZNUH010000158.1:0-5164 GCA_045592225.1 Clostridia bacterium | reverse complement strand
TATGCAAGACCTGCCTTTTGTGCCGCCCAAAGCATATCCTTATGTATGGGGTTATTTTCAAGCACGCCTGTTCTGGCATACTGATTATCTATAAACTCGGAGCAATGGTTTGCCAAAACGGTTTCCCTTGCTGCTATTCCCGGCAGAACACTTTTTCTTCCTCCCGAAAAACCTGCAAAAAAATGCGGTTCTATAAAGCCTTCAGCAACAAGCAAATCCGCTTCAACTGCAAGCTTATTTATTACACACTCACCACCCGAAGGGAGGGTGCCTATATTAACAAGCATTTTCGTTTCATCACAGTTATGAACATATATTTTTTCGTTATTTACAATATCCTCGCCAAATTTGTCCTTCAGCTCGTCAACCGTTGTATCTCTATGACAACCCGTGGCAATAAGAATGGTAATATCCGCGTTTTTGTTACCTTCTCTGATTTCGCGAAGCATATGCGGAATAATCACCTTGCTCGGCACAGGTCTTGTATGGTCACTCGCAATAATGACAACCTTGTTTTTACCTTTTGCAAGCTCACAAAGTCTTTCCCCTCCCACAGGATTTGCCATTGCAGAAAGCACAAGCTCATTCTCCCCCACATCGGGTACATAATCCTCGATTAAAGAAGTAAGTATTCCCTCAAGGGATTTGTCATCAAATTCATATTCTATTTTTTCTTTACCATACGGAAATAAAACCTTCATATAAATCTCCTTTCTAAAACAAAAAGACGACTAAATCGTCTTTTTGAGAGTAAGTCTATAAGCCGAGTTCTGTCTTGAACAATCATCTATCTACGCGATACATTACTGAACCGCTCCAGCCGCTGGTTCGGAAAACGTCGGGCCGACTTAACTTTCCACTTAGCGTTGCTCCGGATGGGGTTTACACATAAAGTATGTCGCCATACCAATGGTGAGCTCTTACCTCACCTTTCCACCCTTACCTCAAAAGAGGCGGTTTTTTTCTGTTGCACTGTCCTGAGAGTCACCTCTACCGGGTGTTACCCGGCACCCTTGCCCTGTGGAGCTCGGACTTTCCTCGTAGAAGCCTCACTTCTCCGCGATTGTTCGGCCTACTCTTTTAATATTGTACCACTAAGGGTATTTTGTGTCAAATATTTTTTATTTAGAACAGACCTGTTATAGTTCCGTTGGCATCAACATCTATGGCTTCCGCTGCAGGCTGTTTGGGCAGACCGGGCATTGTCATAATCTCGCCGGTCAGGGCAACAACAAAGCCGGCACCTGCACTTACCTTAAGATTTCGAATTGTTATTTCAAAATCATCGGGAGCGCACAAAAGCTTGGGATTATCCGAAAAACTGTACTGGGTTTTTGCCATACATACCGGCAAATTCGAAAATCCCATCTCCGAAATTTCTTTTGCCTGTTTTTTTGCAGCATCGGTTAAAATTATCCCTTTTGCACCATATATATTTTTAGCAATACTTTCTATTTTTTCCTCTATGGACAGATTGTCTTCATAGCAGAATTTAAATTCCGAGTGAGTTTCACAAAGACGTACAACTTCCTTTGCAAGTTCTATTCCGCCTTCGCCGCCTTTTGCCCACACCTCAGACAGGCACATATTAACACCCATTCCCTTACATACAGCCATTACTGTTTCAATCTCGGCTTCTGTATCGGTGGGGAAACGGTTTAAAGCGACAACTGCCGGAACACCGTAAACCTTTGTTACATTTTTAAGATGACGCAAAAGATTGGGTAATCCCTCTGTCAGTGCATGAATGTTCTCTTCAGCAAGCATTGTTTTGTCTGCACCGCCATGCAGTTTAAGAGCACGAACAGTAGCAACTATTACTGCAGCAGAAGGTTTAAGACCGGCCTTGCGGCATTTTATGTCAAAGAACTTTTCTGCACCTAAATCTGCACCGAAGCCTGCTTCTGTTATAACATAATCACTTAAACGAAGAGCCGTTTTAGTAGCTATAACAGAGTTACATCCATGTGCTATGTTTGCAAATGGTCCGCCGTGAATGATTGCAGGCGTATGCTCAAGAGTCTGAACAAGATTGGGCTTTACAGCATCCTTAAGCAAGGCTGTCATTGCTCCTGCTGCTTTAAGCTGTCCCGCAGTAAC
The DNA here is from genome assembly GCA_045592225.1 of Clostridia bacterium. Taxonomy (GTDB): domain Bacteria; phylum Bacillota; class Clostridia; order UMGS1883; family UMGS1540; genus JAZNUH01. The sequence continues at coordinate 3,064 of JAZNUH010000158.1, read as the reverse complement.
CGGTTCATTTTCATAGTTATATCCAATAATTATACGTGAAAGACGTTCTTTTAAATCGGTAAGATTTTCAGCCAGGCATAAGCACGCCATAATTTCGGATGCAACGGTTATGTCATATCCGTCCTCACGCAGACATCCATCTGTTCGTTTACCCATACCACCAATTATGTTTCTCAACTGACGGTCATTCATATCAACACATCTGCGCCAGGTTACACGTTTGGGATTGATATTAAGCTTATTCCCCTGATAAATATGGTTATCAATCATAGCGGCCAGCAAATTATTTGCCGCACCAATTGCGTGAAAATCACCGGTAAAATGCAGGTTTATGTCCTCCATAGGTACAACCTGTGCATATCCGCCGCCTGCAGCTCCCCCCTTAACGCCGAAAACAGGGCCAAGTGACGGTTCACGAAGCGCAACTAAAACATTTTTACCAATAAGCGAAAGTCCGTCTGCAAGACCTACAGTTGTTGTTGTTTTGCCTTCTCCTGCCGCCGTAGGCGTAATTGCTGTCACAAGAATAAGCTTGCCTTCTTTTTCTGTTTTTGGCAATGCATCAACATCTATTTTTGCCTTGTATTTTCCGTAGGGAATAATTGCATCATCGGGAATTCCGGCTTTATTTGCAATTTCCTGTATGGGTAACATTTGTGTACTTTGTGCTATTTCTATATCACTTTTATACATTATTCTGTCGCTTCCCCCTTTAATTTTTCACTCTGTGCGCTTGTGATGAGTGCATCTATCACTTCATCCATATCACCGTTTAAAAAGCCTTCAAGTCTATGAATTGTAAGACCTATGCGATGGTCGGATACTCTTCCCTGGGGGAAGTTGTATGTTCTGATGCGCTCACTTCGGTCACCTGTACCAACCTGACTTTTACGCTCACTTGCAATCTTTTCATGCTGTTCTCTCTGCATAAGCTCGTAAAGTCTTGAACGCAGAATTTTCATACCCTTGTCCTTGTTCTTGTGCTGACTCTTTTCATCCTGACAAGAAACCACAAGACCTGTGGGCAAATGAGTTATACGTACTGCCGAGTCGGTGGTGTTTACGCACTGTCCACCGGGACCGCCTGCACGGAATACATCAATTTTCAGGTCGTTGGGGTTGATTTCAAGCTCAACCTCCTGTGCTTCGGGCAACACTGCAACAGTAACAGTGGATGTATGAATTCTTCCCGATGATTCTGTGGCAGGAACCCTCTGTACTCTGTGCACGCCACTTTCAAACTTAAGTCTGCTGTATGCCCCTGCTCCTTCTATCATAAACGAAATTTCCTTTACACCGCCGATATCGGTCATATTGGAGCTGAGCACTTCAATCTTCCAGCGTCTTGCTTCTGCATACATGGTATACATTCTGTAAAGGTCGGCTGCAAAGAGTGCCGCTTCGTCACCACCTGCACCGCCGCGAATTTCAACAATAACGTTTTTATCATCGTTAGGGTCTTTGGGCAGAAGGAGTATTTTAAGCTCTTCTTCGTAGGTTGCAATATTTGCCTGTGCTTCATCTATTTCCGCCAACAGCATTTCCTTAAAGTCCTTGTCATTTTCTTCTTTCAAAAGCTCGTTTGCCTCTTCTATTGTATCCTTTGCGCCCTTATATTCACGGTATTTCTGCACAATAGGAGTTATATCCGAATGTTCTTTGCATAATTTGCGCCACGTATCCTGATCTGCAATAATTTCCGGATCACTTATCTGTTCGGAAAGCTCCTCATATCTTTTTTCTATAAACGAAAGTTTATCATACATATGTTTATTTCTCCTCTTTCAAATATTCAAGTGCAAAGTTTACAAGACATTCGCACGCAGTTTTAAGGCATTTTTCATCAAATTTTACAAGTGGATTATGAAGGGGATAAACCACAGTTTCGCCCTTGGGTCTGGCTCCGAGGTGTACAAAAACAGTCGGAACCTTCTCGCCAAAATATGCAAAATCCTCGCCAATCATAGAGACTTCTGTCACCCCAACCACTTTATCTTTACCCAAAACTTTACCGGCTGTTTTTTTAAAAAGCTCTGTCAGTTTCGGGTCGTTTACCACAGGAGGATACAAGCGTCTGAGTTCAACCTTACATGTTGCGCCCATTTTTTTGCATTCTCTGACGCATATTTCCTTTATGCGTTCTTCTATCTCTGCACGTAACTTTGGAGTAGTTGTTCTGTATGTCCCGCCGATATTGGCACTATCAGGAATTACGTTATAGCAATTCCCCGCCGAGATGCATGTTACACTTACAAGGCGTTCCTTTTGCATATCGGTAAGCTTTGTTATTTCGTCACTGATTCTGCCTGCAATAACAATTGGACTTATACATTTATGAGGGCATGCCGCATGTCCGCTTTTGCCGATAACAGTTATGTCAAATTCATCGGGCGCAGCAGTCATACCTCCACTTTTAAGTTCTACAAATCCGCTATCAAGCTCGGGCCATACGTGAAGTGCCGCAGCGGCGTCAACGGTTGGATTATGCATAACACCTTCTTTTATCATAGGCTCCGCTCCGCCATCTCCTTCTTCGGCGGGTTGAAAAACAAGCTTGATATTACCGCAAAAATTGTCCTTCAAACTGTTTAATACCTGCGCCGTGCCAAGCAGTGCTGACATATGAAAATCATGTCCACATGCGTGCATTTTTCCTTCATGTTGGGATTTATACTCGTTGTCAGTAATTTCTGTCACCGGCAATCCATCCATATCTGCACGCAAAAGTAATGTTTTGCCGTCCTCTCTGCCACGTATAATGCCCACAACACCTGTTTTTGCCATCACACTGTATTCTATGCCAAGTTCACAAAGCTTTGAGCAAATATATTCTCTTGTCTTTATTTCCTCAAAGGCAGTTTCGGGGATGCGGTGCAAATCACGACGCATTTTTACCATACTGTCAAAGACTTCACTTGAACAATACAATTTAAAAATCTCCTTATTGGTAATTTATCAAAGAAATATTTTACCACAAATTACAGATTAACGCAAGTTTTTATTTGCCCACATCAAAAACAAAATGCTTGACTTTATGTCCGTTATATTTCTCGGGCAGCGATAA
>JAZNUH010000157.1:0-8325 GCA_045592225.1 Clostridia bacterium | reverse complement strand
AAAAAATGGTTTTAGTGAAATATCTCGCTTTGCTCGATATGAAATAATTTACTGCGTAAATTGTGAAATAGAAAACTTCGTTTTCTGTGAAATGAAATAAATCCACATTCGCGTAGCGAATATTTCATACACCGAAGGTGTATTTCACGTGCGAAGCACATTTCACAAATCCGCAAGGATTTATTTCGTTGAAAAAACGACAGCAATCAACAGATTGTTGTCGTTTTTTCTGGTGCGAGTGATGGGACAGACGCATAGCTTTGCTCGCAAAAAGGTGGTAGCGACAGCGAGCCGTTGTGAGTGCGTTTACAAGCGAACAGGCAAGCCGAGCGTGACTTTTTGCGAAAGAGGAGCAGTAACAAAGCGTAAGAAAAAAGTTGCTTGTAAAGCAGCTTTTTGATTGTAGCGCTATTTACTGCGACGAGCTTGTCGACCCAAATGCTACGCATTTCGGTACCGGTCTGCGCACCGCTCACCTAAAAACGGTTATCAACCGTTTTATTTACGGCTCGCGCCCTCTCAGGGTTCAAGTCCCCTCGGGATAAAAAAAGAAGCACTACCTTTGGTAATACTTCTTTTTTTGGTGCGAGTGTTCTTATAGGATTTACTTGAAAATGCAGTAATATCAAGTTTAAAAAATGGTTTTAGTGAAATATCTCGCTTTGCTCGATATGAAATAATTTACTGCGTAAATTGTGAAATAGAAAACTTCGTTTTCTGTGAAATGAAATAAATACACATTCGCGTAGCGAATATTTCATACACCGAAGGTGTATTTCACGTGCGAAGCACATTTCACAAATCCGCAAGGATTTATTTCGTTGAAAAAACGACAACAATCTGTTGATTGCTGTCGTTTTTTCTGGTGCGAGTGATGGGACTTGAACCCATACGCCATTAGCACACGCCCCTCAAACGTGCCTGTCTGCCAGTTCCAGCACACTCGCATTTCGTTCTTGCAACAGATAATATTATAGCAGAGAAAATTATATATGTCAAGCAAAAAATTAAAAATTTTTAACAAAATTTTGAGAATGGGCAGAGGGTTTAATTGCCCCCTGCCCAAAACATGTTAAAGTGCATATTTTTCAGCATATATTTTATACTGAGTTTTAAATTGCGGATCATTTTTTCGTATAATGCTTAACGATGAATGCAAGTTCATATTATTATTGGCACTGTCGATTACGCATATAGCTATATTGGAGCAATGGTCTGCCGTTCTTTCAAGATTTGTAAGTAAATCTGCCCATACAAAGCCAACTTCTATTGAGCATTCTCCGTTTTTAAGTCGGGAAATATGTGCGTTTCGCAGAGTGTCTTTGATTTCGTCAACCACCTGTTCCAGAGGCTCTACCTTTTGCGCAGCCTCAATGTCGCCATTTACAAACGCCTGATAGGAAAGAGTAAGTATATCTGAAACGGCAGTACACATAACATTAAGTTCGCGTTTTGCACGGGGGGTAAATTCTATATCCTTGTCGCGAAGTTCCTCGGCTGATTCGAGTATGTTTATACTGTGATCGGAAATTCTTTCAAAATCACCAATTAATTTTAAAAGCTTTGATACGGTAGCACTATCGGCATCGCTTATTTCGTGTCTGCTGAGCTTAACAAGATATGTCCCTAAAATGTCCTCGTAATGGTCTGCCTTTCTTTCAGCATCACGTATTTGTTCGGCTGAATCCTGGTCGTATGCATATAACATATTCAAACTACGCTTGAGCGCTGTAACTGATTGCGCTGCCATTTCGCAAACCAGTGTATTACATCTGTCGAGAGCGATAGGGGGCGTTGCCAAAAGTCGTTCGTCAAGTTCAGCTACAACATCCTGTTTGTTGTTATCGGGAACAAGCTTAATGGCAAGTTTTTCAAGCAGAGATGACAAGGGTAACAGAATGATTGTACATGCTATATTAAATGATGAGTGTGCAACGGCAATACCAAAATGTGTAGTCGGTGCATCAAGCAGTACCGGGTCAAAAATTGCTGAAATGATGCTGAATACCGCTAACCATATTACAGTACCAACAACGTTAAACGACAAGTGGACAATAGCCGCTCGTTTTGCGTTCTTATTTGTGCCAAAGGACGAAAGAATGGCAGTGATACATGTACCGATGTTCTGCCCCATGATTATGGGGATTGCCGCACCGTAGGAAACCTGGCCGGTTGCAGAAAGCGCCTGCAGAATACCAACAGATGCAGAACTGGACTGAATAACAGCTGTGAGTATAGCGCCTGCCAATACGCCCAATATCGGATTTTTAAACATGATAAACATATTCTGAAAGGCAGGAATATCTGCAAGACCTGAAACAGCACCCGACATGGTATCCATACCAAACATAAGTGTTGCAAAGCCGAGCAAAATTGTGCCGGTATCCTTTTTCTTGCTGGATTTGCCAAACATAAGCAAGGCTGTTCCTATGAGTGCAAGTATGGGAGTAAATGATGTGGGTTTTAAAAGCTGCATAAACAGGTTGTCACTGGAAATGCCGCCAAGACTCAAAATCCAGGATGTAACTGTTGTACCGATGTTGGCACCCATAATAACACCGATGGACTGTTTGAGGGTCATAACACCCGAGTTTACAAAACCGACAACCATAACAGTTGTGGCAGAAGAGCTCTGGATTACAGCCGTAACCGCAAGACCTGTCAAAAAGCCTGTAAGACGGTTGTTTGTAAGCTTTCCGAGAAGGTTTTTAAGACCACTGCCGGCACGTCTTTCAAGGGCGTCACCCATAACGCTCATACCAAAAAGGAACAGACAAAGACCGCCGATTAAAGTAAGTACGTCAAAAATACTCATTTTTTCACCTCGTAAATTATTTTATTGTTTCTACTTTTATGGTGTTGGTATTTCCTGACTTTCCGTTAATCTGCCCTCCCGTAAGGACAACGTTATCACCCTTTTGCAGTGAAAAAATTTCCTTTGCCTGATTTAGTGCCTGGTAAAAAACAATATCCAGTGAGCTGTACTCTTCGCTCAGCACGGGAGTGACGCCCCAACTCATATTGAGCTGTCGCCATGCACGTTCATCTGTTGTGGTGCCCAGTATGTCAGCCGGACTTCTGAATCTGCTGACCATACGGGCGGTAAGTCCTGTCATAGAGTTTACTACAATGCATTTTGCAGAAACATCTATTGCCATTGCACAGGTGGCATGGGATATGGCATCGAGATTATTTTTGATTTTGTATTCAGTTGTGGCAAACCAACGTTTGTAGTCAATACCGCTTTCGGTAAACTCGGCAATCTCAGCCATGTTTTTAACAGCCTCGGCAGGATATTTGCCTGCTGCGGTTTCACCTGAGAGCATAACGGCGGAAGAGCCGTCATAAACTGCGTTTGCAACATCGGAGATTTCTGCTCTTGTAGGTCTGGGGTTATGTATCATGGATTCGAGCATTTCGGTGGCAGTTATAACCCTTTTACCTAAAAGACGGCACTTCTGAATCAGATATTTCTGAACAGACGGCACTTCAATAAAAGGAATTTCAACGCCTAAATCTCCTCTTGCAACCATAATTCCGTCAGCAACTTCACAAATCTCATCAATGTTGTCAACACCCGCTCGGTTTTCGATTTTGGCAATGATGTTAATTTCTTTGCCGCTGTGTCGGTTTAAGAATGTGCGTATGTCCTCAACATCTTTTTTGGTGGAAACAAAGGATGCAGCCACAAAATCAATTTCATTTTCAATACCAAAGAGTAAATCCTCTTTGTCGTGTTCGCTCAGGTAGGAGTGGTTGAGCACCTTATTTGGGAAATTCATACTTTTGCGGTCAGAAATGTCTCCGCCTGCTGTAACGGTGCAAATAACATCGGGTCCTGTTATTTCATCAACCTTAAAGTGTACCAGACCGTTGTTTACCATAATGGTATCACCAACACTTAAATCCTTTGTCAGGTTTTCGTAATTTACCGAAACACGTGATTGGTCCCCGATGATATCATCGGTAGTAAATGTAAATCTGTCTCCGTCGGCAAGGGTGATTTTCTTGTCTTTGAAGGTTTTGATTCGGTATTCCGGACCCTTTGTGTCGAGCATAATGGGAATGGGAAGACCAAGCTTTGCACGTACAGATTTTATAAGGTCGATTTTTTCCTTATGTTCAGCGTGTGTACCGTGTGAAAAGTTGAGTCTTGCAACGTTCATACCGTTTTTGCACATTTGTGTAAGAATTTCCTCGCTGTTGCATGCGGGACCTATGGTGCAGATGATTTTAGTTTTTCTCATGTGTAACCTCTTTTCTGTTAATACTTATGTTGCTATGCCGGCTACCTTAATCAGTATAGCATAGCCGTGGTAAAGATGCGGTAAAGAAAATTATACCGTCAATTGTTCTGTTCGCACATGCGGTAGCCGACGCCAAGCTCGTTTACGATATAACTTTTTTTGCCCGGTATTGCGCCCAGTTTTTTGCGTATGTTTGCCATATTAACCTGAAGCTTTTTTGTGCTGCCCAAATCGTTGTAGCCCCAGATACCTTTTATAATAAAACTGTATGTCAGAACTTTGCCCGGATGGTGGGAAAGGAGAGCAATAATATTATACTCTGTCTGTGTCAGCTTTATTTCGTTATTATCAATAAATATGCGCCGTGAATCATAATCAATAAGCAGTCCGTCTGAACGAAACTGTCCGCCTGTAGCGCTGCTGTCTGTATAATGTGAATTACGAAGGACAGAACGCACTCTTGCCATAAGCTCCCTGGGGCTGAACGGCTTTGTAACATAGTCGTTGGCGCCTGCATCCAGTGCATTGACCTTGTCACTTTCATCACTTCGTGCAGACAGAACTATCACAGGTGTTGATTTTTCATATCGCAGATTTCTTAAAAAGACCATGCCATCCGCATCGGGAAGACCTAAGTCAAGTATAATAAGGTCGGGGTTATGTGAAGCGCATAGCATTTGACCGCTTGAACATGTGGTAGCAGTTACAGTCTGGTATCCGTCTGTTTCAAGAAGGGTGACAATAAGATTGCTTATGTGAGCATCGTCTTCGATAATCAGAATTTTGTATTTGTTATTCATAGTTTTCCTCCTCACGGTCAAGGGTAAAGGTGAACACCGCACCGCCTGATTTTAAGTTACGTGCCTGAATAACACCATTGTGAGCGCGTATAATCGAGGCACAAACAGAAAGACCTATTCCGGCATTTTTTCTGCCCGAATCGGGAGATGGGACAGAAGGAGACACCGCACCGGTGAAAATAGTGCGAAGTCGGTCTGTATTAATGCCGCAGCCATTATCTGTAATTTCAAAAACAGCCTTGCCCGGAGGTGTGTATACACTCAGTGACAGCCGTGTCATTCCCTTTGCGTGGGATACGGCATTGTCCAGTATATTAACTATAACCTGTTCAATAAGAAGAGGATCCATAGGTATTACAACCAGCTGATCGGGTATGTCAACCAAAACCTCCTGCTCGGGAAAGCGTCTTGCAAACTTTAAGAGCACCGAGTCTATAAGTTCATCAAGTGCGGTGGGGATTTTGGTGAGCTTTACGTTGCTGCTGTCAAGACGAGTGATAGACAACAGATTTTCTACCATACGACATAGCCACTCAGCATCACTGTTTATTCCTGAAAGCATAGTAGCTTTTTGTGCATCGGTAAGCTGGTCGCCGCTTTCTATAAGTGCTGAGCTTGCTCCGTAAATGGTTGTAAGGGGTGTACGCAAATCGTGGGATACTACACGGAGCAGATTTGCGCGCATATGTTCCTTTTCAGTTTCGGCCTTTACTGTTTCCCAGTTTTTTATTTTGGTTGTAAGTGTGCAGGTTATAACCGAAATAACAATCATGATAATTGCAGATATTATATTGTCGGTTACAACGCTTATACGGGAAAAAGGGAACGTAAATGCAAAGTTTACAAGGAATACACTGATAAGCGAGGCGGCAATACCATACAGGTAGCCGTTTGTTATAACAGAGATTATAAATGATGCGAGAATAAATACAGCAGGAATAAGCGAACTGTATTTTAAAACATTATGTAAAAAAAGACAAATTAAAAAACAAACCGATAAAATAATCACGGTGAAAAATAAGTCTTTAAATGAAAATAATTTTTTCTTCATAATATACCTCCAGCATACATTTTAGCATACATTGTAAAAAAAAGCAATCAAAAAGCGGTAGTAAAACTACCGCTTCAGTATAAGAAAATTTATTTCCAACCGTGTCTGTAAAGATTGGCTATATTGGCACTCATAGCCATTCGTGAAATAATTTCTTCACTGCTGATAATGGATGTATCGGTTTCGCCACAGAACATCCATACACCGCCGATTGCAGAAACCCTGTGATTTGAAAGGTAATGAAGATCACGTTCGTCAAGAAAACCTGTTATAACAAATTTGATATCGGGGAAGGGGCCTGCTATGCCATCCATGTATTTTTCACCGCCAAGCTCGTTGAAGGGAAAAAATTTAAGGGTTTTAAGGCCGGCATTGACAGCCATCATAACCTCTGAGGGGTTTGAAACACCCGGAATGATGGTAACATTATTCTTTACACACCAGTCAACCATTTCGGGATTGTAGCCGGGGGAAACAATAAAGTCTGCACCTAGGTCGACAACTCTTTTGCAATGCTCAAGAGTGCATATTGTACCTGCACCTATGTATGAATTCTTTTTAACAGACAACGCTCTTTTCAGGCACTCTTCAGCCTTGTCGCCACGCTGAAGTATTTCCATTACGGGCATGGCGGTTTGCTCAATTGCTGTTACGGCACGTGCAACACCATCTGGGTCATCGGCAAATATTATGGGCATTATGCCTGTTTCAAAGGCAAGCTCGTCTAATGTTTTCATTTGTTAGTCCACCTTACTGATATTAATCTCAACACCGGAGAGATCGGAAAGCTTTATAAGGAAATCAGCAACGTCATCGGGAAGAATTACGCCGTCGGTAACTGCTTTTGCATATCTTGCATTTTCGATTTCACCGGGAACATATATTGCGTTGGAATCGTCACGCTTGGGTGAATTGTGAATAGCATCGGTATAGCCTTCGAGTCTTTCTTCAAATTCGTCAAAGTCACCGAACTTGGAAATATCAATAGCAATAAAGCAATGGCTTACCTTGTTTTCAGAGGGAAGGTCAAGGCACCAGCTCTTCATATCGTGAAGAAGTGCACCCCCTGCCAGAACACCTGTGAGAATTTCAACCATCATTGCAAGACCGTAACCCTTGTGAGCTGCCATGGGCTGAGCAGCACCGTCATCGTAGAAATCTGCAGGGTTTGTGGAGGGGTAACCGTTTTTATCAACAATCCATGTATCGGGGATAGACTGTCCTGCCTGACGTGCCTTTGCAACCTTGAGAGCTGCAACTGCAGAGAGTGCTATGTCAAGGAACATAGGCTCGCCGCACTTCTGGGGAACTGCAATGGAAATGGGGCTGTTACCAATGCCCTTACCTTTACCGCCGGGAACGGTCATATTGGGGTCGGTGTTGCTCATGGAAACACCAATCATACCTGCTTTTGCAGCCATACAAGCATAGTAGCCTGCTGCACCGTAATGTGTACTGTTTTTAATATTAACAAAGCCTATGCCGGCTTCTTTTGCTTTTTCAATAGCCTTTTCCATAGCGCGGTAACCGCACAGCATACCAATGGCTGCATCGCCGTCCATCATAGCCCAGGCGGGTCCTTCTTTTAATACCTTTATTTCTCCGTTAACCTTTATGCCACCTGCCTGAATTTTGCGCATATAGTCGAGCAGATTCTTTGTACCGTGGGAGTATGTACCCATCATATCTGTTTCTGTCAGTACTTCGGCAGTAATTCTTGATGTTTCGTCAGAAAGACCGAATTTTTTACATGCTTCAGTACAAAAGTTAAGTAAATCATCTTTTTTTATTATATTTGTCATTAAAATCACCTCATATAAATTATATATCATGTAAATATCAAAAGCAACAATCGTGTAGATAAAAAATAGTCCCGAATTGTCAAATTTTTATCTTAAATTGCTGCGTAGCGTAAAAAAGAGCTTGCACTGTAATTGTATAGGATGATATAATACAGTTATGATATACGAAAGAATGACAGAGGGACGGTTTATATCGCGTCCCAACAGATTTATTGCAAATATTGAAATTGACGGCAAAGAGCAGGTGTGCCACGTTAAAAACACAGGCAGATGCAAGGAACTGTTTGTGCCCGGCGCAAGAGTTTTTGTGCAAAAATCAGATAATCCTGAAAGAAAAACCGCATATGACCTTATATCGGTATATAAAGGGGATGCCCTCATAAATGTTGACAGTCAGGTGCCAAATAAGGTTTTTGCAGAGTGGG
>JAZNUH010000156.1:0-8150 GCA_045592225.1 Clostridia bacterium | reverse complement strand
GTCGTGCACAACGCCCGAAATGGTTGATTTATGCTCTGCCTTTACAGGCACAACAAATCTGCCGCCACGCATTGTTATAATTGCATCCTGAAGCGCCTGTGCGTAGTTTGGAGAGTGAATTATATCGTTTAAGATATCACGCACCCTGTTTGACAGAGACAGCTTTTTGCGCCGAATAGCCGAAAGAGCAGGACTTGCATTATCGTCAAGCTCTTCTTCACTTATAATTGCATTGAAAATATTCTGCTCGGTATCTCTTACCGCCGTCATTTCTGCGCATATTGTATTTAAAACAGGATAGTCTATCTCAAAATCACGAATATCAATGTATTTAAGGCACCCTCTCGTTATCCTTAAAAGGTGTGCAACATTTAAAAGGTCACCGCAGGACAAAGATGCCCCTATAAGGCTTCTTTTAATAAGCGGACGCACATCCGAAATGGGGCTTATGGGGGGTGCACCGTACTTAACAGTTATCCCCCTTGCTTCATCGGTTTCTCTGAGTGCAGTAACAATTTTTTCAGCATTGACTGATGGCATAAGCTTTAAAAGCTTTTCGCGTGTTGTATTTATAACCGCTTTATCAGCAAGTCGCTGACGTATTTTATCAAATTCAAGTATTCTGAGAGATTTCTCTTCCATTTTTTGCTCCTTTATTTAAAGTTATATACAGTATACCACATTTGCTTTAGCAAGTCTATAATTTACTTGACAATTATTTTTATAAGAAAGACCCCGACAGATGTTGTCGGAGTCTAAAATCACTTCCACTCTGTTAATCTTTGCATAATAATTGCCGCTTCAGCTCTTGTGGTAAAACCCTTTGGATTAATTGTGCCATCAGCATTGCCGTAAATAATTCCCTCTCTTACCATTGCGGCAATATGTGATGCCGCATAATCTGCTATGAGTTTCTTATCGCTGAAAGCATCCAAATTTTCAACATCACCGTCTGCCATATCCTTTACTGTTCTCATCCCGCGGGCACAAATAACCATAAGATCCTCTCTTGTTACAGGTGCTTCAGGGTTGTACGTATTATCCCCAGTACCTTTTAATATACCGAGTTCTTTACCTATTTTAACCGCCCATGCATATTCAGCATCTGCATCAATATCTTCAAAATTCTCCTTCGCAACCGTTGTGTTTTCTAAGCCGAGTGCTTTTATAAGGTACATAGCAAAATCTCCTCTTGTTATGTATAGCTCTGGTTTATATATATATTCGCCCTTGTCGTTTACAACGCCTGCCGTATACATTTTGTGTATTGCATCTGCCGCCCATGCGTAATTGTCAAGATCCTTAAAAGTATTAATCTCCGTATAATCAACATAAGTCTCAGGAGTAATCCTATAGGTTGCCGTTGTGCCGCTTTCAACCCTGACCATAAAACCATTATTCGTCTTTGCGGCTTCCGGATCATTAATTGTACATTCCCCAAGATTAACCTTACCATTCTGGCTTATAACAGGCAAAAATACCGGCTGTTTTTCTTCTGTTCTGTTTAATACTATTACATAAACTTCATTGCCATTAAAAACAACCATGTCAACCCAATATTCTTCTGTTCTTATTTTATAAAACCATTTAGCAACTCGCCAGTCCCTATCTCCAGTTCTAAAGGACATTATGGCATCATACTGATTTTGTGCGATTCTTTTAGCATCAGGCACCGGTCCCACAAAAGAAACGTTGTCATAATAAACTTTATCACCTTTTACAGCTTTTAGTAAAACATGCGCTTTGATTGCTTTGTCAGGTATGTATATCTTATCAGTAATTTTAGTCCATCCGGATCCGATATCATAGGTTTTTTCATAGACTTCGTCTAAGAATCTTGTTATACCTTCAAATTGAAGTTTCAAATGGGCCTTTGTTGTTTCTTCTCCTCTTGCAAATACAGAAAACGTATATTCCTTGCCTCCTATCAAATTTATAATCTGCCCGGCAAATTCCCTTTCTTTTTCACCTGAAACCAGAATGGCATAATCACCTGAATACGCCTCTTCCTTGCCAACAACTCCACTGGATGTACTGAAAACCCAGTTTTTATTCTGGTTTTCAAAGTCACCGTTTTCAATATTCTGCCCTTCATAAATTCCGTTTATCAACTCGTCATAAACTTCATCGATATCATCCGGGGCAGTGCCTTCAAGAAATATGCTATCATAGAAAACATCTTCACCTCCGTCAAAACTAAACGTTAAATCAGCACTTGTAGTTTGCTTGTCAACCACAAAATCCCACCGATATTTTTGCCATTCGTTACTCAAATTCCAATTTTTAATGCTTAACTTAGTTGATTTACTGTCAGTATACTCCCCAAGCTTGACGGTAGTATTAACCATATTGCTGTTACTTTTTGCATAAAAAGAAAGAATATATTTTTCTCCTCCGACAAGGTTTACATTTTGACTGAACATCCCTGATTTACTGATTTTCATCGCAACATCGCCCCTATAGACATCTTTGGGATTGTCCGCTTTGCTCACGCGCTCACATTCTTGCGAAATACTCCACCCTTTTATACCGGCTTCAAAGCCACCATTTACAATTATGGGGTAACTTCCGTCTTTATTTATTGTTTCTTCAAGAGGAATTGCAGGAATAATCGAAGCAGGAGGCTCAATTATCCCCCTTGTCTTTATTATCATCTTTTTGTTTTCTTCTATATCGGGTATCGAACCTACAATAGAAACATTGTCATAATAAACCGTACCACCACCTAATAGTCTTAACAATACGTCTGTTTCAATAATATTATCAGGGATAATGACCTTAGCAGTAATCTTTTTCCATTCGGGCCCTATTTCCCATTTTCCTTCAAACGGTTTATCATGCCATACAAGCATATCATCTAACAGCTGAGCCCTTTTATATGCAAGCTTAAAACACGCTGATTTTGACTCACTGTCATCATCACACCGTGCATAAAAAGAGATTGTGTACTCTCCGCCCGGTTTAACAGGGATTGTTTGATAAGCAAATTCATTTACTTTGCTTGATATTTTTATTGCCCGTTTACCTTCATAAGCCTCATCTTCATCAACATATTGTCCGTTATCAGGCAGAGTCCAGCCGGCATCTTCTTCAAAGCCGCCATTAACTATCAGTTCACCTTGCTCAGCCGCTGAAACAACTGTAAACATCAGAAAAAACATTATAGCTGTCACGGTAATCGTCAATAATTTTCTACTCATTATTTCACCCCTGTTTTAAATACTTTATATTTTATTCCATTATATCAATTGCATTGAAAATTATCAAGCTTTTTTCAAGAAACTTATGACTTGACATTTTCAACCGATAAATGTATACTAAAAAAGATTTTTAGGAAAGGCAGAAAACTATGAACTTTCAAAAGCTTTATAATTACATGGATGAAATCACCGCATGGCGTATCCCGGGTGCTGACTGTGCTGTTTACATAAACAACAAACCTGTGGCAAGGTACACCTGCGGATATTCGGATATAAAAAATAAAACTTCCCTATCACCCAATGCTTTGTATCATATATATTCCTCAACAAAGCTTTCTACCTGTATTGCAGGCTTAAAGCTTTTTGAACAGGGCAAATTTTCAATGTCCGACCCTCTTTATGAATACATACCCGAATATAAAGATGTGTATTTAAAAGACGGTACGCGGGCAAAAAATGCTATTACAATTAAAGATTTATTCACCATGACATCGGGTATAACCCACGAAATTCACTGTCCGTCAATTATGGCAGCACGAAGGCAGTACGGCAAAGCCATCACAACCCTCGAGGCTGTACGTGCTTTGGCAAACGAGCCTTTGTACTTTGAACCGGGTACATACTGGCATTATGGCTTGTCCCACGATGTTTTGGCAGTTGTTATAGAAATAATATCGGGTAAACGTTTTGCAGATTTTGCAAAAGAAAATATATTTATCCCCATTGGTATGAAAGATACTTCCTTTCATCTTACAGATGAAAACAGAGAAAAAATGTGTCCACGTTATTATTATGATGAACAGGCGAACATATATACTCCTGTTTCACTTACAAACAATTTTGAATTGGGTCCTATGTATGACAGCGGCGGTGCAGGAATAATAAGCTCGGTTGACGATTATATAAAGCTTGCATCGGCACTTGCAAACGGCGGACTTGCTCCAAACGGTGCACAGCTTTTAAAACCCTCTACAATTGATATGATGCGCACAAATCAGCTGAGTGACAGTGTGATAAAAGGCTTTATATGGCCGCATATGACCGAATACGGTTACGGCTACGGAGTAAGAACAATGCTGACTCCTTCTCTCACAGGTGCAAAAAGTCCCTTAGGTGAGTTTGGTTGGGGCGGTGCCGCAGGTAGTTTTCTGCTTGCTGACCCTGACAATCACCTTGCAATATACTACTGTCAGCACATGATGCCCGATTTTGAGGAAATTGTGCACCCGAGAATAAGAGATATCGTGTATGAATGTATTACGGCAACATATTAAGCACTATGTCTTCAGGTTTATCGCTTGCACCTTGTACTGATGTATAGGTTTCAGGTACAGTACCTACTATAATCGTTTCAGCAATTGCAACCTGAGATGTAACTTCGGTTGACGAAGATGCAAAGGGCATAAGAACACTCATTCTTGTCGTCACTTCAAGAGTGATATTATGCTTTGTCTGGTTTATGCCGGCAGATGCAAATTCGCTTTTAATCTGTGTATTTGAATATCCCACCGGCACAAGACGCACTGTCACCCTTGGTCCTGCACCCGAAAAAAGGCTGTTTCCTGTAAAGGTGCCCAGAGGCACTCTTACCTTTATATCGGTAAGCTTGCTCATTCGCTCCTGTATGCGTACACTCATATCCGCCTTCAATCTGTTTATTGTGACAGAATTTAGTGATACCGCGGTTATTCTTCCATTTGTGTCGGTCTGAATTGATGTTAAATCACTGTATGTAATATCGTACTCACTCATAGCCTCGTCTATAACCTTATTCACCGCTTTAACAGCGGTGTTTTGTGCATTTGCCACGGCAACAGAGGTTATAACAGGACGAATGTTTTTTTCAAAAAAAGCAATGCAATATATTATCATAAGCAATATCAGAATAAATATAAGATTGCGTAAGGCTTTGTTCTTGCGTCTGTATCTCACAACACCACCCCCTGCATTTATTATATGCAGGGATTTATATTCCGCTTATAAAAAGATAACCTAAAATAAGCAGAAGCATTTTGTCTTTGTTTTCCTCCTGCAAAAGCATAACAATTACTACAAGCAGAATAATGTCATCTACTGCGAATTTCTCAAACAAACCGCTAAATATGTTTTGTTCAGGTGCTTTTTCAGGTATGTTTACAGCAGGTGCAGGCACCGGATTTGCCGGCACTCTTATTTCATTATTTCCCTTTCGTATCTGTTCTGCCCTTTTTTCGTACTCATTATAATATTTTTTATACACTCGATTACCACCCTACAATATATTAAGTTCTCCAAGCAGCGAGGACATTTTTGACATTTTTAAAAGCTTTATCGCCTGCTGTGTATTATTTTTTCTTTTTTCGTTCATATACGGCAGAAGTGCCAACAACAAATTTACCCTCGGGTCATCTTCATTTGATATTTTATTATACATGCTGCTTATCCGCATTAACATTTCGGGACTTATAGGCAGTGAGGGCGCCTCTTGCTTTTTTTCCTCTTTTTCCTCTTTTTCTTCACTGCCAAGCGAACCAAACAGCGAGCTTATCTTATTAATAGTTTCAGGATCATTTAAAATGCTTTGCAGCATATCTTCCGGCGAATTACTCAAAGAGCTCATCCTTTCATAAGCTGTTCTATTTTCTTTAATATATCAGGATTTTTAGAAAGCTCGTTCAAAAGCTTATTTTTATCTAAACCTGACAAATCTTTTGGGTTTTGCACAGTACCGGATACATTTAGTTTATCCGCAATTTTTTTGCCTTCAGGTGTATTTATAATTTCCTGCGCTTTTTTTATACTCCTTTCAAAATCGTCTTTGCTCATATTTTTTAATAAATCGTTTAAATTCATAATATCACCCTTATTTCATTATATTTTTATAAAAAACATATATACCTCTGTATTATAATATGCACGATAGATTACTATTGACAAAAAGTCTTTTATGTTATATATTTCATAATACGAGGTGATAAGATGCGAATTGCTGTTATAAGCGACACTCACGGTAAAATAAACAGATGTATTTACGCAATAGAAAAGCTCCCGCATATTGACGCAATTATTCATCTGGGAGATGTATATGACGATGCAGAGGATTTATCAGATTATTTCACACAAACACCGGTGTATGCCGTTGGCGGCAACTGCGGACTTTCATTCAGAGCCGAAACCGACCGCCTTATTGAACTTGGCGGTTTGCGTATTTTTCTTACCCACGGACATATGTACTCCGTAAAACAATCTCTGACAGCTCTTGCAAAAAAGGTCAAGGAAGTAGGAGCTGACATTGGTATGTTTGGTCACACCCACCTGTGTTTTGACAGTTATGTGGATAATGTGCGGCTTATAAACCCCGGCAGTGCCTCAATTCCCGCAAGAGGTGAGTGTACAATGGGTATTTTAGAAATAAAAAAAGAAGGATTACCTTCTTTTACATTTAAGGAGATATAAACATGCAAAACTGTGAACTGTGTATAAATTATGCTTACGATGATGAATATGAATGTTATACCTGTCTTATGGATCTTGACGAGGACGAAATGAGACTTTTTATAACCGACAGCTTTAAAAACTGCCCCTATTACCGTCCCGGAGATGATTATTCGATAGTCAGAAAGCAGAATTAAAAAGGAGATGCTAATGCATCTCCCTTTTTTACTGAATTGCTTTATACATATCAGCCGCACCATCTTTGGTAACGTGTTCGGCAACCGATAAAATTTCTATCTTTATCTTTTTCTCGCCAAAGCCTACCTCAACAATATCGCCGATTTTTACATCATGTCCTGCTTTGACCTGTTTACCGTTTACACTGACCCTGCCTGCTGTACAGGCATCTGCCGCTACTGTGCGTCTTTTAATTATTCTTGAAACCTTTAAATATTTATCTATTCTCATTTTTACTCCTATTTGCCACTATTTAAATCACTTTCCCGAAGTAATGTGGTGTGATAACGTCATAAGACTGTCACTCAAATGTGCATCCTCCACGTAAACGCCCTCGGGAG
The DNA here is from genome assembly GCA_045592225.1 of Clostridia bacterium. Taxonomy (GTDB): domain Bacteria; phylum Bacillota; class Clostridia; order UMGS1883; family UMGS1540; genus JAZNUH01. Next base: position 958 of record JAZNUH010000156.1, on the reverse strand, counting down.
CATTAAGCTCTGCGTGGGTAAAATTCCAAATTCCCTTTATTCCCAATCTTGCAAGCTTTGCTGCAGTAGCCGCAGCATATCTTTGCGGAATGGTGAGTATTGCAATATCCGGCTTGAGTACAGGAAACATTTCATCCGCACGGTCAATATGCATAACTTCCACACCATTGAGCATTGTTCCTATAATATCATCGGATACATCAAATGCACCAACAAGGTTAAATCCTCTGCGTTCAAACCCGGCATAGTTTGCCAGCGCGCGCCCAAGGTTACCTGCACCGATGATAACTGTTTTATACTGCTTATCAAGACCTAATATTTCGCCTATGGCGGCATACAGCTGTTCTACATTATAGCCGTAACCCTGCTGACCAAAGCCGCCAAAGCAGTTGAGATCCTGACGGATCTGCGAGGCGGTGACGTTCATGCGCGCCGACAGCTCACCCGAGCTGATGCGGGTAACACCCTGTGTAAGAAGCTCTCGCAGATAGCGATAATATCTGGGAAGTCGACGTACAACTGCGGGCGAAATATGAGGTTTTGTATCCTGATCCTTGTGCGTCTCGGACGCCTCGGACAGCTGCTTATCCAGTTCTTCGTATGCCAAAATGTATTCCTCCAAAGCCATCGTTTTGTTTAAAATGACGGTAATTTCTCACTTGTGTTTTTTGGGGTTTTCCACGTCCGCAAATCTCCCCAAAAGTTTTCCACACCCGATTTTTGCATAATTTTTTCCACAGTTTCAACACACTTATCCACAGTATGGCTTGATGTATCGACCTTTTTCGTGTTTTTTCCACCTTTTCCCATGAATATATTCTTGCATAATCCGGTTTTCCACGGAGTTTTCCCCACCCTGTGGAAAACTCGGTGTTGTCAAGAGGTCGGCGTGATTTTTGTGAATTAATCATCAAAATTCGTCCTTTTGACGAAATTGATCTTTTTTTCAAAAAGGGGT
>JAZNUH010000155.1:0-5318 GCA_045592225.1 Clostridia bacterium | reverse complement strand
GAATTTAACTATCTTAAGGCGGCTGAAAAAACACAGCAGGAGACCGGGAAAAAGAAAAAAAGCAAAACATGGCTTGTAGCGGCAGTAAGTGCCATAGTAGGTGCTTTGATAATGAGCGTGGTTTCACCCATTATTACTCCTGCGGTAAATATGCTCATTTACGGAACTGCAAGAGGTTCGCAGCCATTCTCCTTTGAAAGTGCGGAGCAGAAGCAGGCACAGGCAAATATTGTGCAGGTTGCAAACAGCGGCACAAATAGAGCGGAGCTTTCAACGGTGGATATTGGTAAGCTTGTAGGTCCTGCCGTTGTAGGCATAACAACAGTTGTACAGACGCAGCCTTCCTTCTTTTATCAGGGAGGAACAAGTCAGGGAACAGGCTCGGGTATTATTATAAGTGCAGACGGCTATGTTGTTACTAACAACCATGTTGTAAGCGGCGCACAGTCGGTAAAGGTAACTCTCAATACGGGCGAAGAATATGATGCCACACTTATTGGGGCGGATGACAAAACTGACCTTGCCGTTATAAAGATAAAACCTACACAGACACTGACTGTTGCAGCTTTTGGTGATTCCACTATACTTGAAGCAGGAGAAAGAGTTGTTGCAATCGGTAATCCTCTGGGAATGGAATTTGCCGGCACTCTCACGCAGGGTATTATCAGTGCAGTAAACAGAACAATAACCGTTGATAATGCAACCTACAATATGATTCAGACAGATGCGGCTATAAATCCCGGAAACTCGGGTGGCGCGCTGGTTAATGCGTATGGTGAGGTAATTGGAATAAACTCTGTAAAGGTAAGCTCGTCAGAGGTTGAGGGACTTGGTTTTGCAATTCCCATAAGTGAGGCGAAACCCATAATTGAAGATTTAATAAATGTCGGTTATGTAAAAGGCAGACCGCTTATTGGTTTAAGTCTTCGCTATGTAACAGAGCAGGAAGCTATATACTATAATTTTGCTTGTGCAGGACTTTATGTTGTTGAGGTAACATCAGGCAGCGGTGCTGAAAAAGCAGGAATTATCCGCGGCGATATTATATTGAGTTGTGACGGACAGAATATAAAAAGTGTAGATGAGCTTAATGCGATAAGAGATAAACATAAGGCCGGAGACACCATAACGCTTCATATAAACAGAGAAGGAAAAGAAATGGATGTAAGAGTAACTCTTACAGAAAATAATACATCGGCAGTAAAAAGATAAATGTGAGTAAAGGGGACTGTAAAAAACCGGTTTTTTACAGCCCCCCTTTCATTTTTTTAAATTATCTATTAAAATTCTTGTCTTTTTGCGCTCCGTTTTTTTACATTCCCTTTTTCGCTGATACACCTTATTTACACACTCCGCATATACTTATGTTGTGGAGGTGAATTTTTGTGCCGGAATATATAATTTCCGTGATTTGTATCATGGTTTTTACACTTGCTTTTTATCTCATATTAAGGGCGATAACTCCATCGTCGGATATGAGGATAGAAATTATAATTAATGCAGAAGATAAAGAGGATGAAACTGAAAAAACCATTGTTGCAGCAAAGCTTATAGCAGATAAGCATTTTAAAAATGCCGAGATATACATAAGAGGAGGAAATCCTGCGTATGTAGATGCCTTGTGCAGGCAATATGGCATAGAAGAATATACAAGATAACAAAAAAACGGTTTACACCGTTTTTTTGTCAGCCTGCAAAATCCTCAAGAAGCTTTATTGCATCCTCGTAGTTATTCACCACAACACCGCGACACAGTTCCGAAAAATCCTCCTGACGAAGATGAGCAATATCTACTTCTCTTGACAGTACAAGCTCTGTTGAACCATCGTGCATAACCTTGTAAACTGATATTCCGTTGTCAGATGCGGTGAGCATATACTGTTCACTTATGTTGTTGGTAAGAGGAGGCGGAGATGGAGTGGGCGGATTAGAGACTGAGTCTGCAAGGACGGGGCTGGGAGTGTATTCTGATTCAGCTGAAATAATTGTATCCTCCTGTCTGCCGTTGTAAAAAAGTCCGGCGAAAATCCCTCCGAAAAATGCAAGCAGACAAACAAGGGAATAAGTAATAATCAGTGAGGTTTTCATAATTCTTCCTTCCTTTCACCATTAATTTTGCCCCGTAAACATGTTTTTATGCAAGATGTTTGGGTTTGTAATACTTTTTTAATGATTTTAGGGTAGAATAATATTTGGTATATTAGGCAAAGGAGGGATTTTTGTGGATAAAAAACACATTTCAAAAATCTTTTTCACATATTTTCGCAATATTATGCTTGTGTTTCTTATATGTATGGGCGGCTTTGTAGGAGGCACAATATTCAGTATTATTGCCGATGCAGAAAGTCTGGACGTAAAAAATATTACAATGGACTTTACAAGCATAATTTATGCGGTAGACCCTGAAACGGGAGAGACAGTTGAAATCGAAACCCTGTACGATGATGAAAACAGAATATGGGTGGATTATGAGAATATACCCGATGACCTGAAAAATGCTTTTATTGCAATAGAGGACGAGCGTTTTTATAAGCACCACGGTTTCGATATAAAGCGAATTATCGGTGCGGCATTCAATGTGTTTACAACAGGGGATTCATCTTACGGCGGAAGTACCATTACCCAGCAGCTTGTAAAGAATGTTACGGGGGATAAGGACCCCACCCTTACAAGAAAGCTGCAGGAGATTTACCGTGCATTCCGCATGGAAATGGCACTTTCAAAAGAAGAAATTTTAGAGCTTTACTTAAATACCATTTACCTTAGTAATCAGTGTAATGGTGTACAATCGGCGGCAAACCTGTATTTTGGTAAGGACGCAAGCGAGATGACTCTGGCTGAGTGTGCTTCTATTGCGGGTATAACCCAGTTCCCGACACTGTATGACCCTATTGCAAATCCGCAGAACAACAAGGATAAGCAGGAGGTTGTTCTGGGCAAAATGCTTGAGCTTGAGTATATCACCCAGGAAGAATATGATGAGGCAGTAGCGCAGGACCTTAATGTTCTCGGTTACAGAAGTGAAACAGAAACAACCTCTACACACTCTTATTTTGTGGATGCTCTTATTGATGACATAATTGAAGATTTGCAGGCAGAAAAGGGATATAGCAAGCAGATTGCCCTTAAAATGCTCTATTCGGGCGGACTTAAGATATATGCCACCGTAAACCCTGATATTCAGGAGAAAATGGAAGATGTATATGAAGATAAAAATTCCTTCCCGGTATATGCCGGGGAGGTTCAACCTGAATCCGCAATGGTTGTTATGGACCCGTACAAGGGACATGTTGTGGGCATAGTTGGAGGACGCGGTGAAAAACAGGCGAACAGGACCTTAAATCGTGCAACCCAGTCTATGAGACAGCCGGGTTCTGCAATAAAGCCGCTCGGAGTATATGCTCCGGCTATTGAATACGGACAGATAACAGCTTCAAGCTACATTTCGGATACTCCGATTACCATTGACGGCTGGTCACCGCGCAACTCGGACGGTACCTTCCGCGGAATGGTAAATATCCGAACCGCGGTGGCACGTTCGCTGAATATTCCGGCGGTAAGGGTACTGGATAAGCTGGGAGTGGACAACTCATTCAAGTTTATGACGGAAAATTTAGGGTTTACCACGCTGGTAGATACACAGAAACGCGAGAATGGAGATATTTATACAGATAAGAATTTAAGTTCATTGGCACTTGGTGGTCTAACCGACGGCGTAACCGTTACCGAAATGTGTGCGGCATACTGTACCTTTGTAAATAAGGGGATTTACACAGAACCTACCACATACACAACCGTGTGTGATTACGAGGGAAATGTTATTCTGGACCATGACCCGGCAAAAACAAGAATTGCTATGAGTGAACAGACCGCTTTTATTATGACTGAGCTGCTTCAGGGAGTTGTAAACGGCGGAACAGGCTCGGGTGCAAGACTTTCAAATATGCCTGCGGCTGGAAAAACCGGTACAACAAGCAGCGATCAGGACAGATGGTTTGTTGGTTATACACCCTATTATGTAGGTGCTGTATGGGTAGGCTATGATGTGCCCAACATAAACGGCGGTGTATACGGCAATCCGGCGGTAAGTGTGTGGCAGAATGTAATGGAAGACGTTCATGCTGATTTCGAATATAAGGAATTTGACGAGGTACTGTCAATGGCAGGACTTACCGGCGTGAACATGTGCAGCTTAAGCGGTAAGCGTGCTACAGGAAACTGCTATATAGATGTACGCGGTTCCATGGTATATACAGATTATTTCAAAGAAGAGCAAATGCCCACAGAATACTGTGACCAGCACGGTGAATTTACAAAATACACGGTATGTAGTGAAACAGGTCTTATGGCAAATGCAGGTTGCCCCGAGCAGAGAGAGGTGGCGGCAAAGGGCGTTTCGGAAGAAGGAGAAAGCAAGGGATACATTTCGGGTCAGAACTGTAATATCCATTCCAACGAACCTATAGTAACCCCTGCGCCCGAGGGAACAACCCCTCCTGAAACGGGAGAGGCCACACCTGCACCAACAACAGGAGAAGAAACAACAAATGAAGGAGTAACAGGTTGAAACACGATATGATAACGGGAAGTCCGGCGAAGAGCTTATTCTTCTTCGCCCTTCCCATGGTTTTAGGAAATATTTTTCAGCAGATTTATAACATTACAGACTCACTCATTGTGGGTAATTTTGTGGGTGAAAAAGCATTGGCAGCTGTAGGTGCATCATTTTCAGTTACCATGCTTTTTGTGTGTGTTGCCATTGGCGCCGGAATAGGCAGCAGCGTTGTGGTATCACAGCTGTATGGTGCACGCAGATATAAGGAAATGAAAACGGCGGTCTATACGTCGCTTATATCCATTTCGGTAATAGGTATATTACTCACTTTTGCAGGGGTGGGACTTAACAAGTGGATACTTGCGCTGATGGGTACCCCCGATGACATTTACAAGGATGCGGTAGACTATCTGCAGATATACTTTTACGGAATGCTGTTTGTTTTTGTTTATAACAATGTTTCTTCAGCATTCAATGCATTGGGTGATTCCAGAACACCACTTTATTTTCTTATTTTCTCGTCGGTTTTAAACATTGGTCTGGATATTTTGTTTATTACAAGCTTTAATATGGGAGTTGCAGGTGCAGCCTGGGCAACAATTATTTCGCAGGCTATTGCCGCGGTGCTGGCTCTGGTATTTTTGCTTATAAAGATAAACGGCATTGAAGCTGACGGCAAGGCGGCTCTGTTTGATATGTCTATTTTGAAAAAGATATTCAAAATAGCACTTCCGTCAATAATTCAGCAGTCTGTTGTATCGGT
>JAZNUH010000154.1:0-9772 GCA_045592225.1 Clostridia bacterium | reverse complement strand
TTATATGCATAACTTTCACCTCTTTTTTTGAGCTTATAATATATTATCATATCTTTACCAAAAACTCAACGGCAAATACCAAATTTTATTCAATTATTTTTCCGTCTGTAGATATTGTAACCACCTGCCAGGCAATGAATTTGCCGCTTGCCATAAGTGCATTTTTTGCCGCATTTTCTATTCCGCCGCAGCAGGGAACCTCCATTCTTACTATTATTACACTCTTTATATCATTATTTTTTATTATCGCCGTCAGCTTTTCTGTGTAATCTCCCTCGTCCAGCTTGGGGCAGCCGATAATTGTTATCTTGCCCCGTATAAAATCATTATGGAAATTACCGTATGCGTATGCGGTACAGTCTGCCGCTATAAGCAGATGTGCGCCGTCAAAATATGGAGCGTTTACCGGTACAAGCTTTATCTGGCAGGGCCACTGCTGCAGTTGACTTGTAACTGCATTCACCGCCGCAGGAGCAGGCTCTCTTTTTATTACCTTGGACTGTGTACCCGGGCATCCGCAGGGGAGGGTTTTTCCCATTTTTGCCTTTAAAACTGCCGCTTCATCATAGGCAGGTGCCTCTCTCTCCTCAAAGGTTATGGCACCAGTGGGGCAAGCGGGCAGGCAATCTCCCAGCCCGTCGCAGTAGTCCTCGCGTGTAAGTCTTGCTTTTCCGTTTATCATTTCTATTGCGCCCTCGTGGCAAGCCGCCGCACAGGCTCCGCAACCGTTACATTTTTCCTCATTTATCTTTATTATCTTTCTTATCATAATTAAACCTCCTATTGCTTTTATGGCTTTATTATACTATAATAAATTTAATAAATATGTTGAATTTTCAACAAAAGGAGAAATTTATGAAAAAATATTTTGAAGTGCTCCGCAAATGTTCTCTGTTTGACGATATTGCCGACGGCGACCTTACCGCCCTGCTGGGTTGCCTTGGCGCAAAGGTTTATGCTTTCCATAAAAACGATGTAATTATTGCCGAGGGTGATGCCGCAAGCGACATAGGCATTGTTCTTTCAGGAAAAGTGCAGATAATACAAATTGATTTTATGGGCAACCGCAGTATTTTGTCCGAAGCGGGAGCCGGTCAGCTTTTTGCCGAGGCATTCGCCTGCGCCGATATAGCCGAAATTCCGGTGAGCGTGGTTGCCGATTCCGACTCTGAGGTTATGTTTATAAAAAGCTACCGCACAATGCACTCCTGTTCCTCTGCCTGCGAGTTTCACCGCAAAATAATTTTTAATCTTATGCGCATTATGGCGGCTAAAAACATAATGTTTCACCGCAAAATTCAGGTAACCTCCAAGCGCAGTACAAGGGAAAAGCTGCTTACCTACTTAAATATTGAGGCAAAAAAGCACGGCTCTGCCCGCTTTGATATACCCTTTGACCGCCAGGAGCTTGCAGACTATCTGGAGGTTGACCGCAGCGGTCTGTCAGCGGAAATAGGTAAACTGCGGCGGGAAAATATTATAAAAAATACAAAGAATCATTTTGTGCTGTTGTAAATTTCAAAGGGTCGCGTTATTTGAGCACGCGACCCTTTAAGTTATATTGAGCAAATAATTTTTACCTTCAACGGTCTTTTTGTCAAAAATTCTGCATATTTGAACCGTGGTACCAGGTTCCGTTTGGTTGTATCTCTATCTTCACAAGATAATCCACCTCATCCGTTTAATCTTTCTACCGCATAAAGATACATAAGCATACAGCTTGAATACCATTCGGAAGATTTTGTAGGCTGGCCGGTTATCGGGTCAATTTCCTGCCCAAACTTAAAATAATCAAAGCAACGGGTCCAGGCCTCTATCCATTTTTTGCAGATATAGTCAAAGTCATCGCTCATACCGTAATAATCCATCCACCTTATGCAGCGCAAAACTATCAGCCCCTGGGTATAATATCCCCAGCAGTTAAAATCCGCATGCCCTTCGCAGCTTTTATCACAAATTGCCATTGACGGGAAGGGATAATTTGTCCAGAATTCTTTTTCATTTTTAATATGGTGTGTATAGATTTTGTCTATTAACTCCCTGTCGGTTTCTTTATCCAGAAGCTTTTCAAGAAACAAATGAAAAATTGTACTCGAAAGGTATTTTCTTTTATTGCCGTTTTTGTCCACATCATAAAAGAACACATCTTTTTCGTCATAACAAATTTCAAAAAGCTTTACTTTTACCCCCTGCGCCTTGCTCTTCCAAAAGGCGGCATCATCAGCATTACCAAGTTTCTCGGCAATTTTTGAAAGCGCCATCAAATTCCCATAGAAATTGCAGTTTAGGTCAACCGCAATAATGGGAACAACCTCGTCACACAGAGGCAAAACAGATGCATTGGCGTGTTCGCCGCCGGGTAAAATGTATTTTCCCTTACACGAAATGCCTTCCAGTCTGCCGCTGTTGTCATGTCCGGTGTCAAAGCCTACAAACATTTCAACAAGGCCCTTTTTTAGTGTCATTCTGTTGTTTTCCATCCAGGCAATCCATTGTACTCCCGAGTCGTATACCTTTTGGTAAAACTCATTGTCATCAAGCATCTCTGCCACCTCAAGTGCAAGGGTTACAAAGGACACACACTCCTGAATCTGGCTGTATTCAAAAACAGTTTTACCCTCTTGCTCGGTTACACGGAAAGGGTACTGTCCGTCTTTTTGATTTTCAATAAAAATTTCTATAGTGTTTTTGGCGAGATACAGTTTGGATTTATCCATCTTTGCATACAAAACAGCGTCATAAACATGCTCAAGCCACAAACCCGCATATTGGGATGAGATTAAAAGCAGCTCTTTCTCACCAAGCTTTTTTATGTGTATATTGTCAATTCTTTCTTTAATTTCATTGCATATCTTATTTATCATATAATTACTCCGTCAGGTACAAAACTTATATACCAATAGGTTTATCGGTATACATTTCTTCACGATATTCAAGTGATTCGCTAATCCCCAGTTCCGGTGCAACAAACGAAAGAACCTGATTGGTAAAAGCCTCGGTGCCTGCGGGTGTATAATAATGCACCGCATCAGAATGTACTTCCTCCGGAAGTGTTACAGAAAGTGCATACAAATCGTTAACCTTAAAACCGTACTTTTTTACAACCTCTATTGCAGCCTCATTATATTTTTCAATTTCTTCATTGTAACGCTTAAAATCCTTACTCATTTTTTCAGAAAGCACTTTTGTGGAGGTTGCAAATATTACACGGGCATTGGGGCATAGCTTCTTAATTCTTTTGCATATTCTGTCTATGTAATATGCATACACATCCACAGGAGTGTGCGGTTCCTCTTCAAATAACCTTAAACAGTCCCAAAGTCCTGCGTTCCAATGAATAACATCTATGTCCTCACCCTTTATGTCCATTAAATATTCATGAAAATATCTTAAAACATAAGAGGCAAAACGGCAATTTTCCTCGGGGAAAATAACGTTAGCCTTTCCCTCCAGTGTCTTTTTAACAGACTTATCATATCCCATGCGAATTGAGTCACCAATCAGCAATAAATTTTTCACTTGTTATCATCCTTTCTTATGTATTTTCTTGTATCTTGTTCTCGCCGCGTCAGTGGCATAGTTCATTACAAGGTAATATGTTGCTGATGAATTCGCAGAGTGAATTCATCATATATGTAAATATCAAAATCGGCAAACTAATCTTTTAAATTGTATGGACTTGACACAAGTAGAACAAAGAACCATAAATTGTTTTTTATTGTTCTATAATTCGTGTCGTTTTTCTTTTCTTTACATATGTAACGATACCTGCAACAATGGTACCAAATAAACAAGAAGCAAGATAAGACAACAAGGTAATAGCCATTAAAAAGCCATCCCCTAAACTTAATTCTTCATAACCAGTAATTGCAGTATGTATCATCGTATCTATGCCTAAAAACATGTAAATTATCATTACGGCGAAAGATATCCCAAAGCAAACACTCAGCGACTTGAAATATTCTTTCATCGAACTCCTTATTAACAAAAATATAAGAGATATGCCCGGTAATGCAGGTAAAATTATAATTAACATATTATGAAATAATGCATACTCCTCATCATATTCTCCTGCAAGTATCACATAATTCAATATATTACATACTAAAAAGTTAACCAATGGCGAAAAAATGCCAATTAAAATATTTTTCTTCATATTGCACTTCCTTTCGCAAAATTCGACAAAGTTCGTGTCAAGACTGGATAAAAAATTATATATGCATACGACAATCAACAACTCACTTTATTCTCTTTTTGCTCAAAAGCCATTCCATCAGGTCCTTATTATACGCATACTCCCACACGTTATGACCCACTCCGTCAATTCGTGTATATTTAACATCCCTATCAAATATTTTTAGTTTCGAAACCATTTCATCTGTTTGCATTGGTGTAACAGTTGTATCATCTGCACCGTGGAATGCCCAGACCGGCATTTTAAGTACATCTGCATTCCATGCCATTCCGCCGCCACAGATGGGTGCAATAGCTGCAAACAAATCCGGTCTTGCCATTGCAGTAAACCATGTTCCGTAGCCGCCCATACTTAAGCCTGTGAGATATACTCTGTCCTCATCAGCCTTATATTCGTTTATTAACTGCTCAATAAATTCAACAATTGATTCAACCCTCGCCGCCCAGAAGGTGTCCACAGGACATTGGGGCATTATAACTATGCAGTTGTGCTCGGCATCCTTCAGATACTTTGAAAAGCCGTGTATATCCACCTTATCCAAATCTTCTTTTCCGCAGCCTCTTTCCCCTGCCCCGTGTAACTGAATTATCAGCGGCATGTTTTGGCTTTTTTTATCACAGGAATATTCCACAAAAGGGAATTTCCATTTTGCATCTCTGTGTTCTGTTCTTTTCATAAATATCTCCTTTTATCCCGTCCTGAATGGATATATTGCATCTCATTTCTCTTACTCAAAAAAGCAAAGCAATACTGCTTTGCTTTTTTGGTACATCATTTACTTCTTATATACGCTCCGGCAGAGAGTGCCGCAACTGCGCCGTCCGATGCCGCAGTTGTAAGCTGGCGTACACTTTTGGTTCTGCAGTCGCCTGCGGCATAAATGCCCTCGCAGGAGGTTTTGCAGCTTTCATCTGCAATTATATATCCATCGGCATCACAATCAACAAGGTTTGTAAAAGCGGCGTTATCAGGTTTTTGTCCTATTGCTATAAACATACCCTTTACGTCAATATTCTTTTCGTCACCGGTCTTTTTGTTGCGAACAGTTACCGAAGAAAGTGTCTGCTCACCGTTTATCTTTACAACCTCCGAATCAAGCACAAGCTCAACCTTGGGGTTTGCCGCCACGCGCTTTGCCATTTCCGCCTCACCGCGGAAGCTATCTCTGCGGTGGATAAGATAAACCTTACTGCATATATCAGCAAGAAGCTCTGCACTTTGCAGTGCGGTGTTGCCGCCGCCCACAAGCGCAACCTCTTTTTCTTTATAGAATGCTCCGTCGCATATTGCGCAGTAGGAAACACCCTTACCTGTCATTTCATCTTCCCTGTCAATACCAAGCTTGCTGTGACGTGCGCCCGTTGCAAGTATTACACTTTTGCAGGGGTGCGTCTTTCCGTCATCGGTATAAACCTCAAAGCCGTCTGCACTTTTTTCTATTTTAAGCACCTTGCCGTAATCCATCTGCGCGCCAAAGCCCAATGCCTGCTCGCACAATATGTCCGAGAATTCCATCCCGGAAATATCTTTAATTCCGGGATAGTTCTCTACTTTGGGGGAACGGCTTATCTGTCCGCCGACGCTTTCGTTTTCATAAATGAGCACACTTTTCTTGTCACGTGCCGCATAAATTGCGGCAGTAAGACCTGCACAGCCTGCTCCTATTATAATTATATCGGTCATCAGGAGAGCGCCTCCGTATATTTTTTGATGTTGGATGCATTTGCATACTGTGTTACATTGCCGTCATTCACCACAACCAGGGTGGGTGCCTGGCTTACTCCGCACTGCTGTGTGAAGTCGCTTTCTTCCTCAGCATCAACTACTGTGTAGTTTACACCTGCGTTTTCAAGGATTGTTTTAGCCATACGGCAGTTGGGACAGGTTTTTGTTGTGAACAGATATACTCCGTCATTACTGTCGCACTTTACTGCTTCTTCTTTAGCCGTTACTTCTGCGCGGGGCTTTAATACAGAATTTTCTATATCGTAGGTAAGTCTTTCTTTATACTCCTGACTCTTACCGTCGTTCCAGTTCTGAACGGGACGGTAGTAGCCTGTAATACGGCTGTAAACCTCTGTCTTTTCACCGCATTCGGGACAGTTGAACTGTTCGCCTACAAGGTAACCGTGGTTCTTACATACAGAGTATGTGGGAGACATGGTGTAGTAGGGCAGCTTGTAGTTTTCAGCAATCTTGCGAACAAGGTTTGCAGCAGCCTTCCAGTCGGGCAGCTTTTCGCCCAGGAACGCATGGAATACTGTACCCGATGTATAAAGTGTCTGCAGTTCGTCCTGAATATCCAGAGCCGAGAATACGTCGGATGTATATCCAACAGGCAGATGTGAAGAGTTTGTATAGTAGGGTGCGCCGCCTTCTGCTGCAGCTGTTATAATCTCGGGATAACGTTCTACGTCGTGCTTTGCAAGACGGTAGGTTGTGGATTCTGCAGGGGTTGCTTCCAGATTGTAAAGGTCGCCGTAAGCTTCCTGATAATCGGAAAGTCTTTCACGCATATGGTTCAAAACATTCTTTGTGAATTCCTGTGCCTCTGTCTGTGTGAGATCCTTGCCAAGCCATTTAGCATTGAGGCAGGCTTCGTTCATACCAACAAGCCCAATTGTGGAGAAGTGGTTGTTGAATGTGCCCAGGTATCTCTTTGTGTAGGGGTACAGGCCCTCATCTAAAAGGCGTGTGATAATTTCTCTCTTTATCTTAAGCGAACGTGCAGAGATGTCCATCATACGGTCGAGGCGTTTGTAAAAATCCTCCTCATCTGTTGCAAGGTATGCAAGACGGGGCATATTGATTGTTACAACACCAACAGAACCGGTGCTTTCGCCGCTGCCGAAGAATCCGCCTGACTTTTTACGCAGTTCACGAAGGTCAAGACGCAGTCTGCAGCACATACTTCTTACATCGCTGGGCTCCATATCGCTGTTGATGTAGTTGGAGAAGTAGGGTGTGCCGTATTTAGCTGTCATTTCAAACAGAAGACGGTTGTTTTCTGTATCAGACCAGTCAAAGTTGTTTGTAATTGAATATGTGGGAATAGGATACTGGAAGCCGCGTCCGTTAGCATCACCTGCTATCATGGTTTCGATAAAGGCTTTGTTTATCATATCCATTTCCTTCTGACAGTCTTTGTAGCAGAAGTCCATTTCCTTGCCGCCTACAATTGCGGGAAGCTCTGCAAGGTCAGCAGGTACTACCCAATCAAGTGTGATGTTTGAAAAGGGTGCCTGTGTACCCCATCTGCTGGGTGTGTTTACACCGTATACAAAGGACTGAATGCAGTTTTTAATTTCATAGTAAGAAAGATTGTCAACCTTTGCAAAGGGTGCAAGATATGTGTCAAAGGACGAGAACGCCTGTGCGCCTGCCCATTCATTCTGCATAATTCCGAGGAAGTTTACCATCTGGTTACAAAGGGAAACCAAATGCTTTGCGGGTGCCGATGTAATTTTACCGGGGACACCGCCAAGTCCTTCCTGAATAAGCTGTTTAAGAGACCAGCCTGCGCAGTAGCCTGTCAGCATGGAAAGGTCGTGAATGTGAATATCAGCATTTCTGTGTGCGTCTGCAATTTCCTGGTCATAAATTTCGCTCAGCCAGTAGTTTGCTGTGATAGCACCCGAGTTTGACAGAATAAGTCCGCCAACCGAGTATGTAACTGTGGAGTTTTCTTTTACACGCCAGTCGGTGAGCTTTACATAGCTGTCAACAAGCTGCTTATAGTCAAGCAGAGTGGATTTCATATTTCTTATTTTTTCTCTCTGCTTACGGTAGAGAATGTAGCATTTTGCTACTTCAGCATATCCCGACTGTACAAGCACTGTTTCAACGCTGTCCTGAATATCTTCCACTCCGATATAGCCGTCTTTGATTTTGGGCTCGTAGTCGGAGGTTACCTTCAAAGCCAGAAGGTCAATAATATCGCTGTTATACTGTTTTTCCAACGCATCAAAAGCCTTTGCTATAGCAACGCTTATTTTTGAAATGTCAAAATTTGTGATTTTTCCGTCACGTTTTCTTACCTGGTACATACTTTTCTCCTTTTCTTACACACCGCGCAGCGCGGCAGATTTTACATGAGTGGTTACAATTTTTAAAAATTCCTGCATTTCTTCGGGGGTGAATGCAGATAAACCCTTGCCGTGGATAAGGTCGCCCGAATCCACAAAGCTTTGTAGGTAATATCTTTTGGCTCCGCTTATAAAGCGTGCCGCTTTATCTATGCTGTCAGCCGTATGAATACCCTTAACCAGCGTTGTGCGAAATTCGTAGTCCACCGCATCCGATAAAAGAAACTCCACACTTTCTTTAATGGATGCTATGTCCAGACCCTCTACACATGCGGTCTGCGGATAATACTCCGGCGCATTTTTAATGTCCATTGCCACATAATCTATAAGCTTTTGCGAAACAAGCTGTTTAAGCTTTCCTGGGAAGGTGCCGTTTGTATCCAGCTTAACAAGAAATCCCTCCGACTTTATTTTGTAAAGAAAATTTTCTATATCAGGCTGCAAAAGCGGCTCTCCGCCGCTTACACAAACTCCGTCAAGTAATTTTTTTCGTTTACCTAAAAAGTCTGTAATTTCCTGTTCGGGTATCTCGCTGCCCGCATCCTCCCTGCATACAAGCGATGCATTGTGGCAAAAGCTACACCGCAAATTGCATCCGTGAGTAAATACAGTGCAGGCAGTTTTGCCCGGGTAGTCAAGTAATGTCAGCTTTAAAAGTCCGTTTATTTTCATGTTGCTCTCCTTTTGTCCGCTCAGCAAATCCAGTAAAACCGACACACCGGACACCAAATATTGTTCAAAATCGCTCATCAAAGCCTAATAACACTATATGTTGTGTTTAGTATAACATCAAGCCACAAAATATTCAATACCAAAGTATTAAAAAAACATACAAATTTATGTATGTTTTTTTGGTGAATATGTTTAATTTGACTATTCGTACACAGGAACGCTTATTATTGTGTGAGCTATAAGTCCGGTTTTTCCAATATCATTAAGCTCTTCTATTTCCTGTACATACCTGCGTATGTCGGTATCTTCACCCGCATAATCAGCTGCTATGCTCCATACAGAATCGCCATATTCAACAAACACCTTTTCAACCTTCACAGGTTCTTTTCCTGTGTTTGCCGAAACCACTAAGAAAACACTCATCAGTATACATATTGTGGTAAACAGTAACCTCGCTGCTCTTTTTCTTCTTGCCGCTCTTCTCTTTTTATTTCTTATATATCTGCTTTGGTACATTTTTTTCAATCCTTTCGTATAGATACGAACAAATGTTCTATGGTCATAGTATAACCGAACAAATGTTCGTTGTCAATACTTTTTTGAAAAAAATTTCAAAAAAATCTGCACCCCGCTTTCGAGGTGCAGAATAGTTTGTTATTGCCAGAAAAACTGGTATGGTATTATATTGTATTCGTCGAGATTTAAAAAATATATATACATTAAAAGGCACAGTATGGTAACAATGTAGGATACCAACGATAAAATCCTTCTGTTCTTAACCGCGTTTATTACCTCGGGAATAAACAGTATTACAAACATA
>JAZNUH010000153.1:0-8278 GCA_045592225.1 Clostridia bacterium | reverse complement strand
CGAAAGGAAAAACAAGTCCGTTTTTGCGGACTTGTTCCTCTGATAGTAAATCCTATTATCTTTTTATTAGCACTATTTTCTTATAAATGGATGTATAAACCTAAACCATTTTTGCGGTCTGTGCAATTTTTACATCCCGCCTTAAGGGATAGGAAAAATTTCTTGGAATAGTCGAACTGAGCCCGAAGGGGTTACCCGAAGCTGTACAACGTCAAAGCAAAGTCCGTTCACAGGTTTTGCGCTATCGCTCAAACCTTACCACTCCCTTGCTTTTCCTTTTCCCCACAAAACCTATGGACTTTGCGGGGTCCCCAAAAGTCGCAAGACTTTTAGGGGTAAGGAGCAAGCGAGCTGAAACGTACAAGTTTTGGTAAAAACTTGTACCATAGCGAATCTTGCGACGTCAGCGAGAGGCGAAGTTCGGCTATAGCAAAAGACATAAAAAAGAACAAACCGCATTTGCGGTTTGTCCCTATAAAGTAAAGCTCTATCAACTTTTAGTGTGCACATCTATTTAAAAATAGAATTTATATATTCCCCGTCTTTTGCGATCCGGGGAATTTTTACATCCCGCCGTCTATCTCTTTATAAGCAGCACAGCTACATCATTTACGTTTGTTCCTGTTGCTCCGGTGATTATAAGTCCATCCGACTTTTGAAGAGCATTATACGCATCATTATCCTTCAGCACTTCAAAAATATCTACACCCTGCTCTTTAAGCTTTTGTGCCGTTTCGCCGTCACAATACCCCCCTGCCGCATCGGTAGGTCCGTCTGTACCGTCACTTCCAACGCTGAACACCGCAGTATTCAAAAGTCCCGAAATGCCTGCCGCCGCTGAAAGAGCAAGCTCCTGATTTCGTCCACCCTTACCCTTGCCTGTCAGGTGAACAACAGTTTCTCCGCCCGCAATAAATGCAAGGCTTTTTTCGGTGCTCTGATGCGTCTGTGCGATTGCACCCATGAATGCGCCCGCTTCCCTTGCCTCGCAGGCAAGACGGTCGGTAAGCAGTACCGGCTCATAGCCAAGTTCTACACACGCATCTGCCGCCGCGGCACAAAGGTCACGCACACTGCCGTTTATTACAGTTTCAACATTTGTAAGCTGCTTGGGTGTTTCTTTTTTCATAAGCTCCGTTGCCGCATCACTAAGCTTTAAATTGTATCTTTCTATAATAGCAAGTGCATCGCCACAGCTTGACGAATCGGGATAGGCAGGACCCGATGCAATCATATCCAGCGGGTCGCCCAGAATATCGCTAAGCACAATGCTGTATACCTTTGCAGGTGCACAACAAAGGGCAAATCTGCCACCCTTTACTGCCGAAAGACGTTTGCGGATTGTGTTCATTTCGGTAATTTCAGCACCGCAGGCTAAAAGCTGGCGGGTAACGTCGGCAAGTTCTTCACCGCTTATCAGCGGCTTTTCAAAAAGTGCCGAGCCGCCGCCTGAAAGCAGGAACACAACCGTGTCATTTTCATTAAGACCGGTTACAAGCTCCAAAGCTGCACCTGTTCCCTTAAACGAGTTTTCATCGGGCACGGGATGACCTGCTTCAAAGCATTTAACACCCGGTATATCCCCCATTACATGGTCATATTTTGTAACACAAACACCGGCTGTAAGCCTGTCACCCAAAATTTCTGCCGCCTTGCTTGCCATCTGCCATGCGGCTTTGCCTGTAGCAACTATGTAAACCCTGCCGTCACCAAAATCCTTGCCCGAAAGAGCACGTGAAACCGCTTCATCAGGCAATACCCTTTTTATAGATTCATTTATAATTTTTTCTGCATCTTTTCTCAGTGTCATTTTATCTACTTCCTTTCAATAACGGAGGCAGATAGGCTTTAACACTTGGTAAAATACATTGAAATTCCCTGTCCGCCACCGATACACATACTTATCATTGCGTCTTTTTTGTCTGAGCGCATAAGCTCATACATAACCTTTACAGTCAGTATAGCGCCGGTAGCACCAATGGGATGACCTATGGAAATGCCACCGCCGTAAATGTTTACCTTGTTCATATCAAGACCCAAATCACGTGCAACCGCAACCGACTGACTTGCAAAGGCTTCATTAATTTCTATCATATCAATTTCTTTAAGGTCAAGTCCCAGCTTTACCGCCAGTTTTTCGCTTGAAAACTTGGGTGCATAACCCATAAGCTCTGCATCAAAGCCGGCAAGAGCATAGCCCTCAACCTTCATTTTAGGTGTAATACCCAGCTCTTCTGCCTTTTCTCTTGACATAAGCACAACTGCCGCCGCACCGTCATTAAGGCTTGAAGAATTTGCCGCTGTAACTGTACCGTCCTTCACAAAGCAGGGCTTGAGTTTAGCAAGCTTTTCCATGCTCTGTCCTTCTCTGGGACCCTCGTCAGTATCAAATATTGTCACATTACCCTTTCTGTCACGAAGCTCAACGGGCAAAATTTCGTCCTTGAATATTCCCGAAGCTACTGCAGCACAAGCTCTCTTGTGGCTTTCCACCGCAAAAGCATCCTGCTCTTCGCGTGTTACATTATATTCACGTGCAACATTTTCAGCAGTTACACCATTGTGGTTGTCGTCAAGGGGCCATGTAAGAATATCAATTACTCCGTCCTCAAAGGTTTTGTGACCCATTCTTGCACCCCAGCGTGCATCCTTTATGTAATAGGGCAGTTGTGAGATGCTCTCTGTACCGCCGGCAACAACAACGTCAGCCTGTCCTGTCTGTATTTCCATTACCGCATCTGCAATAGCCTGCAGACCCGAGCCGCACTGTCTGTTTACAGCATAGGCCGTGGTAGATTTAGGCAGTCCCGCCTTAAGGCTTATGGCTCTTGCTAAAAATCCGTTTTCAGCAATCTGACCTACCTGACCAATTATAACCTCATCAACTACACAAGGCTCAATTCCTGCACGCTTTACTGCTTCTGCCACTACCATTGCACCCATGTCTATGGATGAAATGTCCTTAAGGCTTCCTCCGAAGCTTGCTACAGGCAGTCTTACGCCACTTACAATTACAACATCTTTTATTATACTCATTTTTACTCCACCTTTCAAGTCTAATTTTAAACAATCATACCGCCGCCGCAGTTTATTACTTCCGATGTAATGTATGCCGCATCATCGGATGCTAAAAACGCAACAAGCTTACCAACATCCGAGGGCTTGCCCGCATAACCCATAGGTACTCTTGAAACCATGCTGTCCCATGCTGCTCCATCGTTTACCTCTTTAAGCTTTAAGGTCATATCTGTTTCAATAAAGCCGGGACAGATAACATTGCAGGTAATACCCTTTCTGGCATTTTCTCTTGCCGCTGTCTTTGTAAGACCTACAACACCTGCTTTTGCCGCCGCATAGTTTGCCTGACCGATGTTACCAAGCCAGCTGCCCGACGAAATATTAATTACTCTTCCATAGCCTTTATCTCTCATAATCTTTATAGCTTCCTGCGTACCGTAAAAAGTGCCTGTCAGGTCAACATCTATTACCAGATTCCAGTTATCAACAGACATTTTGTGGAGCATTCCGTCTCTGTTAATCCCTGCATTGTTTACCATAATATCAAGTGTACCGTAGGTATCAACTGCAAACTTAACAAGTGCCTGTACCTCTTCCTGTTTTGCTACGTTTACACAAAATGAAGATGCAACTCCACCTGCCGCAGTAATTTCCGCAACAACATCATCTGCAGCTGCCATATCGGCAATTACAACCTTTGCACCCTCTTCGGCAAGCTTTAAAGCTATGCCCTTTCCAAGACCGCGTCCGCCGCCTGTTACTATCGCCACTTTGTTATCAAGTCTTCCCATTTTAAATTCCTCCCTGTATTATAAATATTTTTTAAGTCCGAAGGGTCCTTCGGAGAAAAGTGCCGAATCCATTGTTTTAAGATTTTCACTTATCAGGGGCTTAAATTCCATAAGATCAAGCACCTGTGTCTGTAAATCAATGCCGGGTGCAATTTCTGTAAGAGTAAGTCCCTCAGGGCAAAGCTCAAATACTGCACGCTCGGTTACATAGTGCATCTTCTGTCCCTTTTTACGGGCAATCTCACCGTTATATGAAACCTGCTGAAGCTTGTTTACACATTTAATAAGGCTGCCCTCGTTTATAATATGAAGTTTGCCGTCTTCAAAGGAGCATTCCAGACCCTTTCCTGTAAAGGTGGAGCAGAATACAACATGCTTTGCATTGGTTGTAATGTCAATAAATCCGCCTGCACCCGTGGGGTTGGGACCAAGTCTTGTAGCATTTACATTCCCCTGAGGATCAAGCTCACCGGCACCCATATATGTAACATCAACACCTGCACCGTTGTAATAGTCAAACTGGTCATCGTGGCGGATAATGGCAAAGGTGTTTTTTGCTATACCAAAATCAATTCCTCCCATAGGTATTCCGCCGTACATACCTGATTCAACGGTAACGGTTACATCGTCCTGTACCTCTTCCTCTGCCAGAATGGGTCCGACAACATCGTTGGGAATGCCTGTACCAACATTGAGCACATCATCCTGACGAAGCTCTGTAAGAGCACGTCTTCCTATCAGTTTTCTTACCGAAAGGGGTAACATTTCCGCCGCTTCAACCGGCACCTTGATATCACCGCAGTAAGCAGGATTGAATGCAAAACTATGTGTCTGTCTGTGGTCCTCCTCAGGATTGTCACAGATTACTGCTGCATCAATAAATATGCCCGGCACCTCTACACGCTTACAATGAATAGTGCCTGCCGCAACCTTGTATTTAGCCTGTGCAATTACCTTGCCGCCAAATTTCTTGCAAGCAAGTACCGCCGACAGTACCTCAAGCTTCATAGCTTCTTCATCTGTGCTGAGATTACCGTTTTCATCAATATACGTACCACGGATAATACAGTAGTCAAGCGGAATGGGTTTGTATCTCATATATTCCTCTCCGCCTATTGTTACAACCTCGGAAATGTTAGGTTCATCCTTTGTAATCTCGTTCATTTTACCGCCGTCAAGTCTGGGGTCAACAAATGTACCCAGACCAACCTTTGTTATTTTTCCCGGCTCGCCGCCCGCCATGCTTCTGTAAAGCTGTGCAAACTGTCCCTGCGGTATGCAGAACGCCTTGATTTTATTTTCGGCTATAAGCTTCATCATTCTGGGCTGAAGTCCCCAGTGACCGCCTATAATCTTTGAAAGCATTTTTTCGTGAGCAAAATGCTGAATGCCCCTGTCACGATTGCTCTGTCCGCAGGAATGCACAAGGGTAAGTCCCGAGGGGCTTCCTGTTTCAAGAAAGCTTTTTTCAATCGCCTTGAGTATGCTTTCACTGGCTGATACAAGAGTCATTCCCACAGTTGCAACTGTGGTATTATCCTTTATCAGTGCCGCCGCTTCATCAGCAGTCATAAATATTGGTTTTTTCATATATATACCTCCTAACTGAACATCTGACGTAGTTTCTTTTTATCTGTTTTCATATTTAGTGTTACAGGAATTTCATCCACCACCTTTATTTTTACAGGTATTTTATAGCTTGCCATTCTGCCCTTGAGCCGTATACGTATCTGCTCTTCGTCAAAATCAAAGTCCTCTGCGGTCTTTATTACCGCTACAGGCACTTCACCATACAAATCATTGGGTATACCGAACACTGCCGAATCTGTTATTCCCTCAATATCTGTAAGAGCATTTTCCACATCAAAACTGCATATCTTTTCTCCGCCACGGTTTATCATATCTTTTCTGCGGTCAACTATGTATATATATCCCTGCTCATTAAAATAGCCTATATCACCTGTATCAAGCCAGCCATCCTTGTAGGCGGGCGTGTCAAGCTTGTAGTAGCCTGTGGTAATGTTACTGCCGCGGACAAGCACTCTCCCCTCTTCTTTTGCCGGCAATTCCTCCCCCTCATCGTCAACAATTTTAAATTCAAGCCCGGGAACAGGTATTCCGGATGAGCCTATAAATTCACTTGTAGACGCATCTACCGGAAAAATTGTTCCCGGTGATGTGGTTTCGGTCAGGCCGTATACTGTGTGGAATCTGCTGTCCGGCAGCCAGTTATGCAACTGTTTTATTTTGTCGGGCGGCATATTGCTGCTGCCACATGCAAACATTTTAAGTGTGGGCAGTTCAGGAAATTTGTCTTTCTTCTCCAGTATCATGGTAAATACCGTGGGTGATGCATGAAAAAAGGTTATGCCGTACTTTTCGATGTCGGAAAGCACTCTCTCCGCATCAAAAAACTTATTTAAATACACACTTCCCCCCGCGTACATCATAAGTCCGAAAATTGCCACAAGACCTGTTACAAGGTAAATGGGCACAGGAAGTATCGCCTTATCCTCCTCGGTTATACCGAGAGTTTTACAGTAGCTTACCACCGCATGGGTTATGTTATAGTTTGTAATTGTTACCACCTTGCTTTGAGAGGTGGTGCCAGATGTAAACATTAAAAGTGCAAGTGCACCCGGATTTTTACGAGTGGGGGTGTCATCACAGCCGCATATATCCTTAAATTCACTTATGCATATTACCTTGTCACAACCATCAAAATAGTCTGTGAAATCCCCGTGGCTTATAACCGCTGTAATCTCGGCTTTTTTTGTAAGCTGTGTAATCTCGTCCTTTTTAAATTTAGTAGGCAATGGTACTACCACACACCCAAGCTTGTTAAGAGCGAGAAAAACCGTACAAAAGTCTATGCTGTTATACATCATAATGCCTACGTGTTCGCCCTCTTCTATGCCCTTGTCAAAGTGCAGAGTGTGCGAGATGGCAAAAACCCTCTCAGCAAGCTGACAGTATGTGTACTGTACCCCGTCATCGTCTGTCACCGCAACCTTATCGGGGCTTTTCTGCGCCGTTTCGCTAAAGGCAAGATAAATACTGTCCGGCAGGTCTTTGTATGTTCTTATCTGCTTTTTGGCATCGATATCTTTAAGCATAAGTTCTTCATTTATATATGACTTCCAAAGCTGTTCACCTGTATACATTTCTCCGTCTCCTTTCGGGTTACGAAACCGGTTACGTTACATTGTACTACATTTTGTGCAAAAAGTCAACCCATACGAAAAAATTAAAACTCTTGTGTATAAGTTCAAACTATGATATAATTTTCAAAAAACAAGGAGTTTAACGTGGATTCAAATAAGAAATACAATATAGGTGATGTTGCAAAAATGCTCGGAGTTTCCCGTGCAACCGTATCCCGTGCACTCAGCGGGGCACCCGGCGTAGGCGACGAACTTCGTAATAAAATAATAAGCTTTGCTGACAGTATAGGTTACAAGCCCAGCACCCTTGCCCGAAGCCTCAGCCGTGGCAGGATGGATATAATAGGTCTTGTTTTCGGTGATGTTCGCAACCCATTTTACGCAGACCTTACCTTTTACATACAAAAGGAGCTTGAAAATTACGGCTATACTGTTATGCTCTTTAACAGTGAATACGATGCCGAAAAGGAAATCGATTTTCTACGTACAGCGGGCGAGCTTTGTCTTGCAGGTCTTATTCTTTTTACGGCACAAAATGATATGAAGCGTGATCAGTTTGAAAAGCTTAATATGCCTGTTGTATTTGTAAACCGTACCCTTGAGTGGCAAGACTATGACTGTGTGCTTATGGATAATTTCAAAGCCGGTTATATTGCCGCCATGCATCTTATCGAAGAGGGTCACAGACGCATCGGGTTTGTAGGCGGTCAGGCACTTTCTTCCGCATCACGTCAGCGCTTTGAAGGATTTAAAAAAGCTCTTGATAATCACTCTGTTCCCCTATATGAAAATGACCTTTTCTCGGGTGACCTTAAAATGGAAACAGGCTATGAGCTTGCCGACAGCTTTTTCAAAAACCCCTCCCGCCCCACAGGTCTTGTTATTGCAAATGACCTTATGGCACTTGGATTTATCGACGGTTGTTTTGAACATAATATAAATATTCCTGACGAGCTTTCTGTGGTAAGCTTTGATAATATAAGCTTTTCAAAGATGAGCAAAATCGGCCTTACAACTGTATGTCAGCAGGTTACCAAAATGGGTGAAACTGCTGCAAGGCTAATGGCAGAGCGAATAGAAAATCCGGATGCAGAATGTAAGAAGATAATTTTAGAACCCGAACTTATTATAAGAAACACAACAAAAAGATACACCCCCATCAACTGAAAGGAAATATTATGATAAAAAAAGTTACAGACTCCAAAACCGAGCAGGCGTACATGGTGCGCTCGCCCCATATAAACGGCTATGGCAGACTTTTCGGCGGTCAGCTTATGCAATGGATTGACGAGGTTGCAGGCATTG
>JAZNUH010000152.1:0-13882 GCA_045592225.1 Clostridia bacterium | reverse complement strand
TACAGGGTTTCTGCTTTGGTGACCCATCGGAGATTCGAACTCCGGACACCTTGATTAAAAGTCAAGTGCTCTGCCAACTGAGCTAATGGGTCAAATGGCTGGACTGGTTGGACTCGAACCAACGAATGCCAGAGTCAAAGTCTGGTGCCTTACCGACTTGGCTACAGCCCATCATTCTATGGTGTTAGAATCCAACACGTTTGGGGTGGATAATCGGTTTCGAACCGATGACCTCCAGAGCCACAATCTGGCGCTCTAACCAGCTGAGCTATACCCACCATATATGGCGCGCCTGAAGAGACTCGAACTCCTGACCCACTGCTTAGAAGGCAGTTGCTCTATCCGGCTGAGCTACAGGCGCATACAAATTTTAGTGGAGCGGGTGATGGGAATCGAACCCACGTATTCAGCTTGGAAGGCTGATATTCTACCATTGAAATACACCCGCATAACCGACCTTGAAGATTATAACAGGTTTTAGGTTGTTTGTCAATATTATTTTTAATTTTTTTTTGAAAAAAATTTGTATTATCTTTTTCTGTTTAAATCAGGAGTATTATATACTTTATATTATATTTGACTTTTTTGATGCATTATATTATAATATAATAATACAGAAACGGAGGAAAAAAATGTTTATATCAAATGCGCTTAACACAAACGAAAAGGGACATCTGACAATAGGCGGAGCTGATACACCTTCGCTCGCCGCTGAATTTGGTACTCCCCTTTACATAATGGACGAAAATACAATCATCGCTAACATGCGTGCATATAAAAATGTTATAGATAAAAAATATAACGGAAAGGGTCTCGTTTTCTTTGCATCCAAGGCTTTTTGCACAAAGGATATGTGCCGTATTGCTGACCGCGAGGGACTGGGACTTGATGTGGTTTCGGGCGGAGAGCTTTATACTGCCCTTTCAGCGGGAGTGCCTGCTGAAAAACTGTGCATGCATGGCAACAACAAGGATGACAGCGAAATTGCCGATGCAGTTTCTGCCGGTGTTGGCAGAATAGTTGCAGACGGTCTTGACGAAATTATAAGAATCGATAAGGAAGCCGGTAAGCAGGGCAAAATACAGAAGGTACTTGTTCGTGTAAAGCCGGGTATTGATGCACACACCCACGAATTTATAATGACAGGGCAAAACGATTCCAAATTTGGTGTTTCTCTTGAAACAGGCGAAGCTTTGGAAGTTATTATAAAAGCGGCGGCACTGCCGAATGTAAATCTTGCCGGTGCTCACTGCCACATAGGCTCACAGATTTTTGACACAGCCCCCTTCTGTCTGGCGGCACAGAAAATGATAGGCCTTATTGCTGAGGCAAAAGCACACGGAGTTATTCTTACCGAGTTGGATTTAGGCGGCGGATTTGGCATAAGATATACAAAGGACGATACGCCTCGTCCTTACACAGAATATACTGCAGATGTTATAGAAGCGGTTATTGCAGAAGCAGAAAAAACAGGTGTCGACCTGCCCTTTATTATGCTTGAGCCGGGCAGATCCATCGTAGGCGAAGCAGGTATTACTCTTTATACAGTTGGCGCAATCAAGGACATTCCGGGTATAAGAAAATATGTTTCGGTCAACGGCGGAATGGCTGACAATCCCCGCTTTATTATGTATGATGCACAATATACCGCTCTTTCCGCAGAAAGGCCCTGCGCGACACCTGAAGAAAAAATTACAATTTGCGGTAAATCCTGTGAATCGGGTGATATACTTATAAAAGATATTATGATGCCCCGACTTCACAGCGGAGAGCTTTTAGCTGTACTTTCCACAGGTGCTTACAACTACTCAATGAGCAGCAACTACAACCGTATTCCCCGCCCCGCTGTTGTTATGGTTAAAGACGGTGTGGCAAGGCTTTCGGTTAAACGAGAAACATATCAGGATATTTTAAGAAACGATTTATAGGAGATAAATAATTGTTTGGCTTAGATTTAAAAGAAATTTTATTCAGAATACCTGCTGTTTTAATCAGCATATCAGTACATGAGCTGTGCCACGGCTATGCGGCATATCTGTTAGGTGACCCCACCGCAAAGAACAATGGTCGGTTAACCATGAACCCTATTGCCCATTTTGACCTGTACGGTACACTTTGTATGCTTCTTTTTGGTTTTGGTTGGGCAAGACCTGTACCTGTAAATCCCATGTACTTTAAAAACTCAAAGCAGGGTATGAGCCTTGTGGGTCTTGCAGGTCCTTTGTCAAACTTTTTCCTTGCGCTTGTTTTTTCAGTAATTTTTGCTGTAAGTGCAGGGTTGGGTCTTGACCCGGAAGCCAGCATCCTTGCTGAATTTATTGCGATTTTTTTAAAAACAGCCATAGTGCTCAATGTAAGTCTTGGCATATTCAACCTGTTCCCTGTTCCGCCCCTTGACGGTTCAAAAATTCTTGCAGTTGTTCTGCCCAACAGTGCTTACTATAAGCTTATGATGTATGAGAGATACGTTGCTCCCATTCTTATGCTTCTCCTTTTTGTAGGCGTGCTTGATGTACCTCTTAACTTTCTTGTCGGCAAAGTAATAGACGGAATCAATATTATGATAAATGCCATTGCAGGTGTATTTGTATGAGTGATGAACTTAAATTTAAACTCCAGATTTTCGAAGGACCTCTTGATTTATTGCTCCATCTGGTACAAAAAAACAAAATTAATATAGAAAATATACCAATTGCAGAAATTACTGCACAATATCTCGAATATATTGACCTTATGCAAAGATTTGATATTGAAATTGCAAGCGAATTTCTGGTAATGGCGGCACATCTTATGCTTATAAAGTCAAATATGCTGCTTCCGGCACCTGCCGATGACGAGCCTGACCTTGCTGAAGAGCTTTCAGAAAGACTTGCCGAGTATAAGAAAATAAAAGAAGCGGCAAAGCTGCTTGAAACCACGCAGTTTTCAACTATTGAAAATTACTTTAAAGCTCCCGAAGGAATTGAAAAGGCTCCTATTGTCAACAAGGAAATGCCTGTGGACAAGCTTTTAGGTGCATTTTACGAAATACTTCGCAGAGAAATGGCGAAAACTCCGCCTCCCAAAGAGGCATTTACCGGTATTGTTCACCGCGAGCGTATACCCGTTGAACACAAGCTCAAAGATGTTCTGGGTGCCATACATCGAAAAGGTAAAATGCGTTTTACCGAACTGTTTGAAGGTATGAGTGACAAAGACGAGCTGATTGCTTCCTTCCTCGCTCTGCTTCAGCTTATAAGCCGTGGCAAGGTTTCTGCCCACGAGCAGGATGATGAAATTTATCTTGTAGGGTGATTTTTATGAACAACTTAAAAATTGAATGTGCGGTTGAGGCAATACTTTTTGGTGCGGGTGATGCGGTACCACTCGATGAAATTGCGGCAGCTTTGGAAATTTCTCCGGAAAAAGCTGAACAAGCCATTTCATCTCTTGCCCAAAAATATGATGCTGACAAACGCGGTATTAAAATAATACGTCTTGAGCACGCATATCAGATGTGTTCAAGGGAAGATTACTATGACGTAATACGTACTATTACAGAGCCACGCAGACAGCAGGCACTGTCATCCTCTGCACTTGAAACACTTTCTATCATTGCATACAACCAGCCTATTACAAGGAGCAGAATTGAACTTATACGCGGTGTTGACAGCTCCTACTCTGTTGCTAGACTTTTAGAGCGCGGGTATATTGATGAAGCAGGCAGGCTTGAAGCACCCGGCAGACCCATTTTGTACGTTACAACCGAGGAATTCCTCCGTTGTTTTGGTCTTTCTTCCCTTTCAGACCTTCCTGAACCCGAAGAATTTGCAAAAGAATAATTTTGCCCAAATTAATTAAAATAAGGAGGAGGAGATTTTTATGAATGTAGCCATATATGTTGTTTCGGCATTAATTCTTTTCCTGCTTATTATACTGCTATCCCCCATCCGTCTTTATGCAGAAGTAAGAAA
The DNA here is from genome assembly GCA_045592225.1 of Clostridia bacterium. GTDB lineage: Bacteria > Bacillota > Clostridia > UMGS1883 > UMGS1540 > JAZNUH01. The sequence goes on along the minus strand of JAZNUH010000152.1, from coordinate 9,929 downwards.
GGACGAAAAGGGATGTGCAGCTAAAATAACAGCCGCATTCTGGTTTGTAAAATTTAGTATATTTGACACACAAAAGCCGCAAAAACACTCATTACAAACCGAAGATGCAACAGAGAAAGATAATCCCGAAAAAAGTCTTGAAGATATAAAAAAGCTTTTTGAAGCATTGCTTGGCGTGCTCCGTTCTTTAAGAAAAAGATTTTGTGTTTCAAACTTTTCAATGGATATACTTATAGGCACCGGCGATGCGGCATCTACAGGCATAATAACCGGTAGCGGCTATGCACTTATATACAATATACTTGGTACCATTGACAGATATTTTATTTTAAAAAAGCAGCATGTATCTGTCACGCCTGATTTTGACAGACAGTGCTTATACATTGATTTTAAAGGCTCTTTCAGCCTTAAAGTAATATACGCATTAAATACACTTACTAAAATATTACCTATTTTAAAGTCCGCTGATTAAGCGGAAGATTGGAGGACAATATGTCAACAAACCCTATTTCTGAACTGGTTTCAACTGCCATGCAGAACTTACGCGCTATGATTGATGTTAATACAATTGTAGGCGAAGCTGTAGAAACTCCTGACGGTACAGTTATTATTCCCATTTCACGAGTAAGCTTTGGCTTTGGTGCAGGTGGCAGTGAATTTGGTACTGCAAAAAAGCCTGACCCTTCATTTGGTGGAGGAAGCGGCGGTGGTGTTTCCATTAACCCTGTGGGATTTTTAGTTGTATCGGGCGGTAATGTACGTCTCATCCCACTTGGTGGCGGTACAACTCCTGCTGACAAGCTGATTGACTACATCCCCACCGCACTTGATAAGCTCAGCGAATTTATAGGCAAAAAGAAAAAGGAAGAAGAGTAATAACCTTCACCTGTCCGAAATAAAATATATTCGGGCAGGTGATTTTTTTTGAAACGAATAGTTTGTATTATATTAATATTGTGTTGTATACCCACTAAAATTTTTGCTATGGACCTAACCGCTCAGTCAGCAGTTTTAATTGATGCAGACAGCGGACGTATTTTATACTCAAAAAACTGTGACAAGCTTATGAAACCGGCGAGCACGACTAAAATAATGACAGCACTTTTGGCACTTAAACACGCAAAGGCAGATGAAATTGTTACTGTCAGTTCATTTGCTGCCTCGCAGGAGGGCAGTTCCATGTACCTTGCGTCCGGCGAGCAGGTTAGTATGCGCGATTTGATTTACGGTCTTATGCTCCCCTCGGGTAACGATGCAGCTGTTGCTATTGCCGAGCATATTTCAGGCAGTGTAGCCGAATTTTCCAAACTAATGACTCAAACTGCCCAAAAGCTGGGTTGCCACAACACATCCTTTAAAAACCCCAACGGCCTGGATGCCGACGGGCATCACACCACCGCATACGAACTTGCACTTATAACCCGTGAGGCCTTAAAAAGCCCTGTATTCGCCGATGTTGTATCAACATCAAATTACACCGACTCATCAGGAAGGCACTTTACAAACCACAATAAGCTGTTGTATATGTACGATGGTTGCACCGGTGTCAAAACAGGCTACACAAAAAAGAGCGGGCGAACCCTTGTTTCCTCCGCTTCACGAAATGGCGTTAACCTTATTGCCGTAACGTTGAGTGCCCCCGACGACTGGAACGACCATATAAAAATGTTTGATTTTGGATTTTCATCATACAAACGAACATCTATTATAACTGCAAATCAGCTTTTTTCAGACATACCTGTTACAGGCGGCACAAAGCCTCTTGTTTCTACCGTTTACTCCGATGACGTAACAGCGTTACTTACCGATGATGAAGCGGCAAGAATCGAAATAAGCAGTGTATGCTCTGACTCTCTCGATGCGCCTGTTACTGTCGGTCAGGTGCTGGGGGAAGCTGTTATTTGCCTTGATGGTGCAGTTTTAGGTAAAACAGATATTATTGCCAATTCCCAATCCCTTCTTCCCCGGCGCCCGAGTTTTATTTTATCATTCAAACGGATATTACTGGAATGGCTGCTGTACCCACGACAAAATAAAAATGTAGTTTAAAAGACAGGGCATTTGCCCTGTCTTTCTGTTATGAGTTAATGTACTTTTTCTGTTCCTTTGTAAGTTTATCAATTTTAATTCCGTGAGCCGCCAGCTTCATAGCTGCCACACGTTTGTCAATTTCCGCAGGTACATCGTATATGCCTGCTTTAAGCTTTGTATGATTTTTTGCAATGTATTCCATGGTAAGTGTCTGCAGTGCAAAGCTCATATCCATAATTTCTGCGGGATGTCCGTCACCTGCCGCAAGGTTTACAAGTCTGCCTTCTGCAAGAAGATAAAGGCGCTTATCTCCGATTTTGTATTCTGTAATGGAGGGCTTAACCTCGCTTACACTGTCTGCCATTGAGTTAAGGTCTGTTTTAGAAATTTCAACATCAAAGTGTCCGGCGTTACACATAACCGCACCGTCACGCATTTTTGCGAAGTGGGCACCTGTTATAACATCCTTGCAGCCTGTAACAGTAACAAAGAAATCTCCCTTTGCCGCTGCTTCACGCATAGGCATTACTTCGTATCCGTCCATTACCGCTTCAATTGCTTTTACCTCGTCAACCTCGCATACGATTACCTTTGCGCCCATGCCCTTTGCACGCATTGCACAACCTCTTCCGCACCAGCCATAGCCGGCAACTACAACGGTTTTTCCTGCAACAATCAGGTTGGTTGTTCTGTTAATTCCGTCCCATACTGACTGTCCTGTACCATATCTGTTGTCAAAAAGATGCTTACAATCAGCATCGTTTACCGAAATCATAGGGAACAAAAGCTTACCGCTTTTCTGTCTTGAATAAAGGCGCATAACACCTGTTGTTGTTTCCTCCGAACCGCCCCAGATGTTATCAGCAAGATGACGTTTATCACCGTGGAGTGCTTCTGTCAGGTCGCCGCCATCATCAAGAATAATATCAGGCTTTGTATCAAGTGCGGCATAAATGTGCGACTGATATTCCTTATCACTTGCTCCGTGTACTGCAAACACCTCAAGTCCGCCTGCACAAAGTGCCGCTGCAACATCATCCTGGGTTGAAAGAGGATTGCAGCCTGTTACTGTAACCTGCGCTCCGCCTGCCGCAAGAACTCTCGCCATATATGCAGTTTTCGCCTCAACGTGAATGCTTATAGTTATTTTAACTCCGTCAAGAGGCTTTTTTTCTATAAACTCTTTTTCAATGTTTCGAAGAAGGGGCATATTTCTTCTTACCCATTCAATTTTTGCTTCACCGCTGTTTTTAAGGTTTATGTCTTTAATAATGCTCATTTTGTTCACCTCATATATTATTTTTCCATTGTCTTATAATTTCGTTTGCAACAGGTATACAAGCCTCTGAACCGGTAACACCTGCATACTCTACCATAACACAAACGGCAATTTTTTTATTATTATATTCACCATAGCATATAAACCACGCGTGGTCTTTACCCTCTGCGTTTTCCGCCGTACCTGTTTTGCCGTAAATTGACACGCCTGATACCGCGGTGCCAACACCTGTTCCGTATTCAACACAGTCACTCATCATACTGCTGATTTGTGATGCGGTTACAGCATCCATTGCTCTCCCTAAAATCTTTTGACCTGTGCGGTATGTCACCGCACCGTTTGATGCTTTGGCGCTTTGTACAATGTATGGTCTCATAATAGTTCCGTCATTTGCAGCAGCACAGGCAACAAGTGCCATTTGGAAGGGTGTTGCAAGGGTATCTCCCTGCCCCATTCCTGTTGCCGCAATTTCGGTTTTGCTGTTATCACCCGTAAGCACACTGCTTGTTGCAAGGGGAATATCAAATTCCACTTCTGTATTGAACATAAATTTTTCAGCCGCGTCTCTTATTTTTCCTTCGCCAAGCTTATCTGCCATATCAATAAAATAGGTGTTACACGAAAGAGCAAAGGCACGGTTTATATCCATTTCACCGTATACCTTTTGTCCGTAGTTGAAAAACTCCATTCCTCCGACTATTATACTGCCTGTATCCTCGTACGTTACGCCGTCAAGTCCGTCATCAATTCCTGCGGCAGCAATTATGGTTTTAAAGGAAGAACCCGGTGGATATAGTCCGGAGGTTGCCCTTGCAAGCAACGGGCTGTCCCCGTCATTTATTATATCCTCCCAGTTTTCCTTAAGATTTTCAACTGAAGGGTCAAAGGTAGGCTTGGATACCAATGCCAGCACCTCACCTGTCTGAGGGTCAATTGCAACAACTGCTCCCTTTCGGTTGCCCAGTCTGTCCGACGCCGTTTTTTGCAGATTATGGTCAATTGTAAGGGTAAGGTCTGCACCCTCCTTGGTATCGCCTGAAAGGTAATCCTTAAGCCCAAAAATTGAATTTACAAAGTCTGTTCCCATAAGCTGCCCGTTAAACTGATTTTCTATATTTGACCTGCCGTAGGTGTGATTACTGTAACCTATCACATGCGAGTACAGAGAGCCATAAGGGTATATTCTCTTCTGCCCCTCGCTGTCTGTTTCGCTATACGCCAGCTTTTTACCGTTTCTGTCGTATATATCTCCTCTTTGTATTTTATCTTCTTCTATGAATGTTCGCGGATTACTGCCTGTATTTGCAAGCTCGGGTCCCCTGAATATCTGAAAATACGTCAGGTAACCAACCAGGCTCAGAAAAAGTGCAGACATTAAAATCAACGCGTGGAGGATTTTTTTATTAAATGTCATCACTCAAATCCTCCTTTCTACCCGATACCGCCTGCAAAATTGCAAGTGCAATAAAGGATGCTGCAAGAGAACTGCCTCCCGCACTCATAAAAGGCAAGGTTATTCCTGTCATCGGAATGAATTTTGTAACACCGCCTATGATAATAAATGTCTGAAAACCAAACATAAGGCTTAAACCCAATGTAAGTGCCTTGTTAAAGGTATTTGTACAACGCAGGGATATTTTTATTCCCCTGTATACCAGCAGGAAAAACAGCATAATCACCGCCGTTGCACCAAGCATACCAAATTCCTCATATATAGCTGAAAAAATAAAATCAGATTTTACAACCGGTATAAGATCAGGGCTACCCTGTCCGAGACCCGATCCCATAAATCCGCCGGATGCCATGGCATATAAAGACTGAACAATCTGGTAACCCATATCCCCTGCATCTGCAAAAGGGTCTTTCCATATTGCAACACGTTCCTGAATATGGTTCATTGTCATATATCCCCCTATACCACCCAGACATGCAAGCAGGATATTAGACCACAATATTCTCTTTTTCGTACCAAACACATACTGCATTACAAAGTAAATAAGGAAGTACAGAACTGCCGAGCCCCACTCACGCTGCAGAACAAGAAAGCCCAGATTGACATATACAACAGCCATAATCATAAGCTGTCTGCCTGTTTCATCATTGAAATGACGCTGCAAAAAGCTACCATCTATATCCTCGATATATGGTGCGGTATACATAGAGGCAAGCGCCAGTACAAACAAAATTTTAATAATTTCCGACGGTTGAACACTTATACTGCCAACACTTATCCAGTTTTTTGCACCACCTTCTGCTCTGCCAAATACAAGAGTTATAAGGAAAAGCATAATTGATACTGCAATATAAAGCACCGCTGCCCTGTCCCAGCTTTTTATAAAACGGAACAAAAAATATACTACATAAGAGCCCGCCATTCCAACATAAAACCATATAATCTGTCTTACCGCAACCTCGGGATTAATGCGAAAAAGCATTATAATTCCTATGGTAAGGAGCATAGACACTATCAAAAACAGATAATCGTCTCCCAGCGAGAAAAACACAATAAGACAATAGGAAATAAGGACCACGCCCAAGAGCGCAACAGAATAATACAGACTGTGTACATCAACTCCCTCGGCTGTAAAAAACAAAATGCCAAAGCCAATGACATTCGCAATAATTATCATTATAAGCGGCGCAAGTCGTTTTATTTTACTCAACCCCGCCACCTTCTTCCTCTTTATCTGAAACAAAAATAAATGAAAGCTGACCTATCTGCACTTTATCTCCATCAAGCAGTTCAATAGGTTCATCCGAAATTTCGCTGCCGTTTATAAAGGTCCCGTTTGTGCTGCCCAGATCACTTATATAGCACACGCCGTCACGTACTATTATTTCTGCATGCTTTTGCGACATAAATGGGTCGTCGATTGATATACCGCATCTTTTTTCTCTGCCGATTATTACGTCACGCGATACGGAATAACTTTCATTAACAGGAAAATCAAGTGAACGTCGCAGGTTTAAAAGCTTTAAATATGTGCCTGCAACACCCTCGTTTGATTTCTTTCTGCTCATTGTATCTATATCCAGATAAACCATCTGGATTATTTTAATAATAAACATATATATTATGATAATAAATGCAAAGGAAAATATTTTTGCCATTATATCCAGCACCTGCATCACCATCCTTTGATTGTAGATTATACTACATTATACCGTTTTTTGCAATAATTCAGCGGTTATTTATTTAATCTCAAATTCGCCTAAAGTTGCCGACAGAACAAAGTCGGGTTTAATCTCGTGAAGTTTTTCCATATGTGGCTGTGTAAGATGTATTTGCTGATGCTTTTTACTTTCCCATTCCTCAATCAAAAGAATTTCGTCAACGTCCTTTTCCGAATAGTAAAAATCATAGCGGTAGCATCCGTCTTCGCCTCTTACAGCATCAATAATACCCTCCGATTTCATTTTTTCAATATATCCCTCTCTTTTGCCCGGAACACATTTAAATACTACGTATATTCTGTACATATCCATTCTCTCCTTTAATAACATTATTATCCTTTAGCTAATAATACCACATTACATCTATAAAGTCAATTTTGGGGCAAAAAAACAAAAACGGAGCAGTTAGCTCCGTCTTGCTTTTTTGTCATAAAGGACAAAATGAAAAAAGTATTGGCTTGTTTTTTATTCTACCACTTCTTTTTGATATTTATCAAGGGATAATCTTACTATTAAAAGTGTCAAAATTATGTATTTTCCACTCCGCAACATTGATATTCATCCTATCTTAACGCAAAATAAATACCTCCTGCATAATAGCAGGAGGTATATTCGTTCTTATCTGTAGATTATGAAAAATTCCGGATAAACAGTTGTCCATACCATTGCGTATGTGTCTCCTTCAACAATATCGTCGTATGTTACAACTTCATGTGTGCCTTCTTCAACATTGAGAGCAACAACCATAGGTGTTGTGGACTTGGACATTGTTCTGGTTACAGCTGCACCAGGTGTACCATTTGCATTTGCAAAGTGTGTGTCAAGTACCATACTTGTGGGTGTTACTGTTCTTACTGTACCTGATGCCAGAAGATCGCCGCCGGCGTACCAAAGATCCTCATAAAGACTTATAAACCTATTTTCGTTAAATCCTGCCTCATACATACCGGGGGTGGATGAACGCATAAGCACTGCACCGCTTTCTATATATGTTTCGGTCATATCGGTTGTATAGTTAATAATATCACCATACTTCAATTCATTAGCATATAAGTATGTTGTCGGTGTTGTCTGTGCCGCATATTTGCTGCCCGAGGCCTGTCTGTTCTTTAATACAGTATCTGTTTCAAGGTTTGTGTTTGTAATCCATGCACCAAATGCAAAGTTATCTCTGATAACAAATGTTTTTTCTGTTTTATCAGTATGGAGTACTCGTATTTTTGTAATTTCCTCGCCATCATCATCTATTGCCTTGCTGGCACCGACAAACATACCACGTTTATCAGCAGCAGATGCAGGATATACTACCTTGAGAGTACTTGATGCACCACCCATTGCAACAGCTGCGCCCTTATCCCAGACAATTGCGCTTATCACATTACCCTCGTTAAGGTCATAGAACATAGCTCCAGGATAAAAATCATGGTGAGCAGGTTTGCCGCGGAGTGAGTAGTCACTGTCAGGTTTGTCTTCTTCTGGTATTACGAAAAACTTTGTATTAGCATCAACTGCATACTTGCCTGCAAAGTTGCTCATTCCGCCTTCACGATATGTATACTGACCATCCCATACGGTTGACGCATTAGCACTTACCTTTTCTTCAATATAACCGTTAGGCAGTACACTTGAAGGAGTCATAGGAGCTGCGTTTGCAGCAAGTTCAACTACCATATTAAATCCTGCATCGCCTGCATAATCCATAGGAGTGCCGGTTACGTCTGCTGCTGTTTCAATTTCTTTAAGCTGAGTATTATCGTCGTTTGCAACGTATCTTATAAGCTGACGAATTGATTCACCTTTAACAGGATAAACCTTTTTGTCTGCATTTGATCCCGAGCCGTTCGTGGGAGTACCCCATACTGTCTTCAAAGGAATGTTTGCTACTACTTCTGATGCATCGTACGCTGTTCCGTTTAAGATTACCTTATCAGCGGCATCAAAGAGTATCATATCACCGTCTTCGGTAAATACTTTAAACTGGCCTTTGCCACCAATGCCCTTCTGGTTTATTGCGCCAACCAGGAAGCCGTACTTATATGTTGTTGCGCTTTCTGTATCAACAGCTGCGATATTACCCATAAAGTCAAGGCTGAATACAGCATTCATATTAAGCACAGGAGCAACAAGTGAACCGTTGGGTAATGCATTGTCAACATTGTATGCTTTATCTCCGATAACAACTTCTTCAGCGTCACTTTCAATAACCTTACCTGAAACTGTTGCATCACTCTTTACTGCTTTAATAACTTTTCCGTCAGCACTCTTTGCAACCGAGAGAATATTCCATTCGGAAAGCGCGCTGATTTCTATTGCTTCACCATTTGCATTTATAAGGTTAATCTTTTTGGATGTATCTGTCTTATCAACAACAAGGGGCTCGCCTTCTTTAAAGAGAATGGTTTTGCTTGTTGAGTTAACAGACTTAACAACATAGTTTGTATATGCTTCAACTATAATTACATCATTTGCGCCTCTGTTATCAATAGCTGTAACGGTACCCAACTCAGGCTTTAAGTCCTCCGCTGTCCATTCTTCTTTAACAACACCGTTTAAAACAAGTGTTGCACCACTGTCAACAGCAAATCTCTTTGTTGTTCCGTCTGCTTTATATTCAATGTTAGTTTTTGTTGTTTTGTCTTCTTCAATATCTGCTGCAGAGATTGTAACAGAGTTTACTCCGGAAACTGCAGAAATATACAGAATTTCAGTTGTTTCTGTTGCGTCAGCAATAGTGTAGTATGCCTTTACATTGTAGCCGAGCAGACTTGCTGCATCGGTATTACCTGCAGCATAAACTTTGCCGTCAATAGCAACACTTCCTTCTGCAACCTTAGCTTCAGATGTCTTTATAGCTGTGTAGTAATCAGCTGTAACAACACCTTTTGTCTCATATATACCACGGTATTCAGAAAGAAGTGTTTTGCCTTCTGCTTCAGCGTATCCACCTGATGCACCTGCACCAAAGGATGTTTCCTGCAGAAGATTTACGTCCAGCATATTGTAAATAATCATAGCCATGTCTGCTCTGGTCAGAATAGCATCTGCACCCGCAACTGTTACTCCCTTAAGAAGCTCGAGCTGGGATGCTTTTGCCATATATCCGCTGGGATATCCGCCTGAAGCTTCTGCATGAACCTCGTAACCTAATGTGCAAACAAACATTTTTATCGACTGTGCAAAAGTTACCTCTGTATCAGGTGCGAATGTACCGTCACCCATACCCTTTATGATTCCCATACCATAAGCAGCTTCAATATTACCGCATGCCCAGTGGTCAGCTGCCACGTCATCGAAAATATTGCCAGTGCCTGTGGGATTTTCAAGATCCATAAGGCGCATAATTATTGTAGAAAGTTCTGCTCTTGTAAGATTTACGTGAGGTGCAAACATGTCCTCTGTTCTTCCTTCTACAAGGTCTAATGCATAAAGTACTTCAACAGCTTTT
>JAZNUH010000151.1:0-2359 GCA_045592225.1 Clostridia bacterium | reverse complement strand
ACATAGTTTGTGTATGCATCAACTAAAATAACATCGTTTGCGCCTCTGTTATCAATAGCTGTTACTGTACCCATTTCGGGCATAAGGTCATCGGCTGTCCATTCATCTTTAACAACACCGTTTAAAAGAAGTGTTGCACCGGAATCTACTGCAAATGTCTTTGTCTTACCTTCAGCGTCTGTGTATTTAATGTTTGTTTTGGTAATTTCCTCTTCATCAATGTCAGCTGCGCTGATTGTAATGGATGTTGTTCCCTGAACAGGTGCAACATAAACGATTTCGTTAGCACCGGTTTCTTCAACTTCTTTGTAGTAAGCCTTTACCTTGTAGCCTAAAAGCTCGCTTGCCTTTGAATAGCCCTCTGCAAAAATTTCGCCTTCAATTGCAATTTCGCCTTTATCTACCTTGCCGTTTGAAGCTTTGAAAGCAGAGTAATAATCAGCTGTAACCATACCCTCTACCATCTTAATTCCACGGTATTCGGAAATAATTGTTTTGCCTTCTGCTTCTGCGTATCCGCCCGAAGCACCTGCGCCGTAAGATGTTTCAACAAGAAGGTCAATATCAAGCATATTGTACATAATGATAGCCATATCGCTTCTTGTAATGGGTGTGTCAGCGCCTGCTACTGTTACGCCCTTAAGCATACCGAGCTGTGCTGCCTTGGACATATAACCGCTGGGGTATCCGCCCTGTGCTTCTGCGTGTACTTCATAGCCCAGTGCGCAAACAAACATTTTAATTGCCTGTGCAAAGGTTACATTTGCATCGGGAGCAAATGTACCGTCGCCCATACCCTTAATGATGCCCATACCGTAAGCAGATTCAATGTTTCCGCTTGCCCAGTGGTAATCGGGTACATCTGTGAATACTGCGCCTGAACCGGCTTCTCTTTCGAGATTCATAAATCTCATAATTACTGTTGCCAGTTCACCTCTTGTCATGTTTACATAGGGTGCAAACATATCGTCTGTTTTACCTTCGAGCAGGTCCAGTGCGTAAAGTACTGTTACCGCTTCTTCGCAATCTGCTCCTTCAACATCAGAGAAGGGAGCTGCCGCAAAGGTTGTTACGCTCATCATCATAAAAACAACCAATGCAATTGCAAAAATTCTGAGTTTTGCCATTTTTTGTCCTTCCTTTCTTTTTAAAAATATATGTTAATTATGCATTAATCCAGTTGAAAATACGCTGCATAATAACTGCCGCTTCGGCTCTTGTTGTGTTGCCTAAGGGGTTAATTTCTCCTGTTTCGTTACCCTTGATAATGCCTATTTCAAGCATTGCAGCAACATCTGCCACTGCCCAGGAGGCAACCTTGTCGCCATCGGGGTACTTGCCAAGGTCTGTGCTCTGCGCTGCAATGGGTTTTTTATACTTCATACCTCTTATGCAGATAGCCATAAGCTCCTGTCTTGTAATGGGTGAATCAGGATTGTAGTTTTTACCGTCACCCATAAGTATGCTGAGTGTTCTTCCTATTGCAACTTCCTTTGCGTAATCTGCTGATGCATCAACATCTGCAAAGTTTGCAACAGTCTTTGAAACCTTAAGGTCAAGTGTTCTTATAAGGTATTTTGCAAATTCACCTCTTGTTATGGGTTCACCGGGTCTGAATACAAGGCTTTCGCCCTTTTCTTCTATTCCCTTATCATAAAGGAAGTTAACTGCATCTCTTGCCCAGTCATATCCGTCCATATCACCAAGACCGCTGAGCTTTGAAAAATCAACATCATTTTCAGGAACTACTTTGAAGGAAATTGCCTGGTGAGGCTGAAGTGCTACATTAAACGCACCTTCGCCCTTTGTAAGAACGGGGTCTCCCTCGCCGTCATAAATTACAGATACCTCGTAGTCTGTAATTGAAACCTTACCGTTTGCGCTTGTAAGAGAAACGTCAACATCGTTGTCTTCGTTAAGTCTGTTCTGAACAACACCGTATAAAACTTCACCGTCTGTCCATGTTTCGTACCAGATGTCACCTGTCTGTTCAATTGCATTACCGGGCTTATAAACATTAAAGTTTTCGTGTTCTTCGCTTACATAGTATTTGTAGAGCATTTCGGATTCCAGCTGATAGAAGTTGTTGAAGGTATCCCAGAACTCACCGTCCTGAATCTGTTTGTCCTTTTCAGGGTTATCAGGATCCCATGCATACCAGCCGTGGCCCTTTGCACCTGACAGGTAGGACTGAATAATCATGGAGTGCAGTTCTATAGGATAGGGCTTGGGATGCTCCAGGTCACCTAAGGATACACACTGCAAAATTGCTATGGCAGGCTTGGTCATTCTGTCCGCTTCCTGGCTTGTCATTGTAATGTAGTAAGGAACGAATGTACCGTAGCTGTTCCAGCTGCCG
>JAZNUH010000150.1:0-22165 GCA_045592225.1 Clostridia bacterium | reverse complement strand
AAATTGTATGGACTTGACACTAGTGAACGCTCTGGGATGTTCACATGTGTTTATTCTGTTTTACTCAAGAAACAAGAAACATCAAATTCTACACCACAAATTTTCCCCATTTCATGAGCATTAATATTTACCTCGCATCTGAAATCATATTCATTTTTTAATTCTAACACTTGTATTTGATTAGGTTCTACATTAACATACAAGTCTTTTATTGGTTCATTGACTTTGTTGAGTGTCGCAATCCTAAATTCATTTTGATATTTATAGTTGCTTCTTTTATGAAAACAACATTCTAACGAGTACTCCTTTGAGTGTATATCAAATTGCGGAATATAATCATAATCATCATACATCACTCTTTTGGACATATAAGATAGTTTTTTTGCTTTCAGCGCATCCAATATTTGATGTATAAATTCATCATCAAATATTATTATTGCACAATTTTCTACCCCACCTTTATCTCTGCACAATTCTGTCAGTAAAGATTCTGGTATTTCATGTATATATTTTGTTTCGCTTTCTTTGTCAAACTTTTTTAAACCAATACCATAACAACAAAAAGCACATTGATTTGCATTAATTCTTATATTGTTTCCTGTTTTATGTCCATGAATTTCTTCAAATTCAAAATCATTAACTCCTATGTATATTTGAACTTTTTGAGTCAAACTCGCCTCATAAGAATCGCCTATATTATGCTGTCCTTTTGCTTCCTTTGTTCTATAATCTTCTAATAAACCAAAATAAACTTGACCGTGTTTTAAAAAGTTATTAACATACTCTTTCTCAATGATTTTGAAGAAAACAATAAAATCATTGCTATCCCTTATATCTTCTATACGAAACATAAAATATCTTAATCCTTTGTTAATTTCTGATACATTTTCATAAGCTCCGCTACGCAGATGCTTTCAGTTGTTGTCTTAATGTCGAATCCGTAAGCCTGCATTACCGCTCGGTCATTCTCCTGATGTGCTTTACGCAGTTCGGGAGGCATAGTGAGTTCGTCATACAGGTCAGCAAGAGAGCAATCGGGATATAATGCTCTTGCATCAAGTATTGCCTGTGCTGTCTTTTCTATCTTAGTCTGCTGCTCCACCGTCGGCGTCGGCCACGGGAAGTTGTTATAAACTATCTTTATAGAATAATCATATCTCATTTCAAGTCTACCAGCAACAGCTCTCATCCAAGCCATATGAACATTTGATGTGAGAACTCCAAAATGATACATTGTAGCAGATGGCATCAATCGCAATTTGTTACTGCAGAGAACCGCAGGATTCATAAAACCTATTGGAATATATTTTCTCTTTTCTGATGATACCTCTGGAATAACTATATAATTATCTGTCGGCATATTCTCCGTCTGAAAGCGTGTAGGAGTATCAGCCAATTTTAATGTAGAAGCTCTTTTACTTGCAAGCCGCGATTTTCTTACCATATCAACACGTTCTAAGCACAAAGGCATTTGACGTAATTCCTTAGGAGAGCATTCTCCCAACCACAAACAATATCGAGGTTTCTGATTAATAAATTCCTGTGCGCCATACCATTCACGAAACCATCTTTGAGAATCTGGCTCTTTTTTTACAAATTCTAACATTTCATTTTCATCGAAGAGATATTGTCCATCATCGATTGGTTGATTTCCCATCTTTATTTCAGGAACACTCGATAAAGGCTTGTTCCGATTTTCTATGAAAACATTTTCTGCGTCTAATAAGTATCCGTTAATATTTTTTACGAGACGCTTCTGGTCTGAATCATAAATTGCACGTTCTTTTCTGTTGTTCATATAACTAAAGCCGACAATTATACAATGTACATGGGCTTTAATATTTGCTTCACTATCCCATCTAAATGTACGGTGTGCAAAATCTATATGTATTCCTTCTGAAAAAAGATTTTTCCAAAGAATAGCTACCTGTTCACCTTGCGTGATGGAATTGGTTGAAACAAGTGCCGTATGAATAGAAGAATTCAACATCATAGAAGCTGCTTTTTTATACCAACAAGCAACATAATCAAGGTTACCATTATTTTTAACGCCATCAAACAGACGAAGAACATCTTGTTTTTGGTCATCCGACATCATTCTGGCACCTACAAACGGTGGATTGCCCATAATATAGTTAAGTTCGTGCTTCGGTATAACCGATTCCCAATCAACGCGCAACGCGTTACCTTCAACAATGTTTGCATAAGATTTAAGAGGTAAGAAGTCCAAGTCCATATTTACGATGCTTTCTGTTTCTTTAAGCATCTGGCTTTCCGCTATCCACAGGGCTGTCTTTGCAACCGTAACTGCAAAGTCGTTAATTTCTATGCCGTAGAACTGTCCGATTGATACCTTTATAACATTACCGAAATCAAGAAGCATCTGACCGCCTGTAAGTTCAACAAGTGCCTCATTCTCCAGACGTCTTAATGACATATAGGTTTCTGTCAGGAAGTTACCGCTTCCGCAGGCGGGGTCTAAAAATGTAAGGCTCGCCAGCTTTTCCCTGAAAGCTTCTATCTTATTCTCACGAACTTTACCCACCTTTACATTCCGAATAGCGTCAAGCTCTTCCCGTAATTCATCTAAAAACAAAGGGTCAATTACCTTGTGTATATTTTCAATGGATGTATAGTGCATACCACCCTTGCGTCGTGTTTCAGGATTCAACGTGCTTTCAAATACTGCGCCAAAGATAGTAGGACTGATACCGCTCCAATCAAAATTCTCACTTGCTTTCTCAAGAAGCAAATTTATGATTTTATCATTTAGTTGTGGTATCTCTATATTTTCATCTGCAAACAATCCGCCATTTACATACGGGAAGTCGAGAAGTGCGTCATCGAAATATCTACTTCTCTCTTCAGGTTTGGTATCAAGCACCTTAAACAAATCAATTAAAGCCTGTCTTGAATACTTAACGGGTGTTGACTTCAGATAATTATGAAATTTATTATGTCCACCAAAAATCCCTGCATCCTCTGCATATAGGCAGAACACAAGACGGACACAAAGCATATTAAGACTTTTTAGTGTTGCCTCGCTTTCTGGGTTTTCGTACTGTTTCAAAAGTTCATCATATAGCACGCCAACAATGTCTCCTGCTTGTATGGAGATATCCATTTCCTTTTTGATATTCTCATCGTCAGCATCTACAAGGAACTGCAAACGATAATACTCTTTTGCCAAATCTTTAAGCAGGATGCTTTCAGGCTCTCCCGTAGGCTTTTCCATATCATAAATCAGGAACTCCTCGAAGTTACATGTAACTATCCAACGAGGACGCTGTGAATAAGGCAACACCGCAGAGTAACGCTGTGCCTGTTGAAAAGGTGTAAGCAGGCTACCGTCCGATTGCTTGATGGCTTTTCTCAAATCTTTACCCGTACCCTTTTGCTCTATTAACACGTGAGTTGCAGGAATAAACCCATCTATGAAGCTGGTATGGTCAAGGTGGACCTGTTCTTCAAATTTTATGTAATGAGCAGGATTCTCCACTCCGAACACATTACCTAGTAATTCAAGCCAGAAGGGCTGGCTTTCGCCTTTCTCATAACCCTTACCCGACCAATATTCAACAAACTTTTTTGCTGCTGCTTTTTGTTCTGTATCTCTCATGGATTACCCCTCCAAATTCTTTAATATTCTCTATTTTTCCTCATCAATCGACAAAATTCAACTTTTGTCAAGTCAGGAACAAAAAATCTATCGATATGCATTCTCGTTGCCGCAAGGCAACATATCGAGCCGTCAGGCATATCGGGTGCGAAGCACATATCGAGAATTCTACAAGAATTCATATCGATGCGTTGCTAAAGCAACGCTATAAGGACTATATAATTTAGATGCCACTTATTTATTGGTCTTTTGAGATATAAAATCTATAAACTTTTCTCTATCTGTGTTAGACTCAAAAACATCAAATGGTATAATATAAGCCAAAACAGCATTTTGATAAATATATATCGCCTTGGAATTGTTAATTCTTATTTTAAACACAGCATCATATTGAACCTCTGTTTTTGTATTCTCCGTTTGTTCTACAAAATAATCATCATAGAATTCTAATACCGAATAATTTGAATATGGCAATTTCCCATTCTTTTTCATAAACTTTATATGTAGTTTTAAGAAAAACAAAGAAAGTGGCTTTAAGGAAAACATCCAAATGATTGACGCGATAGTGAATAAAATCAAAGTAAAAGATAGTGAGTACCAATCATCTCCACGAATTATGTAATAGATAAATATAATCAAAAATATTACAGGTACATACAACTTACCTATAAGTCCACTTTTTTTAACATCTGGAGAATCTGTTGTATGATACTTGTTAAATTCATAATAGTCTTTGTCTGTAGTTATACATTCAAACTTAAATAACATAATAATCTCGCCTTTCTTTTTTCGCCAAATTTCGACAATCCGCATACGTTCATGTCAAATCAGAATAAATAATCACATGCTTTTCATTAGTCTTTTTTGCGCGTTTTCTATGTGCTCAAGAACTTTTTCCATTTGTTTTCTCTCTATCAGATATGACAGGGCAACAAGCGCCGCCGGAAACAAAGCAAAGATAATTACAGTAGCATACAGCGCCAGAATATTTCCCTGAGCACCATCAACTAACGGTATAATCAGCATTCCTGCCAAGATCAGATACCATAGTGCTATAAACACATTCAAATACCCCGGTAATCTCCATTTACCTATAATTGTTGTTTGTTCCCCTTCAATTATTTTTGCCGAAAAAACAGGTCTGAACGAATTACGAAAGGGAGTTCCGTGATATAAACAAATCTTGTTTTTTGATGCATTCCCGTAAATGGCGTCCTTTTCAAAAATCCTTACAAATCCTGAATGACCTGATTTAATCACACCGCACATCAGCTCATCAATAACAATTTGCTTTTCCGCATCAAACGTATATTCATATTTTTTCATAAAGAACCTTTCCTTTCGTTCTTAACTGCAACCCGCAGACCCTCTACCGGCAGTTATTATATGCAACCTTATCTGTCATCATATCTCCGTTGTTGTTTTCAAAGGTGCAACCGTTAAATGTAACCCTGGCTTGTGCTTCGCCCATCATTTTTATAAAATTGTTGGCTGTAAACACGCAGTTATTAAGTGTAATTTCCGAAACTGTATCCCAGTCCAGCACACCTATAAACTCCCTGCTTGTGGTAATATTATGTATGTTACAATCATTGCATACTATTTTCGAATCGTCAATTCTTATAAATCCGTCATTGTGGTTACTGTCACAAAATTCCGTTTTGTTTACCACTGCATCTGAATAGCCTGTAAGCCATATTCCCGTATAGGAGCAGTCATAAATCTTTCCGCCCGAAACTGTTAACTTTTCCACACCGTCTGCATAAATACCAAAGGCTCCGCATCCGTATAACTCACAGTTATTAATATTTATATTTTTGCAGTTGTAAAGCCTTATTACCGCACCCTCGCAGCGGTACTGCTCGTAGCTTGTTGTATGACCTACAGAAAGTCCCGAAAGGGTAATATTTTCACAGCTTTTAAATTCCAGTACATCTGCCATTTTATCGGTTGTAACTATCTCTGCCGCGCCTTCTATAGACATATTCGAAACATTAGTAACGGTATAGCTGCCAAGAGAGTTTTCTAAAAAACCCTGCTGTTTTGTTACATTTTCATTGTTCACACTATTGGTTGCGGACAAATCGTAATACTCCGCCGTTAATATGATTTTTTTATTGTTGCCGATGGCGTTTAAAAGTTCATCTGCTGTTGCAGCGTATACTGTTTCCTGTACAGGCAGAGCTGACGATATTATATTTACAGTACGAGTTACTTCGTCCCAGCTTACCTGACAGTCAAATGCCTCGGACACCGCCCTTAAAGGCACAAGTGTTCTGCTGTTTATTATCATAGCAGGTACATCAAGCCGAACCGACTTTGTATCGGTGTCCATAAACGGAGAACCAATCACAATACATACAAAGGTTCTTCCCTTAACCGCCGTCACCATATTCAGCTCGGCATCCCATATAACACTGGCGCCCAGACCTTCAAATATTGCCCTTACAGGCACCATTGTTCTGCCATCTTTGGTAACAGGCTCTACATCAAATTCTATTTTTTCGCCGTCAAGATACACACTTACAGCCTGATCCGCAAAAACAGGTGCTGCCGTCAGCATCAGCATTACCGTAAGAATAAGTGAAAACAGCTTTACACACATATTATTTTTCATATTAAAACCTCCTTTTGGCTTATATTACTATTTTATCATACGATATATATGCACGCAACAAAAAAGTGCCGCATCACGGCACTTTTTTATTGCATTACCTATTATTTAAGTTCTTCAAGCAGCTTCTTACCTTCTGCCACGATATATTCCGCAACGCCTGCCTTAAATCTGGAGCTTCTTGCCTCGTAGCCGCCCTCATCATAAGAGTCCTGCATGGGGAAGTAGCCCTGGCTACCGTTTGTAAGACAGCAGGGCAGAATCATTTCAAAGCCTTCTGTTGCCTTAAGACCGTTACCTATACCCGAGAAGGGTTCGCCGGGGATACCTATAACAGCGATAGGTCCGATTTTTATACCCGAAAGGCGCATATCAAATGCATCGGGACCGTTTTCAAGGCGGAGCATTCTTGCCGCTTCAGCAACAACTGTTGTAAGCATCATACCTTCAAATGGAATTTCATCGTCCTTGCCTGCCTCGTGCAGCTCGTTTATACGACGTGCCTCGGGAATATCCTTGGGGTCGGGTCTGTTGGAGGGCACGTTTATAATTCTGTGCTTGCTTATAAGTTCATCATTGTCAATGTAGTTTACCTTGTCGTATGCCTGCAGTACGCCGCCCATAACAACGCGTGCTATGTATTCTGCGTGAGCGTAGCCTCTGGAAACATCGTCAAAGTCCATAAACATATTGTTTAAATCACCGGGCTGGGGATGAACGTTTACGTGGTTAACATCGCCCTGCGCACCGTTTAAGAAGATACATTTTGTGTTGTCTAAAAACTTTTCAACATCACGTCTTAAAAGTCCGGGCCAGTCAGCAGAGATTTTGCTGCCGCCAACAACGTCGGGATGGTTTGCATAGTTTACAAAAACAATTGTTTCTGCGCCTTCTCTGTCAAATCTGATTACGTTAACGCTTTCGTCTGTGTCACCGATGGGACGAAGAATATCGGGATTATTTACACCGGGGTTTGTCTTTATGCTGCCATCCTTCATAACATAGCGGCGGATAAAAGCTATGCGGGGTGCATTACCCTTGCCGTATCCCATTTTGGCATCCTTTAAATCATCTACAGCAAATTTTGCCGCATCGGCAATTCTTGTTGTAACAAACTCTGTGTAAGCCTTTACCATTTCTGTTTCAGCCTCAAGCTCCAGCGCGGGTGCTGTGTGTGAATGTGTTGCAGAAAGGAAAATATTATCTGCAGGCACGCCCGATGCCGCACTTGCCGCATCTCTGAACTTGCTTGAGAGCTCCTGTTCAATACCGCAATGGTCAACTGTTATAAACAGTGTTTTTACATCTCCGTTTTCAAGCGCTAAAGCAACAACTTCAATATCGTCTAAAATGCCTTCAGCAAAACGGGGCTTGTAATAGCCTCTGATGGGAATTCCCATAGGGGGGTTGATGTTTACGCGTGCAAATCCTGCTTTTAAATTGCTCATTTTTTCTACCTCCAAAAATTTATTTTAAATTAAAACATTGTCACCTGACTACTGTCGGGCATGCCTTCAAGGCAGCCGTTTCTCTCCAGCGTTTCAATAACCGTTTTTGTAGCACCGGTACGTGAGTATAAATCCTCCTTGGATAAAAACTCGCCGTCCTCACGCGCGGCAACAATACTCTTTGCCGCATTCACACCAAGACCGGGGATACTGTTTAAGGGTGGCAGTATCTTTCCGTCCTGATTTTTAAATTTTACCGCATCTGACCTGTAAATGTCAATAGGGCAAAACTCAAAACCTCTGCAATACATTTCGTTACAAAGCTCTAAAATGAGCAGAGTGTTCTTTTCCTTCTGACTTGCACCGTTGCCCTTGCCCTCATACTCGAGTATTTTCTTTTCTGCAAGGCGCTGTCCCTTTGCCATTATTTCATAGTCAAAATCGTCGGCTCTTACAGTAAAGTAGGCCATGTAAAATTCAAGGGGATAATAAACCTTGAACCAGGCAATACGGAATGCCATGGTTACATAAGCCGCCGCATGGGCTTTGGGGAACATATATTTAATTTTTTTGCACGAGCCTATGTACCACTCGGGCACATCGTTTGCGCGCATCGCCTCTTCCCACTCGGGCTTTAAGCCCTTGCCCTTACGGACAGATTCCATAATGGTAAAGGCAAGCTTTGCCTCAACACCCTTGTATATAAGATAAAGCATAATATCGTCACGGGTGCATATACAACCCGAAAGATTACATTTGCCGCTTCGTATAAGCTCCTGTGCATTGCCCAGCCAAACGTCAGTACCGTGGGAAAGTCCGCTTATTCGTATAAGCTCACTCATAGTAGTGGGCTTTGTGTCAAGCAGCATCTGGCGAACAAACTTTGTACCAAATTCGGGTACACCGTAAGTACCAACCTTACTGCGTATATCGCCCGATTTTACATCAAGCGCATCGATGTTTAAAAACAGGCTCATTGTCTTTTTATCGTCAAGAGGAATTTCTCTTGCGTTAACCCCTGTTAAATCCTCCAGCATTCTTATTACTGTCGGGTCGTCGTGACCCAGAATATCCAGCTTCAAAAGGTTCTGGTCAATGGAGTGATATTCAAAGTGGGTTGTTATAACGTCAACACCGCTCTTGTCGGCAGGGTGCTGAACAGGTGTAAATTCGTGTATGTCATTGTCCTTTGGTACAACTATAATACCGCCCGGGTGCTGACCTGTTGTACGTCTTACCTCGGTACAGCCCTTGGTAAGTCTTTCGGTTTCCGCCTTGCCCGGCATACCGCCGCGCTCTTCAAAATAACTGCGTACATAACCGAAAGCGGTTTTCTCTGCCACGCCGGCAATAGTACCCGCGCGGAAGGTGTGACCCTCGCCAAACAGCTCTTCCGTGTATTTGTGCGCCACTGCCTGATAATCACCCGAGAAATTAAGGTCAATATCAGGTGCCTTGTCACCGTCAAAGCCGAGGAAGGTTTCAAAGGGTATATCGTGTCCGTCCTTGTAAAGCTTTTCACCGCATTCGGGACAAATTTTGTCCTGCATATCGGTTCCCGAGCCCACACTTCCGTCCTCAATAAATTCGGAATACTTGCACTTTTTGCAAACGTAATGGGGCGGCAGGGGGTTAACCTCGGTAATATTGGTAAGAAATGCAACAAAGGACGAGCCAACACTGCCTCGGGAACCAACCATATATCCGTCATCGTTTGACTTTTTAACAAGCTTTTGAGCAATTATGTACATAACCGCAAAGCCGTTGCCTATAATACTTTTAAGTTCGCGGTTCATTCGTGTTTCTACAATGGAAGGCAGGGGTGTACCGTAAATTTCTGCCGCACGTGTACGGCTCATATTTTCAATATCCTCCACCGCGCCCTCAATTTCGGGAGCAAACATTCCCTTGGGTGTGGGACGTACCTCCTCTATCATATCGGCAATAAGGTTGGTATTTTCTATTACAACCTCTCTCGCCTTCTCGTCACCCAAATAACCGAATTCCTCAAGCATTTCATCGGTTGTTCTGTAGTAAAGGGGTGCCTGGTCATCGGCATCCTTAAAGCCTTTGCTCGCCATTATAATGCGGCGGAACACCTCGTCGTGGGGGTCAAGGAAATGCACGTCACCTGTCGCACAAACAGGCTTGCCGTGTTTTTCCCCAAGGCGCACAATCTCCCTGTTGTAATCGCGGAGCTGCTCCTCGTCCCTTGCCGAGCCGGCATCAATCATAAAACGGTTGTTGCCGATTGGCTGTATTTCAAAATAATCGTAAAATTCGCAAATATCGTCAATTACCGACTGCTCCGCACCCGATACAATTGCGCGGAAAAGCTCACCCGCCTCGCAGGCAGGACTTATGATAAGACCCTCTCTGCGCTTTAAAATTTCGCTTTTGGGCATGCGGGGTGTCTTGTGGAAGTAATTTAAGTTTGAAAGACTTATAAGCTCGTAAAGATTTCGAAGTCCCTTCTGATTTTTAACAAGAATTACCGCATGGTATGAAGGCTTGCTTTTGTATGAACCCTTTGTTGAAAGCTTTACGTTTATATCTCCAAAACCCTCTATCCCCTTTTCGCGAAGCAGAGGAATACAGGCTATCCAAATTCCTGCAAGCACCTCGGCATCGTTTACCGCGCGATGGTGGGAGGGGTTAGTAACGCTGAAATATTTAGCCATAGCCTCAAGGCCGTGCTTTTTCTGGTCGGGCAAAAGTGCTCTGCAAAGAGGCAGAGTGTCAAGACAACCGGGACTGAAGGAAAGACCTTCTTTTATAACCGTTTCTCTTATAAAGCCCATATCAAATATGGCATTGTGTGCCGCCACAGGTCTGCCTGCGCAAAAGTCAATAAAGGCGCTCACCGCCTCGGCAGGTGTGGGTGCATCTGCAACCATTGAATCATCAATGCCCGTTATTTCTGTTATCTTTTCGGGGATGTGTACCCCGGGATTTACAAATGTAGAAAATCTCTCTGTAATTTCGCCGTTTTTAACAACCACCGCACCAATTTCGGTAAGACCGCCATTTTTGGCACTTATACCGGTGGTTTCTGTGTCAAATATAACTATTTCATCATCAAGTGCCCGGTTTGCGCCCGAATAAATAAGATTGTCGCAGTCATTTACAAAATAAGCTTCTATTCCGTAAATGATTTTCATATCATCCTTTTTGGCCTTAAAGGCTTCGGGGAAAGCATATACACAGCCGTGGTCGGTAACCGCAATTGCCTTGTGACCGTAGTGTGCCGCCCTTGCTATGTAATCCTTTGTGCTTGTAACACCGTCCATAGCACTCATTTTTGTGTGCAAATGAAGCTCTACCCTCTTTTTGGGCGCATTGTCGCACTTTACCTCTTTTTTAGCCTCGTTTATACTCTTTACCGATATTGTAAGCTCCTGCTCGTACTTGTCAAAAGCCGCATCACCGTAAACTGTGCAGTATTTACCCTTAAGCCTGCCCTTTACCTGTTCGTATTTTTCGGCAGTTAAGAACATTTTACAGGTAACCGAGCTTGTAAGGTCGGTGATGGAAAACAGCACAAGATATTTGCCCTGGGGCATTTCCCTGTCATTTACAGAGAAAATTTCGCCCTCTATGGTGCAAAGACCCGTATTTTCGGTAATCTCTGACATGGGCATAGGCTCACCTGTAATCTTTTTACCTAAAATTATTTCACTCTCGGGAGCGCTCGCACTTTGCGCCTGTTCCTTTTTAGCAGGTATTACAACCTTTGAAAGGTCGGGCATGGGCGGTGCTTCAGGCTTGTCAACAAACACAATTTCCGCGCTTGTGCCTGTTGCCGAAAAAATCGCCTTTTCCATAACCGCTGCCGACTTTTTCTCTTCCAGAATTTCGGTGCTGCCGTGCTTTAAGGTTATGCTTATGCGTTCACCGTCTGTCTCCCATTCACTGCCTTCAAAAACATATGACATAATGGGATTGTTCTCCCCTGCTGCCGATATAAGGTAGTCCTTGAATATCGCCAGAAATTCAGGGGTTATTTCTGCTTTTTCAAATTCAATTTTTGTTTTGAACTGACTTAATTTGTAGTTTCTCAAAACAGTTTTTTTAAAGTCCGACCAAATGCTGAAGGGCACAATTTCAGGAAATTTAAAGGATGCCCTTAAAATTCTGTTTTCACTGTCAACTTTTGCCGAACATATCAAAACTCCCTCCATAGCGGAAGGAATTTCTGCTTTATCAAACACCTGTAAAATAGGTTTTTCCATTAGTTTTCTCCTGTTAAATTATCTATTTCCGAAAAAAGTACATTCAGAATTTCATCTTCAGGTATACTTTTTATTATTTCTCCCTTTTTAAATAAAACGGCTTTTTTGTCCCCGCCGGCAATACCAACATCTGCTTCTCTTGCCTCTCCGGGTCCGTTTACCGCGCAGCCCATTACCGCAACCTTTATGGGCACCTTAACACTTTCAAGCTTTTTCTCCACCGCCTCGGCT
The DNA here is from genome assembly GCA_045592225.1 of Clostridia bacterium. Taxonomy (GTDB): domain Bacteria; phylum Bacillota; class Clostridia; order UMGS1883; family UMGS1540; genus JAZNUH01. The sequence continues at coordinate 10,021 of JAZNUH010000150.1, read as the reverse complement.
ATGGGGAACAGATTAATTCTGCATCTGCCACAGGTGGGACAGGAAATAAGCTGAGGCATTTTTCTAAGCCCCACTGCAGAAAGTAAATGCTTTGCCGCCTTTATTTCCTCCACAGGGTCGGCAGATAGTGAAACCCTTATGGTATCACCAATTCCGTCAAGAAGCAGGCTGCCTATTCCCGCCGCCGATTTTATAATTCCGCCGTAAACAGTACCCGCCTCGGTTACACCAACGTGCAGGGGATAATTGCACTCATCCGCCATAATGCGGTAAGCCTCAACCGTTTTTTTAACGTCCGATGCCTTAAGGCTTATTACAATATCGGTAAAGCCTTCCTGCTCTAAAAGGCCTGCGTGGTATTTTGCACTTTCAACCATTGCCCGGGGAGTAAGACCGTATTTTTCAACAAACTGTGCTTCGGCAGAGCCCATATTAACCCCTATGCGTATAGGAATACCTGCCGCGCCTGCCGCCTGTGCAACTGCGCGCACTCTCTCCTTGTCACCAATGTTGCCGGGGTTTATACGTACCTTGTCGGCACCGCCCTTTATGCACTCAAGCGCAATTTTATAGTCAAAATGAATGTCGGTAACAAGAGGTACGGGTGCAGCCTTTTTAATCTCACAAAAAGCTTCAGCCGCCTTCATATCGGCTACTGCAAGGCGCACAATATCAGCCCCTGCCGCATAAAGTCTGCCAATCTGCTCAAGGGTTTTTGCTACATCCCTTGTATCGGTAGAGGTCATTGACTGTATGCTGACCGGTGCATCACCGCCTATTAAAATACCGCCGGCATTTACCTGTTTTCTCATTGTGCATCCTTCCCAAGCAGGTAATCCACAGCTGTTTCAAGCTGAAGGTCCATTACCTGCTCCTGCTGATAATCAATATTGTTTAAATCAATCAGCGTGTATATATCGCATACACCTGTCACCTTAAGACCTCTGTATGCCTGATATGTGGTTACTGCATTTACAGTTTCGCTGTCATATATTGCGTCGGGCTCGTTTTCAAAATATCCGAGGAAATTAAGGCGCTGCTCTATTGCCGTAACGCCATCACCCTCTGAGCCGTTCTTATATTCGTTATAAAAATCTATTTCCTTAAAATAAGATGTATCAGGAATAAATTTTACATTGTCCACCTCAATGTCAGGCTTTATGCCTACACCGTGTACACTGCGTCCGCCGGCTGTTTTGTATTCACCCACCGTCATACGCACCGCACCGCCTGTAATAAGACCGCGTACTCTCTGCATTGTTCCCTTGCCGTAGCTTGTTTTTCCAATAATCACACCGGCATCGGTATCGTCAACCGCGCCCGCAAAAAGCTCGGATGCCGATGCAGAGCCTTCGTTTATAAGCACCGCAAGCTCGTATTTTGTTTCTTCAAGGTCGGAGTACATCAGCACATCGGGTTGGTTTTTGTATACCTGTCTTGCCACAACACCCTTGGGCACAAACATAGAACAAAGACCCAAGGCCGCATTAATTTCACCGCCGGGGTTGCCGCGAAGGTCGATTATTATTTTTGTAATTCCCTGTCCGTCAAAAAAGTTAAGTGCCTCGCGCACCTTTTCCACGATGGTTAACGGGAATCTTGAAATATTTATGTAGCCTACGCCGTCAATAACCTCGTATGTAACTGTTTCGTCCTGAATTTCACCGCGTGTAACCGTAATTTCAAGCAGATTGTCACCTCTTAAAACACCCAGTACAAGCTGTGTACCCTCTTCGCCTAAAATAAGCTCACGTGCTTCTGTAACAGTTTTACCGTCAAGACTTACACCGTCCACCGACACTATAATGTCATTGGGCAGTATACCCGCCGCCTGTGCAGGTGAACCCTCCAAAGGCTCGGTAACTACTATTCTGCCGTTTGTGCCAAGAATCATTACACCAATACCAACAAAGGTACCTGTAACGCTCTGACCCATAAAATCGTCAAGCGACTCTGCAGGAATAAAGCTGCTGTTTTCATCAAGGCTTGCAAACATAGCCTGGATTACTGCATCTATTCCCCCTTCGGGATTTGTGAGCGATTCTTTAAGCGCCGCATCCATAAGTGTTTTTCTGTCCACGCCGAAATAATAGTCGTTCATTATGTAATCGGCAAGCTCGTTTACATATTCAAAATACAAGGGCTTAAGCGGGTCATTTGCCTGTACACTGACCCCCATAAGCATTAAAAACACAAGTATAAGTGCTGTAAGTCTTTTAAGCTTCATATTATCTTTCCTTTGGTTTTACATCTTTTCAGGTGCATCTACACCCAGCATATCAAGTACATTTGCAATAACTGTTTTTGTCGCCTTTACAAGGTTAAGTCTTGCATTGCGGAGGGCTTCATCCTCGCACTTTACATGGCATGAATTGTAAAAGCTGTGGAACAGTGCCGCTGTGTCCATTACATATCTTGTAAGACGTGAAGGCTCGTAAAGCTCTGCCGCCGTCTGTATTTCGTCGGGCAAATCTGCAAGCTTTTTAATAAGCTCAATTTCTCTTTCGTCGCAAAGCAGAGAGGGGTTAATGTCCGCAAAGGCAGGCGCCTTTATACCCTCCTCCTCAAGTATTCGGAGAATGCTGCATATACGTGCATGAGCATACTGCACATAAAATACGGGGTTGTCATTTGATTTTTCAACTGCAAGACCCAAATCAAAATCAAAATGACTTCCTGCCGCACGCAGGTTAAAGAAAAATCTTGCCGCCGAAATACCAATTTCGTCAAGCAGGTCGGACAGGGTAATCATTTTACCTGTTCGCTTGCTCATTCTTACTGTTTCGCCGTTTTCCATAAGGCGTACAAGCTGCATTGTAATAACTGTAAGTCTTTCAGGGTCAATGCCAAATGCCTCCATTGCACCCTTCATACGCGCAATATGACCGTGGTGGTCAGCACCCCATACGTTTATTACCTTGTCATAGCCTCTTGTTAAAAACTTGTTTCTGTGGTAGGCAATATCTGCCGCAAAGTATGTAGGAATACCGTTTGTTCTTATTAAAACATCGTCCTTTTCCGCACCGAACATTGTGCTCTTAAACCAGAGTGCATCGTCCTTTTCATAAGCAAGACCCTTCTCGCGGAGCTGATTTAATGTCTCCTCAACCTCGCCGCTTTTGTAAAGCTCACTTTCGTGGAACCATACGTCATAGTTTATTCTGTATCTTGAAAGACCTGTCTTGAGTCCGTCAATGTTAAGAGGCATTGCATAGCCTACAAGCTCTTTTTTCGCATCCTCTTTAGACATGGACATAAGCTTGTCCCCATGTATGGCAATGTAATTTTTAGCGTGCTCTGTTATGTCCTCTCCCTGGTATCCGTCCTCGGGGAAATCACATTCGCCTGTAAGCTGTTCAACATAACGTGCATACAGGGAGTTGCCGAACTTTTCAATTTGCGCGCCCGCATCGTTTACATAAAATTCGCGGGTAACGTCATAGCCTGCTCTGTCAAGCACAGCGGCAAGGCAGTCACCTATTGCGCCACCTCTTGCATTACCCATATGCATAGGTCCTGTGGGGTTTGCGCTTACAAACTCAACCATAACCTTTTTGCCGCCGCCAAAATCTGTGCGTCCGTAGTCTGCACCCATTGCTTCAATTTCAGCCAGAGCGCCGTAAATAAATGCAGGGTTCAAATAAAAGTTAATAAAGCCGGGTCCTGCAATTTCAACACGGTTTATAAGGTCATCTGTGGGAATATTTTCTACTATTGCGCCCGCAATATCGCGTGGAGCTCTGCGCAGTGCCTTTGTTAAAAGCATTGCCGCATTCGTGGAGAAATCGCCGTGCTCCTTTTCCTTGGGCACTTCAATGGTAAAGGCAGGTATTTCCGCCTCGGGAAAGCCTTTGCCAATTGCCTCTCTTATTTTACTGTCAATATAATCTACTGTTTTTGAAACGGTACTCAAACTCTTTTCCTCTCTTTCTATGCTTCTCGAATATTTAAACGCAGATTGTGCTTTGCCTTGGTGCTGTTGTCAATTTCCAGAAGATAATCAATGCTTATATCTCCGCCATTGTCCGAAACATCAACCTGTACATCGTCCGAAATTATGCCCACGGTAAAGCTGCCAAAGGGTGTTTCATAATGCCCCATGTGCTTTTCCCCTCTTTTAAACACCATATGGGTGTTAACCTGACCAAAACGGGTCATAGCCACCGTGTCACCGTCAATTTTAAGGGTTGTGGTTGTGTGGTCATCAAAGCCTGTAACCTCTGTTTCCTGGTAGGTTACATAATACTTGTCCCCTTTTTTATAATACTTACCCGAAGTAACCAGCTCAACGTTTTCGCCTTCGCCGCCTATAACCTCTTCACTTCCGGTAATAGATATAATTGCCTCTTTCATAAAGAACATATCCTCTCGTTATAATTCCACCTTTGTAACCTCAAAGTCCAGGTTTCTGCTTAAAAACGCACCGCCAAGACGTATAAACTCCTCGGGCGAATCACTGACCATAAACTTGTAGCTGCCTTCTCCCTCTGCAAGAGAATTACTCTCCTCCAGCAGATTTTTTATGTAGTGTGCAGTTTGTGCACCCGGGTCAACAAGATAGGTGTCTGTACCCATTATATCACTTATTACTCCTTTAAGCAAAGGGTAATGTGTGCATCCAAGTACAAGTGTATCCACCCCTTCCTCTTTAAGGGGTAAAAGGTATTCCTCCGCCACAAGCCTTGCCACCTTCGTGTCCGAATGTCCGTTTTCCACAAGGGGCACAAATAAGGGGCACGCCTTTGCAAAAACCTTTGCATCACTGCGGAGCTCTTTTATTCTCTTTTCGTATTTGCCCGATTTTATTGTTCCGCCGGTGCCTATTATACCTATTTTACCGTTTTTGCTTTCTCTTGCCGCACAACGGGATGCAGACTCCACCACGCCAACAATGGGTATGTCATAATCGTCTGCAATCACAGGCAAAGCCACCGAGCTTGCAGTACCGCAGGCAGATACAATCATTTTTACATTATGCTTTAAAAGGAGCTTTATATCATCCTTTACATAATTTATAATGGTTTCCTCCGAACGGGTACCGTAGGGCACACGTGCCGTGTCACCAAAATATACAATGCTTTCTCCGGGCAGGGTTTTCATAATCTCCCGCACAGCGGTAAGTCCGCCGAGCCCCGAATCAAACACACCAATGCTTCTGTTATCCATTCTGTTCACCCAGTTCTATAAGACGGTCAATAAGCTGTGTACAGGGTATACCCTCATGTTCAAAAAGCTTGGGGTACATGCTTATGCTTGTAAAGCCGGGCAGAGTGTTTATTTCATTCAAATAAATTGCACCGGTCTGCTTGTTTGCAAAAAAGTCAACACGTGAAAGACCCTTACAGCCAAGCGCCTTGTAAGCCTTTTTTGCATATTCCTGTATTTTCTGCGAAAGCTTTTCATCCATTACCGCAGGGATTGTCAGTTCGGATGTGCCGCTTACATATTTAGCATCAAAATCATAAAACTCGCTGGAGGGCGCAATTTCACCTATGCAGGAGGTAATGGGGTCATCGTTACCCAAAACCGCACACTCAACCTCGCTGCCTGTAAGAAATTCCTCTACTAAAATTCTCTTGTCGTGCTCACGTGCCAGAACAAGTGCCGCTTCAAGCTCCTCTCTGTTTGCCGCCTTGCTTACACCGATTGATGAGCCTGCATTACAGGGCTTTACAAATACAGGGTAGTCAAACTTACCCTCAATTTTAGCTATCGACTCTGCATTGTTGCCGTCAACAAGCACCCAGTCAGCCTGGGGAATGTTTTCGGATGCAAAAACAAGCTTTGCCATGCCCTTGTCCATAGCAACGGCAGATGCCAAAACAGAGGGGCCTACAAAGGGAATTCCCGCCATTTCGAGTAGTCCCTGAAGACAGCCGTCCTCACAGTATGCACCGTGCATTACAGGCATAACAACATCCACTCTCTGTCTTGTACCGTCATCATATATAATGCCGTGGTCGGCACGGTCAGGAGAAATAACCGCACGTCTGCCGCGCTTCCATTCCCCTGCTTTTATTTCTTCGGGAGCCGAGTCGGTTTCAAACCATTGTCCGTCCTTGGTTATACCCACCTTTATTACGTCGTATTTTCCGTAGTCAATACTCTGCAGTACAGATGCCACCGAGCGGAGCGAAATATCATGCTCGCTGGATTTTCCGCCAAACATTACAACTACTGTTTTTTTCATTTTCATCATTCCCTATCTATTTTAATTTGTGAATATATTTCTCTTTTTGAAACCCCTCGTTCATCGGCAACCGCCTTGATTGCCTCCTTGTCCGAAAGGCCGCGTGCTATGTGCATTTCATAATGCTCAAAAACGCTTGTATTTTCCCACTCATTTACATCCTCTGTGACCGCAGCACCCTCAAGCACAAGCACAAACTCACCCTTGGGCATATTTTCGCTGTAGTATTCATGCGCCGCCGAAACGGTGGTTCTCATTGTCTGCTCGTGCAGCTTTGTAAGCTCTCTGCACAAGGTTATTTTTCTGTCACCAAAATACTTTAAAAAATCTGCAAGTGTATTTAAAAGCTTATGCGGTGCCTCGTAAAATATGAGTGTTCTTGTTTCGTTTTTTATTTCCGAAAGCCTGTCTGCACGTCCCTTTTTGTTCATGGGCAAAAATCCCTCAAACACAAATCTGCCTGTAGGCAGACCCGAAACAATCAGAGCGCTTATAGCCGCACAGGGACCGGGAATGGGTATTACCTCTATCCCCTCTTGTCCGCACATCTCTACAAGCTCCTCACCCGGGTCGCTTATTGCAGGAGTGCCTGCGTCACTTACAAGTGCCACATTTTTTCCGCTTTTAAGTTCATTTATTATAATTTCACCCTTTGCGCGTCTGTTGTGCTCAAAATAACTTATCTGGGGCTTTGAAATTCCCAGGTGATTGAGCAGCTTCTGGGTGTGTCTTGTATCCTCCGCGGCAATAAGGTCAACCTCTGAAAGAGTGTTTATAAGTCTTTCGGACATATCCGATAGATTACCTATGGGAGTTGCGCAAAGAAAAAGCTTACCTGTCATATTCCTTTGTAAATCCTCTCTGTTTCGTCTGTGTAATTCCCCTCGCTGTCGTAAATATACAGCGGCGGCATTACCTTTAAAAATGTTCCGCCACCCAGCGCCCCTTCTATAAGGAAAAGGTTTGCACCATCACCCGGGTGGGAATGCACAGTCCGCAGCCTTTTAGGCTCTATTTTATATTTTCTCATGGTTGCAATCACGTCACTAAGTCTGTCAGGACGGTGCACCATGCATAATTTTCCGCCAAATTTAAGTAGTGATGCCGCAGTTTTTATAACATCATCAAGAGAGCACATAATTTCGTGCCTTGCTATTGCCTTGCTGTCGCCGGGGTTTATAAGTCCGCTTTTGGTTTTTATGTAGGGCGGATTGCAGGTTATCTGGTCAAATACCGCCGTACCGAATATTGAAACCGCGTTTTTTAAATCCCCTTCTTTTATATGTATGTTTTCAATGCCGTTATGCAAAACACTGCGCTGTGCCATATCGGCAACCTCGGGCTGAATTTCAATGCCGTAAATCTCTGCCGCCTCATACTTTGCGTAAAGCAAAAGAGGTATAATTCCGCCGCCCGTGCACATGTCCAGCACCTTATCGCCCCTTTTTATTTCAGGGAATGCAGATAAAAGTACCGCATCAACGCCAAAACAAAAACCCCTCTTGTCCTGAATAATCTGCAAACCCTTAATCTGCAAATCGTCAAGGCGCTCATGGGATTTAAGCTGCATATGCGCCACCACCTTTTTTTCCACAAATAACGCCGGCTAAAGGCCGGCAGTCAGACTACAAAAAATCAGTATTCAAAATTTCGCAGTCTGACCCGCAGGCCACACCATTCCGGTTTTAATGTTTTGCTTATTCTTCAGCAGGAGCGTCTACAGGACAAGCTTCTGCGCAAGAACCGCAGCTGATGCATTCGTCAGCATTGATAACGTATTTAGCATCTCCTTCAGAAATGCAGGATACGGGACAAGCCTCTGCACAAGCACCACAGCTGATGCATTCATCACTAATAATATAAGCCATTTTTAAGCACCTCCTTCTTTTCAGTTTAATTTATCACATACTGATGAATTTTTCAATACCTTATTGTAATTTTCTTTAAATATATGTAAAGTTTTTTATATATATTTTAAAAATAATACTCTATTGACAAAATATATGCTCTGTGATATATTAAAATTAATAAAAACACTGGAGGAATTTTCCGTGAAAAAGACAGCTAATGTGCACTATATGTATAAAGACAACAGTTTCGGGCAAAAGGGATTGCCCGGGGGCAATATCTGTCTGCAATTTTGATTTGAAGGACGCCATATGGCGTCCTTTTGTGTATAAAAAGGTACGTCCCTAAATGGCAAATTATGCCTAAATGGATGTTTGTAGCATAGGGAGGGTATAAATATGAGAAAAACAATGTACTTGATATTTATGATAATTGTGTTAATTGCTGGTATTTTGTTTATTTTATCAATAAACCCGTTGGTAAAAGCTCCGGATAAAATTAGAGAAGATGTTTTGAAAGTCACTCCGTTGGGGACTGCTATGTTTGATACAATAAAAACAATAGATCAACAAGAAAATTGGCGTATAATTGAATGCCATATGCAATCAGGGATCCCTGAATATACGTATTTAGGGGAAAATATAACAGAAAAATCAGAACGAGGAGAAAAATATTTCAAGGGAATCATAGGGAGATATACATTTCATCCGATGCTTAATATATATGCATTTGCTGATAAATATGTGGAGTGTTATTGGGTTTTTGATAAAGAATGCAGACTTGTGGAGGTATATGTTGTCAAAGTCGTCAGTGGTTTTTGAAAAGGAAGCCAATTGGGGACGTACATTTTTTGGCACTGGATTATTCCCGGGGTGGAATGTCCTTATGCCAAGATGGATGTTTTTACCTTAAAAGGAGATGGAGAAATATGAAAAAGAGATACCTGCTTTTTTTATTGACAGCTATTATTATGGGAGTTTTCTTAGCATTTTTTGCACTAGCTCAAAATCCTTTAGTTAGGTCTGAGGAAGAAATAAAGAATGATATTCTTGCACAGACGCCTATAGGTACAAGTGTGAGCGATGCTATAAAGGTGATTAAGGAATATCGAAATGCCAGTAGTACATGGTCAAACATAGAATATGATGATTATAAAATTACCTATCAGGGAGACAAGACCATGCATGCGTTTATAGGTAAGTATAACTTTCACCCCCAATTTGACATATATGCATTTCTTGAACGATATGTGAGTTGTTATTGGACATTTAACGAAGAAGGAAAGTTAATAGATGTCCGTGTAACAAAAGATGCGTCTATGTTTTAGCTAATTGGGAGCCAATTAAGAAAGACAAGGGGACGGTTCTGTTGTCTTGACAAGCTGACGTGACAGTGACGGTTCGAAAGGCCAATTGGGGACGTACATTTTTTGGCACAATTAATTGACAACTAAAAAGAGATATGGTATCCTCGGCATAAGAGATAGTAGAATGAGCAGAACATCGCGAAGCTATAGCCAAAGCGGAGAAAATGAGCCAAAAAAGGTACATCCCTAAATGGCACTAGCTCAGGGGTATTCCCCTGGGGTTATACAGAATACTTATATTAGAGGAGGGAAAAAATATGAAAAGACTTACAGCGATGATACTTTGTATCGCAATATTGATTTGCCCAATAGTAAGCACAGCGAATGAGGCGGATCAATATACGTTTTATATTGAAAATAAGCAGGTTGTTTTTGAAAAGAATCCAGTGTGGTATTTTGAGGACACCACAAGTGACCAACCGTTTTGTAATTCTGTGCCAGCCCCTGCACTTTCCTGTATGCTTCCGTTTTTCGACTTACTGGGATGTTTAGGGCTTGATTATTCTGGCGATATAAAAAAAGAAAATTTATTGCTTACGGACGCTCGTGGAAATGAATACATTTGCTATCTTGAAAAAACCGAAGTTCCCGAGGATAAACAAATGTATATTTTTATA
>JAZNUH010000149.1:0-8912 GCA_045592225.1 Clostridia bacterium | reverse complement strand
CCATTTTACATTGGGCACCTTTTCCATAACCATATCGGCTAAAAGGGCGGGCATCCTGCTTTCGGTAAACAGGGCAACAAGACCCATTGTGCCGGCTATCATAAGTATTACATTCCAGTCAAGTGAGCCCCATATTTCATTTACAGGAAGCATACCTGTGAAAATAAATATAAGTCCCGATGCGATTGCAATATAAGGACGGTATTTGCCGAAGATAAGCATTAATATGTATGTAACGGCAAAAAGAATAATTGCAGGTATCATAACAGTACTCCTTTTAAATTATCGATTATTCTGCAGGATAGTATAGCATATGCAGAAGGTGGATGTCAAATGAAAGTTAAAAAAAGGGGTTCGAGTCCCTTTACAGTGCAGTATGCAACAAAAGAAGCAAATGGTTTAGATGACATATAAAAATAAGCTTTGCATTAGCAAAGCAATATTGACTTCTTCCTTCTTCACTATTACTTATTACTTTCCAAAAATCGACAAGTCCTTTTAGGGAATAGTGAAGAGTGAATAGGTAATAAGTAAAATCGACATTCCTCTGTCGAAGAATGTCGATTTTTGGTGGGCCTTCAGGGACGACGCACATGCTTCGCATTTGCCTTGCTTGGCGACCCAAATGCTTTGCATTTCGGTACCCGCCGTCGCACCACTCGCCTAAAAACGGTTATCAACCGTTTTATTGACGGCTCGTGCCCTCTCAGGGTTCGAGTCCCTTTGCAGTGCAGTATGCAACAAAAAAAGACACCGGATGGTGTCTTTTTTTGTTGGTGGGCCTTCAGGGACTCGAACCCCGGACCGACCGGTTATGAGCCGGTTGCTCTAACCAACTGAGCTAAAGGCCCGAAAATGGTGACCCCTACGAGAATCGAACTCGTGTTACCGCCGTGAAAGGGCGATGTCTTAACCGCTTGACCAAGGGGCCGTATATACGCTGAATTACTTACAGCTTTGCTATTATAACACATTTTTTTGATAAATGCAATACATTTTTTAAAAATATTTTTGACAAATTGACTTAGCTGATATTTGCCGTCATTGAGGGTAAAGGCTTCCTAGACGTTACCTGTTAACCTTCGGATTATCGGTTCTTTCTAATAGATAATCAATTGAAACGTCAAAATAATCGGCGAGAGCGATAAGCTCTTTATACCCTGCCTGACGTTCACCTGTTTCATATCTGCTTATTGTGTTTTGCGACATATTCAGCTCTGTTGCCAGTTTGAGTTGGGAAAGACCTCTTTTTTGTCTTAATTCTTTTAATTTCATAAAAATCACCTTGACATTAGCCTTAACAATCAACACTGAAGATGCCTCAAATGGTAAATTTTCGGCATCTTTTGGCTTGTCGTCCTTGAAAGGCGAGCAGCCTTCCTGCGTCCTTCGCACCAAAATCTCTTCAAAAATTCATCCATTTGAGGTCCTTTGGAGTTTTATAATAATAAATTTTGTTGCCATCAAGGCAAAAACGTAGGGAATATGGTAATATTTCCGAGTATTTTAACGACGAGGGAGGCAAAATTTATATTCTAAAACCGACTTTAGCGTTGGTTGTTAAGGCTATTATACCTTATTGGTATAATGAAAATATCCCAAATCGGGATACTTGTTGCGACACAACTCGGGAGGTGTAAAATTTTTTTGCACCTCCTGAGTTTTTTGAGGGGATAGGAAAAAAGGCTTTAGAACGGACAAACTGAGCCGAAGGATAAACCCCCGATTGTACAAAGGTACATCGGGGGCGAAGTTTGTTCGTAGCAAAAAGGCGCTGAAATAAAGAAAAATTGAATGGAATGAGATTTTTCAACAAAATAAGATAATTTTTTTGCGAGTTGTAAACCACCTGTGTTTTGTGTTTTTATTGCCTTTTTGCGGTCTGAACCTTTTTTACATCCCTTGTTAAAAAAATATCATTTTCTTACCTAAATCTATTTACAAGGTAATAATTATGTGGTATACTATCTATGTATGTTTAGAAGTTTTGATAAAAAATTAACGAGAAAGAAGTGGACGTGCTATGTACAAAATCGTGCATAAAAAAGAGCTTAATCCAACCGTTACACAAATGGAGATTGAAGCACCCCTGGTTGCGGCAAAAGCAAAGCCGGGACAGTTTATAATTCTCCGCGTTGATGAGGAGGGAGAACGCATTCCCCTGACTGTTGCGGGAACAAACCCCGAGGAGGGAACAGTTAAAATAATATTCCAGATTGTGGGCGGCACAACAGCCGCACTTAACAATAAACAAAGCGGTGAGTATATACAGGACTTTGTAGGTCCTTTGGGCAGAGCTACACATACCGAGGGTATTAAAAAGGTGTGTATCGTTGGCGGCGGCGTTGGCTGTGCCATTGCAATGCCTGTTGCACAGGAATTTCACCGTCTTGGTGCGGAGGTTACAAGCATTGTAGGCTTCCGTGACAAAAACCTTGTTATATTGGAAGATGAATTCAAGGCTTGCTCGGACAAAATGATTCTTATGACCGATGACGGCTCCTACGGACGTCACGGCAACGTAACAGTACCGCTTAAAGAAATGCTTGAAGCGGGCGAGCAGTTTGATATGATAATCACAATAGGTCCCCTTATTATGATGAAGTTTGTAACACTTACGGCAAAGCCCTTCGGCGTGCCTGTAACAGCGTCTATGAACCCCATTATGATTGACGGAACAGGCATGTGCGGCGGTTGCAGACTTACCTTAAACCGCGACGGTGAAAAGATAACAAAGTTTGCCTGCGTTGACGGACCTGAATTCAATGCCTACGAAATAGATTTTGACGAAGCAATGTCAAGAGGCAGAATGTATGCTGACTTTGAGCGCCACGCATACGAGAAAAGCTGTAATCTGTTTAAGGGGGTAAAATAAAATGGCTATAAATCCTAAAAAGCACGAAATGCCCACACAGGCGCCCGAGGTGAGAGCCCGCAACTTTTCCGAGGTTGCTCTGGGTTACACCGAGGAAATGGCGGTAAGTGAGGCAGAAAGATGCTTAAACTGTAAAAATCAGCCCTGTGTTGCAGGCTGTCCCGTAAATATAAACATTCCTGACTTTATCACCCTTATTAAAAACAAGGACTTTGAGGGTGCATACAAGGAAATTACAAAATCATCTTCACTGCCCGCAGTTTGCGGACGTGTTTGTCCCCAGGAAACACAGTGCGAAAGCAAATGTACTCTGGGTATTAAATTTGAACCTGTGGGAATCGGCAGACTTGAACGCTTTGTTGCCGACTACCACAACCAGAATGCAACAGAAAAACCTGAAAAGCCACAGTCAAACGGACACAAGGTTGCAGTTGTAGGCTCGGGCCCCTCGGGACTTACCTGTGCGGGTGACCTTGCCAAAAAGGGTTATGACGTTACAGTTTACGAAGCCTTCCACACAGCCGGCGGCGTGTTGGTTTACGGTATTCCCGAGTTCCGTCTGCCAAAGGCAATAGTTGCCAAGGAGGTTGACACCTTAAAGGCGCTTGGCGTTTCGGTTGAACCCAACGTAGTTATCGGCAAAACACTTACAGTTGACGAGCTTTTTGATATGGGCTTTGAAGCGGTGTTCATCGGCTCGGGTGCAGGACTGCCCAACTTTATGAACATTCCCGGTGAATCACTCAAGGGTGTTTACTCGGCTAACGAGTTTTTAACAAGAAGTAATCTTATGAAGGCATACAGAGAGGACAGCACAACCCCCATTATGAAGGGCGGCAAGGTTGCTGTTGTGGGCGGCGGTAACGTTGCGATGGATGCGGCGAGAACGGCTCTCCGTCTGGGTGCTGAAAAGGTTTATATAGTATACCGTCGTTCCATGGACGAATTACCTGCAAGACGTGAAGAGGTTGAACACGCACAGGAGGAAGGAATTGACTTCCAGCTGCTGCGCAACCCTGTGGAAATTCTCGGCTTTAACAATCCCGACGATGCAAGAGACCCGAGAAACGGCTTTGTAACAGGCATGAAGGTAATAAAAATGGAGCTTGGCGAGCCTGACGAAAAGGGCAGACGCCGTCCCGTAGCGGTGCCCGGTTCGGAATATGTGCTGGATGTTGACACGGTTATAATGTCAATAGGCACATCACCCAACCCCCTTATAAAGGACACCACCGAGGGACTTTCGGTAAACTCCCGAGGCGGAATAATTGTTAACGAGGAGGGTCTTACCTCCAAAGAGGGTGTATATGCCGGCGGTGACGCGGTTACAGGTGCGGCAACAGTTATTTCTGCAATGGGTGCAGGTAAAGTAGCGGCAAAGGCAATAGATGAATATCTAATGAATAAATAACAAAGGAGAAAAAGAATGGACAATCAGTTTGATTTTTCGGTTGTTGACAAAATAATTGACGGCTACGGCAGAAACAAGCAGTCAATTATTGCAATACTGCAGGATGTGCAGGAGCATTATCACTATCTGCCCCGCGAGGTATTTCCCTACCTTGCAGAGCAGCTTAATATGAGTGAAGCACGTATTTTCAGCGTTGCTACATTCTATGAAAACTTTTCACTTGAGCCCAAGGGCAAATATGTTATTAAGATTTGTGACGGAACAGCCTGTCACGTTCGTAAATCCATTCCCATTTTAGAGCGCCTGCGTTCCGAGCTGGGTCTTTCCGAATCCAAAAAGACAACAGACGATTTAAACTTTACAGTTGAAACGGTTTCCTGCCTGGGTGCCTGCGGTCTTGCACCGGTACTGACAGTAAACGATGTTGTTCACTCGGCAATGACACCCGACAAGGCTTCCGAGCTTTTAAAAACACTTAAGGAGGAGATTGCAAATGCTTAAAAACAGAGAAGAATTAGCGGCGCTCCGCCTGGAAGTGAAAAAAGCCTATGACATGCAGACAGAAAAAATTATTGTTTGTGCAGGTACAGGCTGTGTAGCCGGCGGCTCACTTAAAATTTATGACAGATTGCGCGAGCTGTTAAATGAAAAGGGAGTAAATGTAGCGGTAGAGCTGCAGGTTGACCCCCACGACGAATCTGTAGGACTTAAAAAGAGCGGTTGCCACGGCTTTTGTGAAATGGGCCCCCTGCTCCGTATAGACCCCCAGGGTTGGCTTTACACTAAGGTTAAAATTGAAGATTGCGAAGAAATTGTTGAAAAGACAGTTTTAAAGAGTGAGCTTGTGGAACGCCTTGCATACAAAAAGGACGGAAAAGTATATGCAAAGCAGGAGGACATCCCCTTCTACAATCAGCAGACACGAGTTGTACTTGAGCACTGCGGTAAAATAGATGCTGATTCCATCCGCGAATACATTGCCATTGGCGGTTACGAGGCTTTTGAAAAAGCACTTTTTGATATGACAGCCGATGATATTATAAACGAAGTAAGTAAATCTGGTCTCCGTGGCAGAGGCGGCGGCGGCTTCCCCGCAGGCAGAAAGTGGGAACAGGTAAAACGCCAGAAGGAAAAGAAAAAGTTTGTTGTATGTAACGGTGACGAGGGTGACCCCGGTGCATTCATGGACAGAAGTATTATGGAGGGTGACCCCCACAGAATGCTTGAAGGTATGATGATTGCCGGTGTAGCCTGCGGAGCTGACGAAGGTTACATATATGTTCGTGCAGAGTACCCCCTCGCAGTTGACAGACTGAGAACAGCTATAAGACAGGCTGAAGAGCTTGGACTTTTAGGTGACAATATACTGGGAACAGAGTTCTCATTCCACATGCACATCAGCCGTGGTGCGGGTGCATTTGTATGCGGTGAAGGCAGTGCGCTGACAGCATCTATTGAGGGTAAGCGCGGCTTCCCCAGAGTTAAGCCGCCCAGAACTGTTGAACACGGTCTTTTTGACAAGCCCACAGTTTTAAATAACGTAGAAACCTATGCAAACGTTGCACAGATTATAACAAAGGGTGCTGACTGGTATCTGGGAATAGGAACAGAAACAAGTGCAGGCACAAAGGCATTTGCCCTGACCGGTAACATTGCAAACACAGGTCTTATCGAGGTTCCTATGGGAACTACCCTGCGCAAGATTATATTTGACATCGGAGGCGGTATGCGTGGCGATGGCGAATTTAAGGCGGTACAGATTGGTGGACCCTCGGGTGCCTGTCTTACAAAAGAGCATCTCGATTTGCCCCTTGACTTTGACACACTTAAAAAGGTTGGCGCTATGATTGGCTCGGGCGGTCTGGTTGTAATGGATTCCAATACCTGTATGGTAGAGGTTGCAAGATTCTTTATGAACTTTACACAGAACGAATCCTGCGGTAAATGTGTTCCCTGCCGTGAAGGTACAAAGCGTATGCTTGGCATACTGGAACGCATTGTTGCAGGCGAAGGTGAGGACGGAGATATTGAGCTTCTCCTCGAGCTTGCCGACACAATTTCGGCAACTGCTCTTTGCGGTCTTGGTAAGAGCGCGCCCTCTCCTGTTGTAAGCACAATTAAAAACTTCCGCGACGAGTACGAGGCACATATTTACGAAAAACGTTGTCCTGCAGGTGCTTGTCAGAAGCTTAAGCAGATAGTAATTGACCCCGAGCTTTGTAAGGGTTGTTCAAAGTGTGCACGTCAGTGTCCCGTTAACGCTATTGAAGGCAAGATTAAAGAACCCTTTAAGATTGACCAGTCAAAGTGTATCAAGTGCGGCAGCTGTATAAGTGCATGTGCATTCAAGGCTATAAAGGAGGTTTAAGAGATGGATTCAAAAGATTATGTAATTATAGACGGAATCCCCGTTGCCATTGAAGGGGAGAAAAATCTCCTTGAGCTTATAAACAAAACAGGCGTTAAAATGCCTACATTCTGCTACCATTCCGAGCTTTCGGTTTACGGTGCATGCCGTATGTGTATGGTAGAAAACAAATGGGGCGGACTTGATGCAGCCTGCTCCACACCCCCCAAGGCGGGAATGGAAATTAAAACAAACACAGAAAGACTGCGCAGATACCGCAAGAACATTTTAGAGCTGCTTCTTGCAAACCACTGCCGTGACTGTACAACCTGTGAAAACAACGCAAAGTGTAAGCTGCAGGATTTGGCAATGCGCTTTAACATTACAGGGGTGCGTTTCCCCAATCACGCAAAATCCACAGTAGATGACGATACATCCTCTGTTTGCATTACAAGAGATGCAGGCAAATGTATTCTCTGCGGTGACTGTGTAAGAATGTGTAACGAAATTCAGAACGTGGGTGCTATTGACTTTGCATACCGCGGCTCCAATATGACAATAAGCACAGCATTTGGCAAGCCTCTGGCAGAAACACCCTGCGTAGGCTGCGGACAGTGTATAGCCGTTTGTCCCACAGGTGCTATTGTTGTTAAAAACAACATCGCTCCCGTTTGGAAGGCAATAAGCAACCCCGAAATTAAAACAACGGTTCAGGTGGCTCCCGCAGTTCGTGTGGCACTTGGCAAAGAGCTTGGTGTTAAAGACGGCGAAGATGTTATGGGCAAGATTGTTGCAGCGCTTCACCGTATGGGATTTGACGAAATATACGACACATCACTGGGTGCTGACCTTACAGTTTTAGAGGAAAGCGAAGAATTCCTCCACAGACTTGAAGAGGGCGAAAACATTCCCCTTATCACATCCTGCTGTCCCGGATGGATACAGTATGCCGAGAAAAAGCATCCCGAGCTTTTACAGAACATTTCTACCTGCCGTTCACCTATGCAGATGATGGCATCCATTCTCAAGGACCAGTCCAAGGTGGCAGAGCGCAGAATGTTCCACGTTGCAGTTATGCCCTGTACCGCTAAAAAGTTTGAAGCGGCAAGAGATGAATTTAAAATGGACGGTGAGCCCAATGTTGATGTGGTTATCACAACACAGGAGCTTATCTCTATGATAAAAGAAGCGGGTGTTATGTTTGACACACTTGAGCCTGAAGCAGTTGATATGCCCTTTGGTACAGTATCGGGTGCCGGTGTTATCTTTGGTGTAACAGGCGGTGTTACAGAGGCGGTACTTCGCCGTGTGGCATCAAACAAATCCCGTGCGGCACTTTTAACAGTTGCAAACTGCGGTCAGCGTGGTATGGAGGGTATTAAGGAATTTGACCTTCAGTACGGTGAAAACTCACTCCGCATAGTTGTTGTAAGCGGTCTTGCAAATGCTGAAAAGGTTATAAAACGCATAAATAACGGTGAAAAGATTGACTTTGTTGAAGTTATGGCATGCCCCGGCGGTTGTATTAACGGTGGCGGTCAGCCCTTCGGAATGGCAAGCGACAAGGAAGCAAGAAGTGCAGGACTTTACAAGTCGGACAGACTGTTAAGTATACGCCGTGCAGAAGAAAACCCCATTATGAAAAATCTGTACAGCGACATCATCAAAGGAAAAGTCCACAAGCTTTTACACGTAGATTATACAGGAAAAGCGGAGGAATAAAATATGATTGAACTGAGCGTATGTATTGGTAGTGCGTGCCATATAAGTGGTGCACACAACGTAGTTGCAACCTTTCAGCACATGATTGAAAAGTACGAGCTGCACGATAAAATTGATTTTAAGGCATCATTTTGTATGAAGCAGTGCTCGGCTGAGGGCGTGGCGGTTACAATTAACGGTGAAAAGGAAAGAATTTCTCCTGATAATGCAAAGGCATTCTTTAAGGAAAAGATATTGCCTTTGGCAGAATAAACAAACAGGGCAACGGCAGGCAACTGTCGTTGCTTTTTGTAAATAATATTGATAAAAGATATATATTGTGATATAATGATTTCATCGAAGATGAATTCGTCGATATAAATCTCTTGTGAGATTTTCGATATGTCATAAATGACTCGATATGTGCTTTGCACTCGATATGTTGCCTTTCGGCAACGAGATTTATATCATATCGAGTTTTGAGCAAAGCGAAAAACATATCGATTTTGCGGAAGCAAAAATATCGAGCAAACGGAGTTTGCATATCGACAAAACAAGGTGCATCTTTTCTATCACCT
>JAZNUH010000148.1:0-4488 GCA_045592225.1 Clostridia bacterium | reverse complement strand
GTCAAAGCCGTCGCGGGGGTCAAAGCCGGACATTTTAACGGTGAGAACATCCTTGTTGAAAAGCTGTGAAGCGCTTGTTACTTCCGAACTGTTTTTGATTACTGCAAGGTCGGGGATATAAAGGTCGGGTGCAAAGGTGGGAATTTCCACACCTGTTTTGGGACTCTTGCTGAAATCCATATTGAGTATGTAGCTGTCTGCAATGTCAGTGGGTTTAAGCTGAAGAGTGTATTTGCCCGACTCATCTGCAGTTGCACTTGCAAATTCCGAATAACCGCCTGCGCCCGTTGCTGCTAAATCAATTTTACCTGCAGGTATTGTCATATTACCTGAAAGTGTTACGGTGTTATCCGCATAGTTTGCAGAAAAGGCTATATCGCTTAAGGCTGCGGGCTTTATCTTATTTTCAACAGTGTCAAGAAGAAGGCGGGGAACATAGAATTTGCCTTCGATGTAAAGAGAAATTTCACCGTCAAGGTCAATCTTGTTGCCCTTGTAGGTTGCCGATGAAGTGTTTCTCTTTACAGTCATTTTGTCATACTCGTTGAATGTAAAAATTTCAGTATTGGAATCGTATGTACCAAGCTCTGTTACATCCACAAACAGGTCCTCGGAAAGCTTGTTTAAGTCAATGCCTATAAGCTTTGCAAGGTAAGGAGCGATTTCTGTGTTGTCAATAAGGTTTGTTGTGGCATTTCTGTAACCGCTTTCCTTAAATTCCGCCATTGTCGTGCCTGCTTTTGAAGGGTCAATGCCTTCGGGGTAGGCAACGCCATCGGGCAGGTACATGAAAATTCCGCCGTCACGTGCTGTATGACTGCCGTTACCCTCCCAGGTTACCGATGAGGGGTTTGTGCCCTTTTGAATTTCTGCTACAATGGCATCCTGTTTGTTTTCTGTCCAGGTCATACCACCGGTATCGTGGTCGGGCATAATTACAACCAGAGTATCATTTCTCTTTTTTGCAAATTCAATAGCAACCTGACACGCCTTATCAAAGGCAAGAAATTCGCCTGCAACATTTACAGCGTCACTGTTATGACCTGCAAGGTCAACGGTGCTGCCTTCAACCATAAGGAAGAAACCGTTCGGGTTTCCGTCATCAAGGGCGGTGATTGCAGCCTTTGTCATTTCGGAGAGAGAAGGAATTTGTTCACTCTTTGCTGTGTCATAGTACAAAAGCTCGGGGAATTTGCCCCACATTCTGTCACCGGGTTTCACATCCCAAAGGTCTTCTTTAGATGTTATAATATCATATCCGCGTTCTTTGAGCGACTCGTCTGTAAACCATTCTGCGTCAGCAAAATCCACGTGTGTTGAGCCGAAAACCACATCAATATCCTGATTTACAATCTGCTCGGACATTCCTCTCATACTATAACGTGAAATATCATGAGCTGAGAAAGCGGCAGGTGTTGCATTTGTCCACTCAAAGGTTACAACCATACCTGTGTTTTTGCCCATGCGCTGAGATGCTTCGAGAATATTTGCACGGGGCACACCGTCGGGAGTAACACCTAAAAAGGTTTTATTTGTCTTGTATCCCGAGGAAAGGGCTGTACCTGCTGCGGCAGAATCTGTTACTGCATTGTCGTTACAGTATGTTGTTTCTGCGCCGACAAAGTATGTATCAATATACATTTTGCCCGGAGCCACGTATGTGGCATTCGGGAAAAGCATGTCCTCAAATCCGCCTGCCTGTTTTACCAGATCAGCCACGGTGTATGATGCCATACCACCACCGTCGGGAATCATAAAGATTATGTTTTTAATTTGAGGAGTATTATCTGCCAGTAATGCACAGGGCATGGATAAAAGCATTACAAAGCAAAGTAAAACGGATATAAGTTTAAGATTTTTTTTCATGGTAATGTCCTCCTTTTTTGTCTGCTATTAGAGTAACACAAAAGGGTGTAAAAAGTCAATTGATTTTAGATGTCTTTTTAAAAAAGGTGAGCAAATGTATACACGATGTTAACATTATGTCAGCATCATGTCAAACGAGTGCAGATAAAAGAAAAGAAAAGAAATAAAAAGAAAGTAAATAAACAACAACAAAAGAAATGTATACATGATGTAACACGATGTATACATGATGTAACATCACCTGCACATAGTAAAGTAAAGCATAGTAAACAACAAAGAAAACAAGAAAAGAAAAATGTGTTGCGGTTGTTGTTAACACCCAAAGGGTTTAAAACAGTTCATTGTAGTTCACCTTGCCGCTGTGGTATAATATATACTGTCGGGGAACAGGGGAAAAGCAAAGCCACCGCCGGAGAGCCAAAGAGTCCGATGGTGGCAGATAATCAGGTAATGTGTGTCAGAAACATATACAAAACAGGGATTGTAAGCATAGACATAATGGTGGTGATAAACACACCTTCTGTAGCATACTGTGCATCCGAGTCAAATTCGCTTGCAACTGCGGCAAGTATGGTCTGTGACGGGAGTGCCACGGCTATTGCTATAACGCCTACTATGGTTTTATCAAGCCCGAAAGAAACCAGAGCCAGCACAAGAAGGGCGGGCATAATAAGCATTTTGATTACAGATATTGCAAAAAGACTTATGCGCTTGTATATGCCTTTAAGCTCCATGGTTGCAAGGGTCATACCGATAAACAGCATGGCAAGTGGCGTGGTCATTGAGCCTATTGTTTTAAAGGCACCGTTTACAATATCGGGCAAACGCCAGCCGAACAGCAGCATGAAAAGTGAGATGAAAATTGAAATTGTAACGGGGTTCAAAAGCTTTTTGAATGCCTGCTTTATTCCACCGCCTGCAGATTTGGCAATAATAAATATACCTGCGGTGAAAAAGACAATATCATAAACAGGAACGGCAACAGCTGCATAAAAAATTCCAATGTCGCCGTAGAGTGACTGTATCAGCGGGTAGCCTATAAAAATTATACTGCTGAAGGCTGTGATGCATATATGAACGGCACGGCTTTTTTCGGGCAGACGGAAAAGGTGAGCTGTAAGAAAACCCACAAGAAACATAACCGCCAGAAAGGCTAAAACAATAATAATTACAAGTCCTGCGTTTTTAATTACTGTGCTGTCAATCTGCTGATTGCTCAAAGTGGTTATTGTTAAAAGGGGAATGGTAAGACGAAGCATGATTGATGAAACACCGCTTCGTATTTCAGGGCTTATATACTTAAATTTTACACACAGATAACCCAGAAGGACCATTATAGCCATAGTCAGTAAAGGACTTATTACAAGTTCAATGCCCATCTTTTTGTTCACCTCCGCAAAATCGTGATAAGTATAGCACAAAGATAAACACAAATCAAGGGGAATAGGCACAAAAAAACAAACCCGAACAGGGTTTGTTTTAAATCTTGTATTTTAGGTTTTGAAGAACTTTTATATTCCCCGACCTATATTTCGTCGAGCTGGGTTTCATACTTGCGTATTGCTGCCACAGCTTTAAGCTTTAAGGTCTTAATCTGTTCGCGCAGAGCCTCTGTTTCATTTCTTGTGTCCTCAAGGTCGGCATAGGTTTCATTCTTCATCTGTTCTGCGGCTGCAGTTGCATCGTCAAGAATTTTCTGCGCCTTTTCCTCTGCCGCAATAACTGCGCGGGAAATAAACTCACGTTCACGCTCAAGCTCGGAAATACGGACGAAAAGCTCCTTGTTTTCCTCCATCAGGGTCTGGCTTTCGCGTTTTTGCTTTTCCAGATCCTCTGAAAGCTCTTTTATTTTGTTTTCGTACTGTGTGATGATACTGTCAACATAGGCTGTAACACCCTTTCTGGAATAACCGAAAAGGCGGGTTTTAAGCTTCTTGTTTTCCATAATCAACCTCCGAGAAGTTCAATACCGCGTCTTATACGCTTAAGACTTTCGTCCTTGCCCAGTATAGCCGCAAGGTCTGTGCCGCCGCCGGGTGTAAATGCTTTACCTGACAGGGCAACACGCAAGGGCCAGAGCACAATTCCGTTTTTAACCTCAAGCTTTTGTGCAAGGGCGATAAGGCTATCGTGAACTGCTTCCTTTGTCCAGTCGGTAATTGATTCGAGCACAGGAAGAATCTGCTTCAGTGATTCAAGCGAGTTCTCGGGATTTGTTTTCATTTTTTTGTGAGTATAAAGCTCGGTGTCATATTCGGGCAGTTCATCAATAAAGTCAACCTGCTCCAGTATATCTGCAAGCTTTTCTGTTCTCTGATGCAAAGCTTCGGATAAAACCATAAGATTTACGTCGGATTTAATTGCCTGCTTATAATAGGGCATAGCCTTCTCATGGAATTCCTCGAGAGAGAGGGCTCTTATATACTCACCGTTTAACCAGTTGAGCTTGTCAACGTCAAAGATGGCGGGGGACTTGCTTATTCCCTTTACATCAAATGCATCAATCATTTCGGCAAGAGTCATAATTTCACGGTCATCGCCGGGGCTCCAGCCTAAAAGTGCAATGTAGTTGAGCACCGCTTCTTTAAGATAACCCTTGTTGATAAAATCTTCGTAAGAAGC
>JAZNUH010000147.1:0-17442 GCA_045592225.1 Clostridia bacterium | reverse complement strand
AGCTTCAGCTGTTTCTGCTTCGAATACAGGAGCTGTGTTGTAAATCTTACCTACAACTGTGATTGTGAATGTGTTGCTGCCGCCGTCTTTATCAGCTGCTGTAACAACCAGTGTATGTGTTGCTTCTTTCAGTTCACCTTTGAAAGTAAGAA
Organism: Clostridia bacterium; assembly: GCA_045592225.1. Classification (GTDB taxonomy): domain Bacteria; phylum Bacillota; class Clostridia; order UMGS1883; family UMGS1540; genus JAZNUH01. The sequence continues at coordinate 17,290 of JAZNUH010000147.1, read as the reverse complement.
CACCTGTGTTTGCATCGATTGCAAATCCTGTGCAATCTTCATCACATGCAACGCTGTATGTTACATCGTCAACAGCATCTGTTGCAACGATAGTAGCGATTTCGAGAGCTTCATATGCCTTAGCTTCAAATTTGTATGCATCTTCTGTGTCTGCATCGAAGATAGGAGCTGTATTGTTAACTGTGATGATAACTGCAACTACATCTTCGTCCTCGCCATCATTAGCTGTGACATTAACTTCGATTGTCTGGTTATCAATAACTCCGGTAAAGTAAATATTACCTTCGTCATCTACTGTAAAGCCTTTAGCGACAATGGAGTATGTGAGTGTATCATCATCCGCATCTGTTGCAACTACTGTGCCAACCAGATAATCATCAGCATAGTCGCCTTCATTCATTGTAAATTCGTATGATTCCACTGCAAATACAGGCGCATTGTTTACAGCATTTACTGTAATTGTCAGCGAAATGATGTCACTTGCATCGCCGTCTGTTACATTAACCTTGATGTAGTATGTGCCGGGTTCAAGATAACCGTTGTAGGTTACATTACCCTCATTATCTACTGCAAAGTTAGCTTCTGCTTCAGAGTTAGTGAAAAGTTCGTATGTAAGAGCATCTCCGTCAGCATCTTTTGCTGCGAATGTGCCAATTGCTGTTGTGCCTTCGTCAACAGTGATTTCTGTATTAACAGCACCAAACGCGGGAGCACGGTTGGGTACTGTAACTGTTACTGTTGCAGAATCAGTAGCTTCCTCATCATCGGAAACAGTGATTGTAACAACATATGTACCCTTTGACAGTACACCTGTGAATACCAGGTTGCCGTCTACAACAGCAAAGCCTTCTGTATCAACAGAATATGTAAGTTCAGTGTCATTAGCATCTTCTGCTTTAACAGCTGTAATTACCTGAGCTTCTTCGTATACACCGGCTTCTGCCTCAACAGCTTCAGCAACTGTGAGTACGGGAGCTGCGTTGGGTGTTGTAACATTTATCGTTACTGTGCATGTAGCTGTGGCACCCTTTTTATCTGTAGCTGTTACAACTACAAAGTATTCGCCATCAGCAAGTGTACCTGTAAATGAAACTGCACCTGTTGTAGTATCAACTGCAAAACCATCTGCTGCTGCTTTTGCATCGATAGCATATGTAAGTACATCACCAGCATCTACATCTGTTGCTGCGTATGTTCCGATTACTTCGCCAGCATATTCGCCGGAGTCCTTTGCAACTGTTGCTGTAGCATTTGTGTATACAGGAGCTGTATTAACTGTAGCATCGAGTGTTGTTGTAGTGGAAGTAACACCACCACCGCCAACTGTCATATTATACTGACCTGCTGCAACAGCAAATGTGAATACTGCTTCACCGTTTGCTGCAGTTGCTTCATCAATATACTTGATATTATTCATAGGATTGGATTTTGCTGTTGCTAAGTCCACTCCTTCAGGATATACCATAATGGTAGCTTTTCCGGATACGCCGGAAACGGGAACTGTTACTACAACGTCACCATCGCCGGTGGCTGTTGTAACTGTTCCGACTGTTGCTGTTTCTGCACTTACAGACATTGCAACAGTTAACATGAGTAATGTCATAACAACGCATAACAAAACTCTTGCTTTGGAAGTCTTCATGTTTTTTCCCCCTTTAATTATTTGGTGGTTTACCCCCTTGAGGGGACAACCATAGCATTGTACTTATACACATTATACACAAGTGATTTACATAATTCAAGACTTTTAGTAAATTTTTTTATATTTTTACTTATTTTCTTTTAAATTTTTATCACCCGACTATATATTATAAGGAAAAATATGTGTTTATATCTCTTTTTTCATAAAAATAAAGCTATTGACACCCAGCACAATGTGTGCTAAAATAAATTGTAGCACACATTGTGCTGACGGAGGTGCTATATTATGCCTATTAAAAAGAATACAGAGCTTATCTATGACGATATGTCCCTGCTGATAATTGATACTGCGGCATCATTGGCTATGAGAGAGGGTGCAGACAAGGTTAACGTAAGTAAAATCCTGCGCGAGCTTTCAATTACAAACAGGGTATTTTATAACCGCTTCCACAATATTGATGAGGTCCTGGAGACTGTTTACAAAGATACAGTTATCAAAATGCAGGAAAGTATTAAATCCGAATACACTCCGGACAAAGATTTTTTTAAATATGTAACTGATGTTGCTGTAAAAGTTCTTGTCAACACATACGAACTTAAAAAGCAGTTCAGCGGATATATGTTTGAACACGATTCTCTTACTCAAAGCAATTTTAACTGGTGGGCAGATGAGATTAAGCAGTTTATTTCGTATGGGAAGGAGCATAATCTTATAAAGGAAGAAATTGATCCGGATATGCTCATATACTCCGTTTGGTGTTTCTGTCGCGGCTTTAATGCCGATGCGGTTGCACGCAACCGTTCAAAAGAAGAGGCTGTACGCTTTTTTCGTTTTGGCTTTGGTTGTATTATGGAAGGAATTAAAAAAAATTTGGAATAATCGGGGCATAAAAAGGGGAGTCCGTTTGCGGATTCCCCTTTTTATCTTTTATTCAAAAAATGAGTTCCTTTATAAATTTATTTCCTCCGGACGCGCCTTGATATTGGTATTTGATGTGAGGAGCTCATCATCAAGATGCCCGGTGAAAAACAACCGTGCCAAAATCATGTCTCCGTTTCCATTTGTTTCTATACATGAAATATTGCAATTTAAGTTACGGGTGGCAAGAAATTCGCCTAAAGTCGGAAGCTCCGCAGGAAATCCCAGTCCGAATTTTTTGTTAAAATAATTTACCGAGCCGAAAACCGATGCACCGTGACAAATAACCAGAACCTCTTCAAAGTCTTTTCTGAGCAAGTCCTCCCAGAAGCCTTCGAGCCTCATTGCTACTTCCTCAAGAGAGTCTGCATGAGTCGTCCACCACGGAAAAGGAATCTGTGCATCAGGGGCAATGAAATTAAATTCTTTCCTTAATATATGAATCGGCATCCCCTCAAAATTTTCTGCCGCTTCATTTGAAAAAAACATCTCTCTCAATGCACCATCCGGATAAATTTGTGCTCCGCATTTCTCTGCCACAAGATTTGCCGTCATCATGGTGCGTCGGTAGGGTGATGAAATAATTTTACCCGCAAACCCTCTTTTCTTCATCTCTTCCCCCAGGCACACTGCCTGCTGACATCCTGTTTCGGTCAATGGTATATCGCCTGTAGGAAAATCTACACTTTTTTCAAATTCATGGGGACATACCTGTCCGTGTCTTGTTATATATATTTTCATTTTCTGCGTTTGAACCCCTTTAGTCTAATCATTTTTTCGCCGTCGGCAAAAATAACTGCCGGTGCAAAGAAAACGTTTGAATAGTACCGACCATCTTTGCCATTTTCTGCCCACGGATGTGTATCTCCTGTCGGACCGTGCCCATACAAATAAAACTTTCCGTCGCCGCTGATATCCATGACCCTGTGGCAAAGCAGGCAAGGTATATTTTTTATCCTTATACATGTGTCTGCAGGTACAATCTGTGTTTTTGTAACAGTTTCCCTTATATAATCTTCTATATCATTATTTCCCGGGACCATATAAACCTCGTTTGAGTTATCCTCCATAAATCTAATAAGCTCTTTTGCATATTTTTTGTATGCAGGTATGTCCTCCGGCTTTCTTCCTGCCTTCAAATTATCTACCAGATCGCCTGTGTGTACAATTACCTCGGGCTGTACTTTTTTTATAAGTCTTTTTATGTACGAAAACTCCCACTCGGGTACATCGCCGATATGAAGTATGACTTCTGTTTTTCTCCTTTTTAATTCAACCGGCAAAATTACAGGCCGAAAAAAAGATATAATCCTTTTATACATTTTTTACTTTCCTTTCCTCAGGAACAATTATTGTGCGGTCTGTGGTACGGTAAATAGGGTTTGTAAGCATAATGCATCTTTCTCCTTTATAAAGTGCCGCACGCACAAAGTTTACCTTTTCTTCTTTTGGAACTTCTATTCTGCCCGAATAATCTCCGGTACATTTTTGTGGCGGTTCATTTTTTCCGTTAATTGTCCAAACAACTGTGCAACCTTCGGGCACCCCGAACAATTTAAGAACAGCAAAAAATGTTTTATCGGTATTCTCCACCTGACCCATTCTCTGCCCGTCACTTCCTTCAAAGGAGACTGTTATGTTTTGCAGATAAACCGGGTCACCCGTGTACATATCCCCCCGTTTCATACTGCTTACAAATTCCTCTTCGCAAGGGTTTTGTGCCGCAATGTATGCTACAAAATTATTTCCGTCAAACCAGGAAGTGTTATTGGTGTGGTTGTCACTGTCGCCATAACCGGTGATAAAGACACCCGCCGCTGACAAAGCATCCCACAGTTTTAAATGTATTTCGGGGGTAAATCCCTCACGTCCCTGGGGAAACCCCACCTCCAGCAGGGTGGCGTCCCATGCTTTGTTTTCTATAAATCTGCGTATATGTGCATCAATAAGCTCCTGCTTTTCCTGCTCAGTAATTCCCGATGCAAACCTATCCTTTAATTCCTCAAAGGGGTGGTTTCTGGAATATATTCCGCCATATTCTCTTACATGCTCCATTGCCTGCTCATCGGTTACACAAAAATTTCTCTCCCTGTAGTTAATAACAGGAACACGTGTGCTGAAGCAGTTTTTGTGCGGTCCTGCACCTGTTATCTCGCTTGTAACAAATGCTTTTACGCCGTATTTTTTGCCAAGCTCATCGGCAAGCCGCTGCTGAGCACGACGTCCTTCTTCAAATTCAATATCCCACAAAAAGCTGAACTTAGCAATTTTAAGCTCTGCTTTTTTTCCTCGTCTTGCAGACAGGGTCAGGCTCATTCTCCGCAAAACATTATCACCGCCACCTACGCTTTGTGCGTCTGCCAACAAACTGAATACATACTCCGCAAAACAGGATTTCGCTGTCACGGGAATAATTGCGGTATGAGGTGACTCTAAACCTTCAACGTTCCCGAACACATATTTTATATGCCCAAACCCAAAATCAGGCGGACGTTGCGAAAGCTCTACGTCCACTATGGCACGGCTATCTTCATCTTCTACCGACACCTGCATATACATATTTAAAATCACATTTGCCAAAAGAGCATACTCGTGGCGTTTCTGTGATGTATCAAACACCAGCGAAAGCTCTGTCCATTCATCATTTCCGCCCTGTGCCTCCATCATAAGCATACCATCGGCAACAAAATAGCTTGTTCCCTCATCAGCTTTTACCTCTTTGAATCCGTGCCATCTTGGTCTTCTCGGGTCAGGGGACGGCTCATTTGTAAAAAGACCCGCTTTTGAAAAATCATATCCGCCGATATGGTTTTCTCTCGGACCCATACGCACGTCGTGATCTGTTATGTACATATGCTTTATACCCAGCTTTTGTGCATTATAAAAATGTCCTTCCATTCCTGCATTACGCTCCCAGACAGAGTGTATGTGCATAGGCACCGGATAATACTTTTTCATTCGAGCACCCCCTTTTACTCTAAAATATTATATCATATTTTTGCTTTTTTTGTATGTCTTTTTGAGGAGTTTTTTTACCCATTTAAAGCATCTTTCAAAAAACGCAGTCATACTGGCGTATGTCTGCGTTTTTTTTGCGCACTATCAGCGGAAAATAACAAGCCAAAACCGGCTTCGCCCTAATAAGCACCGCCGAAAGGGCTTTTTTTCTATAATAATCTCTTTCTGAGTTCTTCACCTGTACAAGGTGAAAGGTATGCGGGCGCAATATCAAATGCTGTTTTGCATCCACTAAGACCTTCCTTGCTCATTTTTACCGCAGCACGTGCGTATGCAACAAGCACCGAGGATGTGAATTCAGGGTTAGAGTCAAGCTTTAGGCTGTATTCTATAACATGACTGTTTTCACCCTTCAAGCCTGTTTTTCCGCTGCGGATAACAAATCCGCCGTGAGGAATACCGCTATGGTCGCGTTTGAGTTCTTCCAGTGTTATAAAATGAACAGTTGTGTCATAGTCCGCAAAATAGTTGGGCATTGTTTTTATTTGCTGTTCAATTCTTGCTTTGTCTGCGCCCTCTGCAGCTACCACAAAGCATTCTCTTGTATGCTTTTGTCTTGTGGAAAGCTCGGGGTTTGCACCGCTCCTTACTGCATCAAGGGCATCTGGTACAGGGATTGTGTACTGCTTGGCATCCACAACTCCGTCAATTCTGCGTATAGCATCTGAATGGCCCTGACTTACGCCCTTGCCCCAGAAGGTATAATCCTTTCCGTCAGGTAAAACCGCTTCTGCATACAGTCTGTTAAGAGAGAACATACCGGGGTCCCAGCCAACAGAAATAATAGCAATGTTTCCGCCCTCTTTTGCCGCTTTATCAACATTTGCAAAATGTCCGGGGATTTTTGCATGGGTGTCAAAGCTGTCAATTACATTAAAGTTTTTTACCAGTTCGGGTGTCTGCACAGGAAGGTCTGTCGCACTTCCGCCGCATATAACAAGAACATCTATCTTGTCCTTATGGTTTAATATGTCATCCATATGGTAAACCGCCGTACCTGTAAGTGTTTTAACGGTTTCAGGATTCCTGCGCGAAAAAACACCATACAGTGTCATATCGCTGTTTTGTGCAACAGCACATTCTACACCCTTGCCCAGGTTACCGTAACCTGCAATAGCCACATTAATCATAAGTATTGTCTCCTTTCGGGTATAAATACCGCCGCCAGACAAAAGTCGGCGGCGGAGTGTTTTTTAGTGGTGGAAAAGACGTGTTCCTGTAAATGCCATTGTCATACCATACTTGTCGCAGGTTGCAATAACATTATCGTCTCGAACAGAGCCGCCGGGCTGTGCAATATATTTTACACCACTCTTTGCTGCTCTTTCAATATTATCACCAAAGGGGAAGAAAGCATCAGATGCCAGAGCAACATCGCTCTGTGTCTTAAGCCATGCTGTCTTTTCTTCCTTTGTAAGAGGCTCGGGCTTTTCTGTGAAAATGCCTTCCCATGCGCCGTCTGCAAGCACGTCCATATAATCATCGGAAATATAAACGTCTATTGCATTATCTCTTTCTGCACGCTTAAGGTCTGCTCTGAAGGGCAGGGAAAGTACTTTATCGTGCTGTCTTAAGTACCATATATCTGCCTTATTACCTGCAAGACGTGTACAATGTATTCTGGACTGCTGTCCTGCACCAATTCCTATTGCCGCACCGCCTTTTGCATAGCAAACAGAGTTTGACTGTGTATATTTAAGTGTGATAAGAGCTATAAGAAGGTCGTTCTTTGCACTTTCGGGCATTTCTTTGTTCTGTGTTACAATTTCCTTCAGCATATCTGTGGTAATTGCAATTTCGTTTCTGCCCTGTTCAAAGGTAACACCGTAAACCTGCTTGCGTTCTATTTCAGCAGGTCTGTAGTTCGGGTCAATTTTTATTACATTATATTTTCCGCCGCGTTTTGCACGGAGAATTTCAAGCGCTTCGGGTGTGTAGGACGGAGCAATAATACCGTCGGATACCTCTTTTGCAAGAATAAGTGCTGTGCATTCGTCACATTCGCCGGACAGAGCCGCGAAATCACCGAAGGAGGACATTCTGTCAGCACCTCTTGCAGCTACATAGGCGCTTGCCATAGGTGTCAGGGGCATATCGGGTGCAAAGTACACCTTTTTCATTTTGTCCGAAATTTCCTGCGCAACAGCTGCACCTGCAGGGCTTACGTGTTTAAAGGATGTTGCCGAGACAAGTCCTGTTGCTTCCTGCAGTTCGCGTACCAGCTGATAGCCGTTGAACGCATCCAGCAGATTTATATATCCGGGTGCACCGCTTAATACTTCAATGGGCAGCTCGCCCTGTTCCATAAAAATTCTTGACGGTTTCTGATTAGGGTTACAACCGTACTTAAGCATCATTTCTTTCATGCCTGACCTCCGTTTTTATTTATAATTTTGGTCTGTGTTTTTCCGCTTGCCACATCAATGTATCTTACAAACAGTGAAACCTTGTTGTCCTCGTTTAAGTTTTTCCATATTTCGTTGGCAAATTCTTCAATATCTCCCTTGATTTCCACCTTTTCGGGTTCGCCTTCAAAGGAGGGGATGGGATTTCCGTCACAACGGTATGTATGAATAAAGTGGCCTTCTCCTGCAATAGGTGTTGTATACTCGTAAAAATATCTTCTTACCGCTTTGTCATTACCCTCTGCGCTTTTGAGGATAGAAAGCTTGTAGTCAAAGCCTTCTACAACGCCCGAAATACGAGGTGTGAAGTTGGGGGCATCAGGCTCAAATTCACGGGTGCGAAGTGCTTCTTCAAAGGTTTTTCCTTCTTCAATAAACTCATACACAGTATCCGTCTGGTCGCCGTTTGTAACGATGGTTTTTCCGCCGATTGTTCTTACGGGAGAATAGATAATAAGTGAAGGGTCGATAAGCTTTGATTCATCAAAAGCCTTTGTTCTCATATTTTCTCCGTACATTTCAAAAATTCTGTTACGGCTGTTTTCGCTTCTGCCCATAATAAAATATGCAATTACCGCGCTCTTTCCGTCCTCGCTTTTTCCAATAACAATACCTCTGCCCGGGTAGGAGTTTTCTTTTAAGAGTGTTCCCAGATTATTCATATTAACCACCTTATTTATTTATTTTTGTTATTCTTCCGTCAACAGTTATTTTACCTGATGCAAAAAGCTCTATTGCTTCGGGCAGTATCTGATGTTCTGCCTCTGCCATAACGCGTTTTTGCAGTATCTCGGGCGTATCTCCATCCTGTATTGCAACCGCCTTCTGCATAATTATTGCGCCACCGTCAACCTCGCGGTTTACAAAGTGGACAGTTGCACCGGTTACCTTTACGCCGTAGGAAAGTGCCGCCTCGTGTACAGCAAGTCCGTAATAGCCTTCTCCACAGAAAGAGGGAATAAGCGACGGATGTACATTGATTGTGGGGAAGCGGTCATATATACGCTCGTCCACTATTGCAAGAAAGCCTGCAAGCACAACCATTTCTGCACCCATTTCGGCAATATAATCAGCTATTTCGCCGCAAAAAGCATCGCCATATTCTTTCTTTGTAATAACTCTGTAGGGAATGCCTGCATTAACTGCACGGTCAATAGCGCCTACACCCGGCTTGTTTGCCACAACACAGGCAATTTCTGCCGATTTGATTTTTCCGTTTTTTACCGCTTCGATTATGGCGCCGAGATTTGTTCCGCCGCCCGAAACCAGAACTGCTATTTTCATTTTACTACCTCAAATCTATTCCCTTTTCTCCTGCACGGAGTTCACCGATAATGTATGCAGTTTCTCCACATGCTTTAAGGGTTGCCATAGCTTTGTCAGCCTCAGTCTTGTCAACTGCAACTATCATACCGATACCCATATTGAAGGTGTTGTAGAGGTCTGCATCTGTAAGCTGACCTACACTCTTCATAAAGTCGAATATGGGCAGAGTGTTAAATGAACCAAGTTCAATGTCCGCTCTGAGACCTTCTGTCAACATACGGGGAATATTTTCATAAAAACCTCCGCCTGTGATATGGCTTACTGCTTTAACCTTAACCGCATCCATAAGCGCAAGAATGCTCTTTACATATATTTTTGTAGGTGTAAGAAGTGTTTCTCCAAGTGTTCCTCCAAGAGATTCAATCTGCTGTGAAAGCTTGCCCTGTGTATCATTTTCAAGGTTAAACAGCTTTCTTACCAACGAAAAACCGTTACTGTGAACACCTGATGATGCAAGTCCTATGAGAACATCCCCTTCTTTTAATGATGTTCCGTCAATTATTTTGCTTTTGTCAACAATACCGGTGGAAAATCCTGCCAAATCGTATTCGTCTTCAGGATAAAAACCGGGCATTTCTGCAGTTTCACCGCCGATGAGTGCACAGCCTGCCTGTACACATCCGTCTGCTACACCGCTTACAATATCTGCAATTTTTTCGGGAATGTTTTTTCCTGTTGCAATATAGTCAAGGAAAAACAGGGGCTTTGCACCCGAGCAAACAATATCGTTTACGCACATTGCAACACAGTCAATACCTACTGTGTTATGAATGTCTGTCATAAATGCAAGCTTAAGCTTTGTGCCTACACCATCTGTTCCCGATACGAGTACAGGTTCCTTCATACCCGAAATATCAGGCAGAAACAGTCCTCCAAAGCCACCAATGGGTGACATAACTCCGGACACGTGTGTTCTTTTTACGTGGCTTTTCATAAGCTCAACCGCTTTGTAACCGGCTTCTACGTCAACACCGGCAGATTTATACGCATTTGTAGCCATAATCATTCTCCATTTCCTTTTATTTTTCTATTTTCTTTTCCTGAATATTTTCTGTTCTTTCGCGGGGAACGGGAACTGCGTAGTTACCTGTAAAGCATGCATCACAATATCCCTTTGTTCTGCCCGGCATAATTCCAGCAAGATCTTCTACTCTCAAAAATGCCAGCGAGTCTGCACCAAACAGATCGCACATATTTTCAGGACCGTATTTGTAGTATGCCAGGTCATCCTTTGAAGGTACGTCTGTCCCGAAGTAGCAGGGAAATTTGAAATGGGGTGACGAAATTCTCATATGCACCTCTGTTGCTCCTGCATTCTTTATAAGCTTTATAAGGTTTTGACAGGTTGTTCCGCGTACTATTGAGTCGTCTACCAGAATAACCCTTTTGCCCTCAATGTTTGCGCGCACTGCATTAAGCTTTATGCTTACTGCCTCTTCACGCATAGCCTGTGTGGGCTGAATAAAGGTTCTTCCGATATAACGGTTCTTTATAAGACCATCTACACAGGGAATACCCGACTCACGGGCATAACCTACTGCCGCACAAAGGCCGGAATCGGGTACACCTACTACTACATCTGCCTCAACAGGTGCAGAACGAGCAAGCGCCATGCCTGCACGAACACGTGCTTCGTAAACACTTACACCCTCTATTACACTATCAGGACGTGCAAAATATATATGTTCAAATACGCAAAGCGCACTTTTTCCTGTGCAGTTTTGTGTAAATGAATGAAGACCTTCTTCATTTACCATTACAATTTCACCGGGTTCAACATCACGCACATATTCCGCTCCTATAGCATTAAGCGCACATGTTTCAGAAGCAAAGATATGGGCTTTACCCTTTTTTCCTATAACAAGGGGACGATATCCAAGCGGATCTCTTGCAGCCAGCATTTTGTTGGGACTCATAAGAAGCAGAGAATATCCGCCTGTCAGATTTTTTACAACCTCGCTGAGTGCGCTCTCTATGCTATCAGTGTTAAGACGCGCACGGGCAAGCAGATAGTTAATAATTTCAGTATCGCTGTTTGTCTGGAAAATTGCGCCCTCATTTTCAAGCTTCATTCTCTCTGCAACAGGATCTACAATGCTGCCGTTATAAGCGATGGCAAGCGTTCCCTTTTTATATTTGGTAACAAGGGGCTGTGCATCCTCTCTCACTTTACGGGATGCCATTGAGTAACGTACATGTCCAAGTGCCGCACTTCCCTTTAAATGACTGAGTACAACCTCATTAAAAACATCCGGAACAAGTCCCTGGTCCTTATGATGTACTATTACTCCCGAATCATTTACGGCTATACCTGCACTTTCCTGTCCTCTGTGCTGCAGCGCATAGAGTGCATAATATGTAAGATGTGCAGGATCCATTCCTTCTGCATTATATATGCCAAATATTCCGCATTCTTCGTTCATACTTCTCATAATACTGCATCTCCTTTCTCAGTTATCATTTTTATTTATATTGCATCAGCTTCCGCTTGAATTTTTGCATCCTTTTCAGCTACTGCTGTTTCCATATCCTTTTTAAATTGAACAAGCTTCTCTGCAATTTCAGGGTAGGAAAGAGACAATATATTTGCAGATAAAATTGCCGCATTATCTCCTCCGTCGATAGCCACTGTCGCAACAGGAATACCTTTAGGCATCTGTACAATTGATAAAAGCGAGTCAAGTCCGTCCATTGTGGAAGATTTCATTGGAACACCTATTACAGGCAAAGTAGTAAATGCTGCCAGTACACCGGGAAGATGTGCCGCCTTACCTGCTGCGCCAATTATAATATCAATCCCGTTACTGCGCGCATTTTTTGCAAATTCCGCCGCCGCATCGGGTGTACGGTGTGCAGATATTACACGAACAATAACTTCTATTCCGAAGTTTTTGAGAGTTTTAACACATCCACGAAGTGCCGGGAAATCCGAATCGCTGCCCATGACAAGAGCAACCATAGGTTTTTTATTCATACTTTTTCCGCACCTTTCTTGATAAATTAAAAAATAATACCATATTATATAGTATAATACATAACACTTCTTTTGTAAAGAGAGAAATTTCATAAAAAGTCTGTTTTTTTAAGGTTTTCGCTTATTTATTTTGTCCCTATTTTTTCGTATGGAATTTTGTTTTCTGTGGTAAAATTTGGCATATTTCGCCCTCATTATCCGTTTTATATTATTTTTTTAATAAATTTTACAAAAAAGTGTTTCACGTGAAACATTTTTGTGGTATACTATCTATTAGCATAACAAATCAACCCGATTGTTTCACGTGAAACATCGCCGGCAACACAATATTTTGAATACAAGTTTAAGAAAGGAGCCTAGTAATGGCCAGAATAATATCTGTCGCAAACCAGAAGGGCGGCGTGGGCAAAACAACTACCGCTGTTAACCTTTCTGCTTGCCTTGCCGAAAGGGGAGAAAAAGTTCTTCTTTTGGATATGGACCCACAGGGGAATGCCACCGCAGGAGTTGGTGTTGACCCCAGGAGAGTTGAAAAATCCGTTTATGATGTTCTTATAAACTCTATGCCCATGAATGACACAATTATTAAAACCGACTACCGCGGACTCTATCTTTGTCCTGCAAACACCGATCTCGCAGGTGCGGAAATAGAGCTTGTTCCTGTAATGGGCCGCGAATATCGACTTTCTGGTGCTTTAGAGGAAATAAAGGATGATTACGATTATATTTTTATAGACTGTCCTCCTTCGCTCGGACTTATAACGCTGAACGCATTTACTGCAAGCGACTCGGTGCTTATGCCCATACAGTGCGAATATTATGCATTAGAAGGGTTGAGCCAGCTGACCGCAACAATAAAAAGAGTTAAAAAGGTGTTGAACCGCAACATTGAGATAGAGGGCGTCCTTCTCACTATGTTCGATGCACGCACAAACCTGGCTCTCCAGGTTGTGGATGAGGTAAAACGTTTTTTCCCGCAGAAGGTTTATAAAACAATTATTCCGAGAAATGTCCGTTTAAGCGAGGCTCCCGGATTTGGTCAACCCATTATAGTATATGACTCTTCCTCAAAGGGCGCCGAAAGTTACCTTGACCTTGCGGACGAAATGCTGGAAAGGAGAGAAAATTATGACAACGAGTAAACGTGGATTAGGAAGAGGCCTTGATGCTCTCTTTGGAGATATTGAGGAAAAACCCTCTACACCTGTCGAAACATTTTCTCCCAAAGAAGTTAATGAAATTCGCATAACCGAAATCGAGCCCCGTCGTGATCAGCCCCGTAAAACCTTTGATCCTGTGGCACTGGAAGCTCTGAGTGAATCAATTCGTCTTCACGGCGTTATTCAACCTATTATTTTGGGTGAAAAACAAAATGGATTTTATCCCATTATCGCCGGTGAACGCAGATGGCGCGCCGCAAAAATGGCAGGCCTTACCGTTATCCCTGCTGTGGTAAGAGATTATGAACAACAGGAGGTAATGGAGGTTGCTCTCATCGAGAATCTTCAGCGAGAAGATTTAAACCCCATCGAAGAAGCTCAGGGTTATAAAAATCTTATGACTGCTTTTGGACTTACACAGGAAGAAATCAGCGAAAAAATCGGTAAAAGCCGTTCAGCAATTGCCAACACACTTCGTCTTCTGTCACTGTCTGATGCAATTAAGCAGCTCATATCCGACGGTGACCTTTCAAACGGACATGCCCGTGCGCTGCTTTCTGTCGAGGGTGAAGAAAAAAGACTTGCACTTGCAGAACGTGTTATGAGAGAGGGTTTGTCTGTGCGCGAGCTTGAACAACTGACAGGCAAGAAAGTTCCCGCACAAAAGAAAGAAAAGTCTCCCAGAAAACACGAAGCTGAATTTGCAGATTGCGAAAACAAGCTTTCTCAACAAATGGGTACAAGAGTTAAAATTGTAAATGGTGCAAAAAAGGGCAAAATTGAAATTGAATACTATGGCAACGACGATTTAAACCGTATTTTGACAATTTTAGGAAATATTTGTAAATAACAGATGCCTTGCTGTTGCGTTTTCTGTGTTTAAGTAATATAATTTCACATTTGAAAGCAAAAACCTCTTAAAACGCAATTTTGTGTCTTTTACGGCAGCCGGCCTGTTTAAAATCTACTTACAGTAAAGAAAGCTTGGTGAAAAAGCAGTTGGAGAAAAAAATCAAATTTTTTTGGATGTATACTATCATTCTGTTTTCTGTAGCCTTTGTCTTAATTTTATTCTCTGCCATTTCTGCAGGTCAACATCAGGACCTCAAGAAAGACAGCCAGAATTATATTAATGGCACACAGGCTACCATTAATACCTTGACACAGGAGAATACAGTTTTAAAAACCACGGTAGACGGCCTTCAGAAATCTGTTGAAGCACTTTCGACAGAAGTTGAGGAACTTCGCGTTCAGAATGAAGGCTACAAAAAAAATGTTGAAGCAATTTTAACCGCCAAGGACCTATGTGACGAGGGTAGTTATTATCCGGCAAAAGATATCCTGGCAGAGGTTGACCCCGAACAGCTTGACGGAACTGTTGCAGAAATATACAATCAACTAACAACAAAAATAGAAAATAACATATAAGGAGCGTGCGAAAATGCTTGATATCAAATTAATCAGAGAAGAAACAGAAAAGGTAAAGGCAGCCCTGTCCAGAAGAAAAGAAGAGATTGACATTGACCATGTTCTTGCTCTGGACGAATCACGTCGCAGTCTTTTATTTGAGGCCGAACAGCTCAAAGCAAAACAAAACGAGGTTTCCAAAAAAATTCCCATGATGAAAAAAGCAGGGGAGGATACAGCACCTGTTCTTGCCGAAATGAAGGAACTTTCTGACAAAATAAAGGATCTGGACGGCAAAATAAGAGAAACAGAAGAAACTCTTGAAAAGGTTATGCTTACCATTCCCAACATACCCAACGAAACAGTTCCTGATGGTGACACTGATGAGGATAATGTAGAGGTAAGAAGATGGGGAGAACCCACCAAATTTGACTACGAACCCAAGCCTCACTGGGAACTTGGTGAACGCCTTGATATTTTAGATCCCAGTCTCGCCGGTAAAATAACAGGTACACGTTTCACTGTTTACAAGGGTGATGGTGCACGCCTTGAAAGAGCCATCATAAACTACTTCCTCGACGTTCACACACAGAATGGTTACACCGAAATTCTGCCCCCTTACATGGTACACAGAAACAGCATGGTTGGTACAGGTCAGCTTCCTAAATTTGAAGAGGATGCATTCAAAGTAACCGATACGGATTATTTCCTTATTCCTACAGCAGAGGTTCCTGTAACAAACCTTTACAGAGATATGATTTTAGACGGAGCACAGCTTCCCATTAAACACGCTGCATACTCTGCTTGTTTCCGCGCCGAAGCAGGAAGCGCAGGCAGAGATACAAGAGGTCTTATAAGACAGCACCAATTCAATAAGGTCGAGCTTGTTAAGTTTGCCCGTCCCGAAGATTCTTATGAAGAACTCGAAAAACTCACACGCGACGCCGAAAAAGTTCTTCAGGGACTCGGATTACCTTACCGTGTTGTAAAGATTTGTGTGGGCGATTTAGGCTTCACAGCGGCCATGAAATACGATATAGAAGTATGGATGCCCAGCTATAACAGATATGTTGAAATTTCTTCCTGCAGCAATTTTGAAGACTTCCAGGCAAGACGAGCATCCATCCGCTTTAAGGACGATGTTAAGAGCAAGGCTCGCTTTGTTCACACATTAAACGGTTCCGGCGTTGCAGTAGGCAGAACTGTTGCCGCTATCATGGAAAATTTCCAGAACGACGACGGAACAATTACAATTCCCGAGGCGCTCAGAGGCTTTATGGGTAAAGATAAAATTGAATAATTTTTTTCAAAAGGCTGAGATGCTTGTAAATAGAGGATGACAGCCATTTCGCACCTTTGTCTGCAAAAAAATACAAGGAATTTTTAAACTTTTCCCTTGACATATTTGCCAAGTGCGAGTATAATATTTGTATGTATTTTGATATCCCCGTCAATTGACGATGAGAGGTCAACAATTGATAATGCGGAGGGAGGGAATATAATGTCGGAAATCAGAGTAAAAGATAATGAATCTTTAGATAGTGCGCTTAAGAGATTTAAAAGACAGTGCGCAAAAGCAGGTGTATTGTCTGAAATAAGAAAAAGAGAACATTACGAAAAGCCCAGCGTTAAGCGTAAGAAAAAGTCCGAAGCAGCAAGAAAGAGAAAGTTCAGATAAGCTGCTTGTACTTTGAATTTAACTCAAAAGAAAAACACTTTTGCGGTTTTGCCGCGAAAGTGTTTTTTTCATATACATTATATATTAAGAAAAAACGGGGAGCTGTTTAAACAGCTCCCTTTGTTTATTATTCTTTTTCTGTTCCGCTTACAATTTCACCGTGCTGGGTGTAAATTACTGCGTTACCTCTCACCTTCATAGCCGACGTAACCTCGGTAAACTGTGCAAGATAAACCTCACCCTTATCCAGCTTTTCTGTGTGGTGGAATTTAGTATCTCTGCCTCTTGTAAGGCCAATTATGTTAACACCATCTTCAAGCGCTTTAACTGCTATATACGCATTACTGCTGCTTTGATCATTCATTTGTATTCTCCTCTCCGGCAGTTACTTCTGCTTCTTCTTCAGGTTCTTCATGCTCGGTACGTGCCATTGAAACAACCTGAACACCATCTGCCAGACGCATAAGTCTTACTCCCTTGGTGCTTCTGCCAATACTGCTTATATCCTCTGTAGACATTCTTATAATTACGCCTTCATTTGTTATAAGCATTATATCGTCATTTTCTGTAACTGTACGAATTCCAGCTATTTTTCCTGTCTGTTCGGTTATCTTGTATGTGCGAACACCAATACCGCCTCTGGACTGTATCTTGTACTCGGACAAAGGTGTTTTCTTACCAAATCCACCCTCTGTTACAACAAGCAACTCACTGTTTTCTTCACCAATTGACATACCTATTACATAGTCATTTTCACGAAGC
>JAZNUH010000146.1:0-3273 GCA_045592225.1 Clostridia bacterium | reverse complement strand
TCTCTAAAATCAAAAAGTGTTCCCGCCGAAACACGCGAGAACACCATTTTTGTTCGTCTTATTTGCGTTATCGGCTTTTTTCAGCAACAAAAAATAAAGCTAAAGTAATAGCCGCTAAACAAAAAATATGCGTCAAAATTTTTGCATAAGGATACCATGGACTTTATAGCCGAAACAGCCTTTTTCATCATACTATCCCCTCCTGCAAAAATTATTTTATAATATTATACTCCTTTTTTTTGTATAATGCAATGGTTTTTTGTATATTTATTCATTTTTTATTCTCCTCGTCGCGTCAGCGACATATCGAGTGCAAGGCACATATCGAGTTGCCTGCAACATATCGAGCCGTAAGGCATATCGATTTTATTTTGTCGATATACTCGCTTTCGGAATTTTATCGGGTTACCGTAGGGCAGGGGCTTGCTCCTGCCGCAATTTCCCATTTTGCATTTTCACCCCCCGGGGGGTAGGGAAACTGTTCATTGTAATTCATCCCCCTGCTGTGTTATAATCTATAATGAATAATTACAATCATGCAGGATGTGAAATTTTCTTTTCACATCCTTAAATTTGTAGGGATAGGAAAAAATGTTCAGAATGGACGAACACAACCCGAAGGGTAGCGCCGCTGATTATACGAGGTATATCAGCGGTTGTGTTCGTTCATAGCAAAAAAGCACCAAAACAAAAAACTCACCGCCGTGAGTTTTTTCTTATATCCATTCAAGCTAAAGTTTATCTGCCTAAATTATCTTGTATATAATTTTTGCTTTTTTGCGGTCTGGACTTTTTTTGCATCCCTTTTGGGAGGAATATATATGACAGGACTTGAATACTTTGCATTTGAATCAAATTATGACAGAACAACCAGACTTCTGAACGCCAAATTCGGCTCACAGGGAATAGGAATACTCACCCTTTTACTCAAAAGCATTTATGGTGATATGGGATACTATATGATCTGGAATGACGAAAGCAGATTACTTTTCGGAAATGAGGCAGAAGTAGCTGAAAATGTTGTTGATGCCTGCGTAGGCTGGAATGTTTTTGACAGAGAAAAGTTTGAAAAATACAGCATTCTTACCTCGCCCGAAATACAAAACCGTTATGCTGAAGGTGCAAAACGTCGTAAACGCGTAGAATTCATAAGCGAATATCTTTTAACCGACGTCACAGATAATGGAGAGAGAAAAAATGTAGTCGTTATGCATACACAATGTCAACATGATGTAGAACCTGTGCAGATAAAAGAAAAGAAAAGAAATGAAAAGAAAGTAAATGAAAACAACAACCAAAAGAAAACACAAGGTCAGCCTTGTGCCGACCCTGTTGTTGTTGAAACCAAACAGGGTGTTTATGAGGAGGTTTACGGTAAGTCAAAACCGTCGGTTGAAAAGTCGCTGCAAAAGTATCTTGACAAGATGGACAGAGAGCTTGTGGTACACATTCTCACCCTCGCCAAAGCAGATTCAAAGCCGTGGAGCTGGGTTACCGCCGTTCTTGAAAACCATCTTGCACAGGGTACGCGTACTGTTGCCGAATTTCAGCAAAAAAGCAGGCAACACAGCAGCTCACCACCTAAAAACACCTTCACCGACTATACCCCCCAGGGCAATTATGACATAGAGGCAATGGAGCGTCGCAACCTCGAAAAGCGGCTTGAATCGGTGAGAAAAAAATCGGGATAGCAGTTGACTTTGTAAAGTTTTTGTGGTAAAATAATCTTCAGTCAGAGATGAGCAGAGATTAGATGAGATGAGCCGAGGTATAGTTATATACTTTTTTTGGTGTACTCACTTCCGCTTGTCGGAAGTTTTTTTGTTCTGACAAATCAAAATTTGGAGGAAATATTATGGACTACAGAAACTATCTTAAAAACTATCCCACAGAAGAAGGCCGCTTCGGTGAATACGGCGGTACATACCTGCCACCCGAGCTTGAGCCCGCCTTCCGCGAGATTGACGAAGCATACCAGACAATCTGCCACAGCGCAAAGTTTATAAACGAGCTGCGCCGCATCCGTAAGGAATTTCAGGGCAGACCCACACCTGTGTATCATTGTGAGCGCCTTTCAAATCTTTTGGGCACAACACAAATTTACCTCAAAAGAGAGGATTTGAACCACACAGGTGCACACAAGCTCAATCACTGTATGGGCGAAGGTCTGCTTGCACACTATATGGGCAAAAAGAAGATTATTGCCGAAACAGGCGCAGGTCAGCACGGTGTTGCGCTTGCTACCGCGGCGGCATTTTTCGGTCTTGAATGTGAAATTTATATGGGCGAGGTTGATATTGCAAAGCAGGCGCCCAACGTTGCTCGTATGAAGCTTTTGGGCGCAAAGGTTATCCCCGTAACCCACGGACTTAAAACTCTCAAAGAAGCGGTTGACGCGGCTTTTGACGCATATCTCAAGGATTACAAAAACTCAATTTACTGCATAGGTACAGCTGCAGGTCCCCATCCCTTCCCGCTCATGGTGCGTGATTTCCAGATGGTTATCGGCATTGAGGCAAGAGAGCAGTTTATGGAAATGACAGGTATGCATCCCGATGCTGTCTGTGCCTGCGTAGGCGGCGGAAGTAACTCCATCGGTACCTTCACTCCCTTCCTGGATGACCCTGTAAAACTCATAGGTGTTGAGCCTTTGGGTCGCGGCTGTGCAGACGGTGACCACGCCGCATCCATTACCTACGGTTCCCGCGGTGTACTCCACGGCTTTGAAAGCTATGTTCTTCAGGATAAGGAGGGCGAGGCACTGCCCGCATACTCTGTTGCCAGCGGTCTTGATTACCCCTCGGTAGGCCCCGAGCACGCATTCCTGCACGATTTGGGCAGAGTTGAGTATGTAACGGTAGACGATGAGGAAGCAGTTTCGGCATTTTATAACCTGTCCCGCTATGAGGGTATTATTCCTGCTCTTGAAAGCTCCCATGCTATTGCTTATGCAATGCGCGCCGCACGCGAGAAGAAGTATAAGTCTATACTTGTTACATGTAGCGGCAGAGGGGATAAGGATGCGGACTATGTAATCGAAAAATATGGGTATGGAGATGAATTCATCATCAAATAGTGGCGGCTTGAAAAACAGCGCAGAACGTTTGCCGACAAGAAAAAGTATATATTGCAAACTGAAAGCAAGTTCGTAATTTAATAAACTGGTGAAGAAATCCGCTTTTGCGGATTTCTTTTTGTGTCGGCAAACTATCCACGAACTTCACCTCTCGCTGACGTCGCAAGTTTCGCTATGGTACAAGTTTTTACCAAAAC
>JAZNUH010000145.1:0-5574 GCA_045592225.1 Clostridia bacterium | reverse complement strand
CCTTTGAATTAAATGAAGATTCACCTAAAAAAGTAACTGTTAACGTTGAAACAAAAGAAGTTGCTGAAATAATTATAAACGGTGTATCTGCAAAGGTATGTGCGTGGGCACCGTATGAAGCAGATGTTACACACCTTTGCAAAAAGGGAATAAATACTATAGATGTAGTATTTACAACAACAAACGAGCCTATGATGGTGCTTGAGGAAGTAGTGCTTATTGTACAGGGTATTTCCGAACTTCGCGAAGATGTTAAACCTCAGGCAGTAGGTACACACACACCGCCTGTAATCACGGTGATTAGGTGATAAAAAAGTGCACACAGTGTGTGCACTTTTTTGCACAAAATGTTTACTTTTATCTATTTACAAATACCTTTTACTGGTATATAATATCATAAAAATTAACCCGAAAGGGGAGGAACGATATGGCAGATAAAAAATATACACTTTCAAAATACGGCAAGGGTATACGCCCGGCACTTATGTGGGCGTGGACAGACAGAATCAATTCTGATGATACTGTACATCAGGTTCATGCAATTAAAGATGCCGGCATAAAGGAATTCTACATTCATCCCGGTTGGACAAGTGAATGGGACGATTATCTTTCCGACTTTTATATGTCACAGGTAAAGCTTGCCTGCGAAACAGGCGAAAGCCTTGGACTTAATTATTCGGTTTATGACGAAAATGCTTGGGCTTCAGGTACATGTGGCGGCAAGCTTTTAGAAAAGCACCCCGAGTACCGTATGAGTTATCTTTGCTGGGAACGTGCAGACATTCAGATTGGCGACCCTATGGATATATGGTTCAAGGGTGAGTTTTTAGCAGCGAAGGTTAAATATGCTGATAAACTTGCTACACGTGCAGATATAACGGATGAAGTTAAAATTGAAGTTATAGGCAACAAAGAGGGGGGACGTGCACTGTGGCAGAACAATGAAACCTGTACCGCAACAGTATGGATCTTTACCCGTTATTATGATCCTGTTATTCCTCCGACATCAAAATGGTCATCCTATTCCAAAAATACACAGGGTGGAACCGATGTTTGTAACCCCTATGCAGTTGCAGAATTTTTAGAAATGAACAACGGTGTTTACCGTGATGCATTTAAAGAAAAGCTTGGAAAAACAATACATCATCTGTTTACAGATGAAACTTCAATGTCCGCCATTAATCCCCATCAGCTTAATATGCGTCCTTATTCCGAATATATTGAAGAAGAATTTTATAAAGACCATGGATATCATATAAGAGATAACTTTATATCTTTAACTGGTTGTTTTGAAACCAAGGAGGATTTAAAGGTTATATACGATTACACAAAAACAGCAACCCGTCTTTATTCAACATCGTTCTTACAGCAGTATGCTGACTGGTGCCATAAAAACAACCTTTTGCTTACAGGACATCTCAGTGCTGAAGGTGTACTTTTCCACCATACCGTAAGAATGGGTGATTTTTATGAATCACTTTCAAAATTTGATATTCCCGGTGTTGATAATATTGTTTCAAAGCCAGGTATGCACAAGGATTATGCTGCATATGAAGCAAAACTTACAGCATCTGTTGCCAAGTTTGCCGGCAAGGATAAAACTATGTGCGAAACATTTTCGGGCAGTGGCTGGGATTTATCAATTGACGATGCGAAATTCATTATAAATGAAATTATGTGTCTTGGTATATCTTACATAATTTACATGACTGCGGCATATTCGCTTAACGATTTACGCAGTGTTTTCCCTGTAAGTTATCCGCCCAGTCACGGTTATAATAATCCTCTGTTTAAATTTTACAATATACTTACTGATTATACAGCTGTAAGAGCATCGCTTATGTCACAGACAAAGGCGTGCGGTCACGTATTACTTATGCTGCCGCAGATTGATGCCTGGACACATCTTTCAACAAGTATGCTGGGCACAAGACGTAACAGCTGCTGGATGTACGCAAGCTTTGGTTTTACAAAGAAAAGTGTAGAATATGATATTTTCTTTGAACCCCTTGCAAAAGAATCCAAAATAGAAAACGGTAAATTCGTTGTAAAAGGTTTTGAGTACGACACAATTGTTGTGCCTTATATGGGCTGCTCAGATCAGGCAACTTTGGATCTTATTGAAGAATTTATAAAACAGGGCGGCAAGGTTGTATTTGTGGATAAATATCCAACTTTTGCAGTAGACACAGGTAAAGATTATGATTTCGAAGCACTTATGCCTGAAGCAGCAAAGGGATTTTTTGCAAATACAGGTGACTACTATGATAGCTACGAAGATGATAAAGTAAAGCTTATCTTCACGGGTACGGCCAAAGAATTGCCTCCTGCAAGATATTATGCCGACCTTGCAGCATTTACCGAAAAGGGATATGCAGATGTTATTGAAGCAGTTGAACCTTCCGATGATGTTCGTATTTCCAGAAGATATGCAGACGGACTGTACTGCTGTATGGTATTTAACAAAGCGGATGAGCCTAAAGACATTAAATTAAAAATAAACGGAGAAGGCAAACTTGTTTTGCTTGACGGAACATCATATACCGAGTGCAAAGCAGTTGATGGAATTGTAACTCTCAACGTAGCGGCACACGATATGCCTGTTCTTATGCTTCTGCAGCCCGGTGTTGAGCTTGACGGTCTAGACTTTGTAAAGCCTGCAGAAAAGGTAACCGGAACAGAAGAAAAAATCTACCTTGATAAAAACTGGAAGGTTGAAACCGGTAACAATATTCTGCCTGTAAAGATTAAATATCTTACAAAAGCAGAGCCTTGCGGTGTATTGAGTAAAGAAATTGCCGATATGGCAGAAACTGCAAACGTTCCTTATGCTATTCAGGAATTCCCTGTTGGCGTAACATACGGCGACGGGTATGCTGCATATGCACGTTTTGAAGCAGAATATGTTCCTGATTATCTTGAACTCTTCTCTGAAGTTGTTGACGATGGTGAAGTTTGGCTTAACGGCGAAAAGCTTGAAAACTTCTACAAGGTTCATGAAAGAGGTCCTAAAGACAGGGTTACAGATATCAGCGGTAAGGTTAAAAAGGGTACAAACACAATTATAGTAATTCACAGAATGCCCGAGTGGAGTTGTGCACATAAAATTCCCGCACTCAACATCCGCGGTAAGTTCCGTTTAGATGCCGATG
The DNA here is from genome assembly GCA_045592225.1 of Clostridia bacterium. Lineage (GTDB taxonomy): Bacteria > Bacillota > Clostridia > UMGS1883 > UMGS1540 > JAZNUH01. The sequence goes on along the minus strand of JAZNUH010000145.1, from coordinate 2,422 downwards.
AACGCATTATTGCACCTTCGGATGATATTGATGTAAACAAGTATTATACTGTACAAGGTCTGCGCTATTACAGCGGTGATCTTAAGTATAGCAACACCTTTAATCTTAATTGTGATAATCCCAAAAAGGTAAGTGTTAAGGTTAAAACCAAAGAAGTTGCTGAAATTATTGTAAATGGTGTTTCGGCAGGTGTATGTTGCTGGCATCCTTACGAAGCTGATGTGACATCACTTTGCAAACAGGGCGAAAATAAAATTGAAATTATTTTCACCACAACATATGAGCCTACAATGATACTTGAAAATATTCAGTACATTGCCCAGGGTATTTACGAATATAAAGAGGACGTTAAACCTCAGCAGGTAGGAACAAATACACCGCCTGAAATTACAATAATTAAATAAAATAGGGAAGGGGTGGCAATTACGCCACCCCTTTATTCTTGCTTATTATTTTCATCATCAATATTTACTGCCGCCAACGGATTTCTGTTTGCTGCATCACGAAGGCGCTCACTATCTACATGTGTATAAATTTGTGTTGTTGACAGTTGTTTGTGTCCTAAAATTTCCTGCAGAGCACGTACATCGACATTGCCGTGCTGATACATAAGTGTAGCCGCAGTATGCCGTAGTTTATGTACAGAATATTTCTGTGTATCAAGTCCTGCTGCTTCAAGTGCATTTTTTACAATAACCTGTACCATTTTTCCACTAATTCTCGACTTATTACGGCTTAAAAACATTGCATCCCTGTCTTTGACATTTTCGTGCGGTCTGATTGTTAAATAATTATCAACAGCTTTTCTGCAAGCTTCATTAAGATAAACGGTACGTTCTTTATTTCCTTTACCAATTACTGTAAGTTTGTCGCCTTTATAATCTTTTAGGTTAATCCCAACTAACTCGGATAATCTTAATCCACAGTTAAGAAAAAGGGTAATTATGGCATAATTACGAATTGCAAAGTCACCGTCAACCGAAGAGAGCAACCTAATACTTTCGTCAAGTGATAAATATTTAGGTAATGATTCAGGAATTTTAGGCGCATCTAAATCTTTTGCAGGATTTACAGAAATAAGCCCCGCAGTAACATTTAAATACTTATAGAAGGTTTTTATGCTTGAAACCTTACGTGCACGAGTTCGTTGAGCGTTGCCACGCTCCTTGGAAACAAAATACATATATTCGTAGAGAAAGCTGAGTGATACAGAGTCTATGTCAGATAGCGTGACGTCGCTCACACAGACATTATCAAAGTCGTCAAAAGAAGCTTTGCCTGAAGAACATTTAATAAAACGCAGAAAGGTACGTAAATCAAGATAATACTCATCAACGGTTTTTTGTGATTTTGCTTTAATAACTTCAAGATGAACAAGGAAGTCCATTACAAACTGTGGAATATCCTCATATTTACGCACGTTTCATTCACCACCATTCTCACTACTCCCAATTAGACAAAATTTTTATTTTGTCTAATTGGAGCATACTCTCTTAATAAGGAATTTTTTGAAAACTATTCGCTCTTCCCTTTTAAAATTATTTTGTTGTCAATTCATTTAAAGTGTTAATTACGCCTGCCGCAATTGCCTCTGCCATACCTCTTCTGAATTCTTGAGTTTTCATAAGTTCTTTTTCTTCCGGATTTGAAATGAATGCACCTTCAACAATTACCGCCGGCATTGTTGTTCTTTTTATAACAACAAATCTCGAACCATCTCCCAGTCCCCTGTTTTCTGTGTCAAGTGTTGCAACCAATTCGTCTAAAATATTTTGTGCTAAAATCTTTCCGGTCGCAATACTACTGTCATCCTTATCCTGTTGTTCTTCTGTATCGGAACTTTCTGTTTGTTCTGCTTTTGCGTAATAATATACCATTGAACCCTTGGGGTCAGGTGATGTAAATGAATTTATATGCACACTGACAAATAAATCAGCATCCAGCTCATTTGCAATTTCCGCTCTTTCAAGTAAGCCGACATACACATCGGTATCACGCGTCATAACTACTTCAAGACCGGAATTTTCTAAAATATCACAAAGCATAAGTGATACATCAAGTGTAACATCCTTCTCCTGAAGGTCTACCACATCCCCTTCTTTGCCAAGCGCTCCGGGGTCGGAACCTCCGTGACCTGCGTCAATTACAACTAGCATATTTTTAGCGGGTTTAACCAGATCAACATCGCTTGAATCTGTAAGATGTTTTCTGTTATAGTAAAGTGTGCAACTGTTGCTTTCGTTTTTTATTTCAAAATCAAGTTTGCTTTTTGCATTAATGGTTATCTTTGTTCCCTTTGATGTGGGCGTAACTTCTATAGTTTTGATATATGTATCATTTGCGTTTATAACACCCTCGCCCAATTTTTTAGACGAAGACATAAATGTATACACAAGCTTTTTGTCGTCGTAATTTTGTTTAG
>JAZNUH010000144.1:0-7045 GCA_045592225.1 Clostridia bacterium | reverse complement strand
GAGTGCGCCTACAAACACATCACCGAATATTGTTACAAAGCCTGCCTGTGGAACCCAAAGTCCTAAGCATATGCCTATGACAAGACCAATAATAATTCTTAAAATCAAGGGTGTTTTTGTGTACCCGCCAAATATTTTTTTCATAAATACCTCCGCCTTTGTTTTTTACACAATTACTTATAAAGGGTATCATAAAACAAAAGAAAAGTCAATACATCACTGCTTTTTACGCCTTTTAAACAAAAAAAGGTACCGGATTATCCGATACCCTCCGCTGCCTTAAAAAAAGCATCTATATTTTCCCACTTTGCCGTGTGCGGTATGTCACATCCCGAGGACAGAATAAAACCTTCATATCCGCCGCACTTTTGCAAAAGCTCATCCACGGCTTTTTTCACCTGTTCGGGCGTGCCCTCACAAAAGCACTCAACAGGACTTACATTGCCCATCACAACAGTGCCCTGCGGCACTGCTTTTATAACATCAGCCATATCCACCGCATTACCGAAATGATAGGCATTTGCACCTGTACGCAGTATAGACTCCATCATTGCAATAACTCCACCGCCGCAGTTGTGATAGATTACGCAAAAATCCTCTGCCTTTATTGCACTTACCATTTTTGTAACATACTCTTCGGAAAATTCCTCCGCCAACGCGGGCGAAAGCAGTCCTGTTAACGGCTCGGCAATTATCACTCCGTCTGCTCCTGCCTCTTTAAAAGCACGGCAATACTTTATCAGAAACTCTGTACATTTTTGAAGTACGGTATGCACCTTTTCGGGCTCATCATAGCAATCATACATAATTTCAGTTACATCAAGTAATCTTCCGGCAAGGGAAAAAGGCCCTATAACACCGGCGAATACCGGCCTGTCAGTTATCTTCGTTGCCGCCTTTTTTACCGCTTCTATACATATACCGCTTCTGCCTGTGCCCACTTCGGGTACAATAAGCTGCTCTGCCGCCTGCATATCCTCTATAAGTCTGCCCTCAATTGCCGGCACCTCATTTTCAAAAAAGTTTACCTTTGCGCCAAAGCATTCAGCCTCAACCGATAGGTCCATTATACTCACCGCCGCACCACTGTCTGTTCGCTCCGCTACAGTAACCATTGCTTCTGCAAGATTATCCGCGCTTGTAACAAGCTCTTTTACACCTATACCCATAAGCGATATTGCAGGATATGATAAAATAGGCATAGCCTTTCTTTCCAAAAGCCATTTATTCATATTTCTGTTCATTTATTTTCTCCCCCACCAAACACTCTGCAGGGTAAAATTCCTTTACGAGAGCAGTCAATTTTGCCTGCATATTCTTTAAGAAGCGACACATATATCCTGTAATTTTCAAGTGATACATCAGGAGGTGTCTGATGGTCTACAGCAGGAATAAACTTGCCTCTGTTCATAGATGGCAACAGTCTTTCAAATTCCTCGCGCATTGCTTCTTCTCCGTTTTTCATACACATTTTATTAAAGTGACCCACAAATGCCATTTCGGGTTGCTTGCCAATGTATACTGATACATCAACCCCTGCCTGACGCTCAAGAGGTGACATTATATCGGCACCCACCGAGCCGTACCAGTCCACCGCCTCGGTAATGTCACCATCCGAGTCTATGGAAACAGGCTTGCCGTAGCCGTGTACAATAGGAACGAGTCTTTTGTAAAAGGGTGCAATAAACTCGTCAAACAAATCCTTTGAAATCATAGCACCGCCATTATAGCTCATATCCTCGGAAAAACACACAGAATCAAAGTGATACTTATTAAATACATAGTCAAAAACCCTCTCCAGCCAGTCTGCGTAATCCTCACACACCCTTTTGTAAAGGTCAGGATAATCATAAAAGCTGAACAGGTGAATTTCTATACCAAAAAGATTTCGCGGATACCAGAAAGACCCGGGTATATTAAAACAATGTACCGAGGCTTCGCCCTTCTGTGTCATTTTCATCATCTGCGCGTGGTCTTCAGGTATAACCTTTTCAGGCGGAGTAAACAGGGTGGGCAAGATTTTCTCGTAGTCTTCCTCGTCCTCCATAACACCAAGCCCCTCTCCCTTTGCCTGCGGAGTCTCTGCTGTAAAGGGGTGAGTCCACCTTCCAAGCCATTTATCAAGTCCGAAATATTCTGTAATACCTATAGCATCAAGTTCTGCAGGAAGTCCCTCATTTCTCCATCTTTCAACTGTAACTCCCCACCACGGTGCCTGTTCAACAACGGGCGCACGGTCTACCGGTTTGCCCGAAATATATGCTATATACCTTTCTCTTACTGTCATACTGTCGCTCATAATTTACTCTCCCTTACAAAGCATTACCGCAGCTTCTGCCGCACTTGCCGCATCAACTGTATAAATATCTGCACCTATCTGACTGCAAAAGTTTTCTGTTATAGGCGCCCCGCCTATCATAATTTTAACCTTATCTCTTACTCCTGCCGCCTCCGCCGCATCAACCACATCCTTCATAACCCCCATCGTGGTGGTAAGAAGTGCGGAACAACAAATAATCTGACAGTTATTTTCAACTGCTGCTTCAACGAATCTTTCGGGCGGCACATCCACACCTAAATCTATCACCTCTATCCCTCTGCCCTCAAGCATCATTATAACAAGGTTTTTACCTATATCGTGCAAGTCACCCTTTACTGTGCCTACGCAGGCTTTCCCTGTTGTCTTGATTCCTGCTTCAGTCATTTTGGGTTTCAGCAGTGCGGTTCCCATTTTCATAGCTCTTGCTGCAATGAGCACCTCAGGGACATACACCTCATTATTTTTAAATTTTTCACCGATTATGCCCATGCCCGAAAGTAAACCCTTTTCAAGAATATCCTGTACAGGCACTCCTTCTTCAAGGGCTTTTGCAACAAGCTCCTTTACATCCTTCGCCTTGCCCTTCTGAAGACTTTCCGAAATATCATTAAGTATGCACATACGCAATACCTCCGTTCAATCTTATAAATAAATTATACCATATTTATTTTTCATTGCTTGTATTTTGAATACATTTTTGGTACTTTTTTGTCCTCTTTTTTGACATTTAAAAAATTGTATGCTATAATCGACTTTAAGAGGTGATAACCGTGTCTAAAGAGTCTTTTGACCATCAACTTGCCAGAGACTGTGCCCACGCCTTTCATATTTCCACGGGACTTGGATGCACTGTTTCGGACGTCAACGGAAATATCATATACGAAGAAGGCCCCGGCTTTACCTGTTGCCCCCTTGCCGGCTTTGCCGGATGCTCACGGGATAAATGCACACGCTCCCATATCTACGGCATGAACGAGGCAGAGCGTTTTGGCGGTAAATATATATATTTTTGCCCCCTGGGTCTTACCTGCTTTGTTTCGCCCATAATAGGCGACGAAGGTACTGCCGCAAAAATCACCGCAGGACCGTTTATTATGGTAGAAAAACAGGATTTTATTGATTGCGAGCTTACCGAAAGTCTGCATCTTAACGGCGAAAGCCTGCAAAAATGCGTAGCATCTCTTGATGCTATACCCTTTGTCCCCCCTGCCAAAGCAACAGAGCTTTCAAACCTCTTGTTTATGGCTGTGGGCTTTATGAACAATGTTTCTGCTGAAAAAAATCTGCTAGAGGCTGACCGCTCCTATACCATACAAAGCCATATAAGTACATATATTTCGCAGCTTAAGGGTGAAAACACCACCCCTGCCTACTCTCTTTCAAAGGAACAGGAGCTGCTGCGCAGCATTTCCCACGGTCAGCGCGAAACGGCACACCGCCTGCTTGAAGAAATACTGGGTACTCTGTTTGTGTCAGGTCATAGCCTTTCCACCCTTAAATCCCGCGGATATGAACTTATTGTCATGATTTCACGTACTGCGGCAGAAAACGGAACAGATGCCGCCTCCGCCCTCGAAATGTGTCAACAGTACCTTGAAAAGGCTGCATCTATACAAAGCTTTTCCGAATACTGCTCCTGGCTTTCAAAAACCCTTTCAAACTTTACCGACAGTATGTTTGGCTTTGGCGACAGTAAGCACGCAAATATAATACACAGGTGCATTCAGTACATAGGTGTAAATTATGCCAGCTACCTCACTCTTGAGGATATGGCGGCGGCAGTGTATATGTCCCCTGCCTATTTAAGCCGTGTGTTTAAAAGAGAAACGGGTGTTACCTTTAATCAGTATGTAAACCGCGTGCGTATAACCAAGGCTAAGGCACTTTTGCAAAGCCGCGAGCTTAAACTTTCAGATATTTCCCAAATGGTGGGCTATGAGGACCAGAGCTATTTTACCCGTGTGTTTAAAAAAATAACCGGTACCTCTCCCAACAACTATCGTAATAAAATTTTATCCCGTAAATAAACATAAAAAGACAGTGTGTTCACACTGCCTTTTTTTACGCCAAACCGTTAAAAGAAAAGCTTTCTCTCCATAACCTCTCTCGCCGCATTGTCAAGCCGTACCCAGCTTAGTTTTTTTCGTTCTGCTTTTTCCATGCCATCATCTCTGCTTTCTGTTTGTATGCTTTGTAACATTTATCTCACTGTTTCCGGAGCGCATACAGGTCTTAAACCATTACTTTCCCATACATAAACAGTTGCATTATCATAATTTTCAGATATATTAAAAACAACATTTTCTCCTGCATAATCTTGCTTTTTAACTGAAACCAAAGACTTTTCTTTATGTAGTGCTAAAAATACCATTGAATTTGCAGGAGCATGTTCAAGGCTGACTGTAATTTTACCGTTTTCCTTTTTTGCAGTTACATTTACCTTTGGCAATATATTTTCTAAAGATAACGAGTAAAATGTACTCTGGTTATTTTCACCGTTTGTAAACCAAAAAACTTTATTGTCCTTTATTACAGGCTGACATTGTTCCGATAAATATGCATCTTTGTCGTAAAATACCTTTGAAAGATTTTCGCCGTATTCATTTACAAGCATATATTTAATGCCCTGTGTATAGCCTACCTCGTTTTCCCAAAATTCGCTGTACTTGTATAAAAATTCTTCCCACATAAGAAGATACATTCCATCTTTAACCTTTACAAGATATGGGAACGAAGCCACTTTGTTTTCTCTTGAATAGTCGGTATATCTTCTTGTTGTTATCCCCGTGCCGTTTTTTTCGGCACTAAGTAATAAAATATCCCTTGTTTCGCCATCTGCATATTCAATTTTTTCCTTTTCGGCATAATTTATGCTGTTAAAGGCAACAAGTATATTATTTTTATCAACAGAAAATCCACCTAAAGATACGCCCGTATAATTATCTCCAACCACACCTCTTAAGCTGTAAAGCTCCCTTGGTGTGTAAACGCCTTTGCTTCTTTTAAAGGTAATTATCGATCTTGGATATGCGTCGCCATGATCTAAAAAATACAAGTCTTCGCCATCATATTGCACAAACTGATTAAACGAATGCGAAACATGATTTTCCTGAAATGTAGTCAGAATGTTTTTTATCTTCATTGTGTCAACATCCATTAAAAGGCTGAGCTGACCCTGGTGGTTTACGGGAATAATTTCACCTGTACTTTTGTAGTGCTTTCTGGCTGTGTGTATTGCCAGTGTTTTTCCGTCAAAATCCATTCTCAGCGAGCCTGAGCTGAATGGATATGCAGTAGCGCAAGCCTTAACAGAACAAGACGATAACCGGTTAAAATCCTTGTCGTATTTTACAATCCTTATTACCTCTACGTTATCGTCATCATTTGGGTTGTCCTGCCCAAAAACCGCAAAATTGTATTTTTCGGTGCTGTAAAACCCTCCGTATAAAGGCAGCTCGTATTGTATTGTTTTCTTGCTCAGAAGATTATAATTATGATTGTATTTTTCAATACTTAAATATCCGTTTGTAGCATCTATAATCGAAAGTGAATCTTTTGTTACATCAAAAATGTTGGTTTTCATTATATGAGAGTAATTTGATATTCCGCTTCGATAATGCATTTGCGTGTAATCACCGGTATGGTTAATTGTTTTCTTGTTAACCTTACCCTCTTGTTCGGGTAAAATAACAGTTTCTGCAAGGTCGTAATCGGGTTCATGCTGAACTATAACCTTACAGGTTGCTGTTTTATGGCCGTCGTATGTTTCAACCTCAATTTCTGCCTCGCCCGCTTCTATGGCAACAAGCTTACCTTTATTTTTTAAAACGCACGCACCGTTTCTGGATGTAAAGAAAACATCTTTACAGGGAGCATCAGACGGATATACAGCTACATCTAAAATTACTTCTTCTCCCCTGATGACATAATAAACCCTTTGATTAAACTCAACTGATGTTACCTTGTTCATATCAGGGTCATTATCAAAATGCATATACAGTTTTTCATTAAAGGTTACATCAAGGTCGGGATTCCACTCAACATATATTTTGTCCCAGTTCTTTTTGGTGCCCTCGAAGTAAATATCTTTTACAGAGTTATTTCCGTAAAATGCACCGTGTTCAATAGTAGTAACCGATGCCGGTATGCGTAATGTACTGAATCTGTAACTGTCAAACGAGCCGCTTGCCAGAATTTTTGTTCCCTGCGGTATTGTATATTCGGAGTCTGTTCCTACATACATAATAAGCTTTGACATATCCTTTGTAAAAAGCACATTATCCACGGTTTTGTAATAAGGATTTTCTGTATGCACCGAAAATTCTCTTAACCCATCACAGCCTGTAAAAGCGTATTCGTGTATGTTTTTCATGCTTTTGGGCAAAGAAACACTTGTCATATATGAACACATGGAAAATGCACAGTAGGATATACTTGTAACGCCTTCCTCGATAACCACCTCACCTATGTCATATCTTCCTTCCCAGGGAGAAGGGTCTTCAAAGGAATATTCCTTCATTGCCCCATTGCCACTTATGGTTAACACCCTGTATTCAAGTTTCCAGGTAAGGTTCTCTCCACAACTGCCCTGCGTTTCGGTAGAACCGTAAGCAAGTACAGGCAAAGCCGTAGCAAGAATCACCAGCATCAAAAATATGCATACTGTTTTCCTCAGATAAAATACCGTTTTCATTTTATTTACTCCTTTGTATGCTTTTGTCAAGT
>JAZNUH010000143.1:0-4941 GCA_045592225.1 Clostridia bacterium | reverse complement strand
GACTGCCAAAAAATAATCCCACTGAAATGTCTATAACGCACACCTCCTCTTAAATAAATTAGTTTCTATTCCCCTTTCGGGGTTTGTTTTTCAGGCATATGTATACCAATGTACACATCATATCAATTTTAATGTTTTTTTGCAGGTTTGTCAAGCAATTTCAACAATTTTTTATGAACAAAGCCTGCATTTTTTTAAAAAAATGTGTAAAACAAACACAAAACCGACGGTTACATATTTGTTACCGTCGGTCGGGTTTTTATTTTATTCAGGCTTTTCAAGAGAAATAAGACCAATTTTTGCTCCTCTGAACTCGTCAAGCAGAATGTTTGCTCCGCGCTCTGTGTCGGCTTCCCCACCCGATACCACAAAACCGCGTTTTTTTGAAATAAGAGTTAAAAGCTCATAATTGTCAATTTCATCTTCAAAATCATTCAGCTTATATCTTTCACAAAGCTGCTGCTTATAATTCGCCTTTAAAAATCCCAGCAGATATACAGCAAGCTCTTCAATATCAACCACCGTGTCCTTGATTGCGCCGGAATATGCAAGATTTAACGCCTGCTGCTCATTATCAAACTTTTCCCACAGCATGCCGGGTGTATCCAGTAAATCAAATGCGCCGCGCACACTTATCCACTGTTTGCCGGTTGTAACGCCGGGGCGGTCACCAGTTTTGGCTCCTGCGTGTCCCGAAAGCTTGTTTATGAATGTGGATTTACCCACATTGGGTACACCTGCCACCATAACGCGTATAGGCTTGCCCACCATTCCCTTTTGCTCTCTTTTTGCAATAAGGTCGGAAAGCTGTTCACGTATTGCCGCATTCACCTGATTGAATATTTTGCCGTTTTTACTGTCTGTCAGCATAGCTTTTATGCCCTGCTTTTTATAATACTCAACCCACGCCCGGTTCACTTCGGGGTCGGCAATATCCGCCTTATTCAAAACCAGGAGCCGGGGCTTTGACGCAGTTATTCTGTCAAGCAGGGGATTGCGTGATGACAGCGGTAATCTTGCATCGGCAATTTCTATTACCAAATCAATAAGGCGAATATTTTCCTCTATCATTCGCCTTGTTTTTGTCATATGTCCGGGAAACCATTGTATATTCATCAGAATTTACCCATTTTGGAAAGAGGCCATACACGTACAACCGCTTCACCCATAATCTGTGATTCTGCAACGCAGCCAACATCTGCCGAACGGCTGTCATGACTGTTGCAACGGTTGTCACCCATTACAAAAACGTGGTCTTCGGGTACCTCGTACACACCGTCACCTATATAATAGTCAGGCTCGCTTGCATAAGCATAAGGCTCATCCTTAAGCTCACCGTCAACATATACCTCAACACCGTTTACTGTGCGGATAAGCTCAACCTTTTGCCCTTCCGTTGCTATTATACGCTTGATATAAGGTGCTGCCGAGCCATTTTCGGGGTTAAATATAATAACATCCCCTGCCTCGGGCTGATAACCCAGACGCAGTACAATAAGACTGTCATTATGATTTAAGGTCTGATTCATTGACGGTCCGTCAACTCTTGCAAAGGTTACCACAAAGTTTTTGAGAAACAGTGCAATTGCAACTGCCGCCACTATACAAATAATCCATTCAAGTATTTCTCTGCCCACGTTAGTAGTTTTTTTACTTTCTTCCTCTGTTTCTGTTACTTCTTCATTGATTTCTTTGGGATTCTGTCTGTTTTCTTCCATTTTTCTGTTCCCTTTCTGATATTACAATAATTTTGGTAATGTAAAAGGGGACTTGCGTCCCCCTTAAATTACTACAGTTGCTGTTTAACTCTTGCAGCCTTACCAACTCTGTCACGCAGATAGTAAAGTTTAGCTCTTCTAACTTTACCGTGACGAACCACTTCGATTCTGTCAATGTTAGGTGAGTTAACAGGGAAAACCTTTTCAACACCTACACCGGAAGCAATACGTCTAACTGTAATTGTTTCGCTGATGCCGCCGTTCTTCTTGGCAATCAGGGTTCCTTCGAACATCTGAATTCTTTCTCTGTTACCTTCTTTAACTTTCAGGTAAACCTTAACGGTGTCACCAATCTTAAGTTCAGGTAAATCTGTTCTGATCTGTTCGCTTGTAATAGCTGTAATAATATCCATTTCGGACCATCCTTTCTTTTCGGGTGTTCGTAAGAAAATCCAGTTTCTCAGTGGACCACCTATACTGACAATTTGATAATATATCATATTCCAAGGCAAATTACAAGTATTTTTTTAATTTTTTTCAAAATTTTTTATCTCCAGCCTGTAAGTGGCTTGTACTGGTATATAACCTTGCCTCCATCGCTCTCGAAACACAACACCACTGCCGCCTTTAAATCGGTTGCAAAGCTTTGCGCCCTTACCCTGGGCTGCTTTGTGTATGCCATATACCGGACGCCGTTTTTGGGTGTAACTCCGTAAGATGACGAAGGGTAAACCACAAACACATTTTTTCCCTCTTTAAAAAATCTTTCGGTAAGAGTATCTTCAAAAAGCTTCTGCTCTGCCTTGTCGGTAAATACATAATCCTCTGCCAGAATTACAAACACATTTTTTGTAGTTACCTTGTCTGCCGCATCCATCAGTCCACGCCAGCCTGATGCATCTGCAGTGCGTATACTGCCACCCTTGTTGTTTATTGTAATAACCGTGTTGTCACCCTGCACCTTAAAGCTGAACGACTCTGCCTGTGCAGGAGTATATGTTGCCGCCCCGGCCCCTTTCATATCTGCCAGACTGTTTTGTATCTGCTTATTGGTGTGAATGTCCATCATGGTCTGCTCTGCAAGAGCTTCGGGCAGAATTGCTATATCGGGTTTTTTTACGTTTCCCGACATACTGTCTGCAAAACTCTCCTTAAGATAATCTGTATTTTCCTGTACAGTTACTTCCGCCTCAAGCTTTGACAGGATTATACTTCCGCTGTCGCACAGGGTTTTGTCATTTTGTACAATGTATATCCGTGTAAGAACGCCTGACTGTAGCTTTGCAGGTATATCGACTGTCAGGTTTCTTTCTCCCGTCCAGTCCATTTTCTGTGCAAAGGTTATGCGTTCAATACTGCCGTCGGGCATATCCACCTGTCCGCGAAGCCAATGCATGTTTTCGTTGACCTCTGCCGTCAATGCAAGTCGGGTTACGTTTTTAAGGCCAATTTCCTCATCAAACACAAGGTACGCCGCCTTTGTATTTTCGGTATTTTCGTTTGTAAAATCATAGGCAAGCTCGCCCTCTTTATATGAGCCGCCAACATAGTCGGGATATGCTGCAAAGGCATCCGCCCCCGAAAAATCGTACAGGCTTTTTTTAAGTGTTTTAAATGAATTTACAAGTACATAGCCTTGCGCATCATCAACAGTAAGCTTTACTATGGCAGAACCGCCATCTGTAGAGGTTATCACTCCGTCATTTATTTTTACATTGCCGCTTACTGCCGTCCACTTTATCCTTTGCGGTGACAGCTCCGCCTCAAATCCGTTTTTATCCCTTGCTGTAACATAGACTTTTTCGCCCTTGCCTGCCGTAAGTGACAGGGTCTGCGGGTAAATCCTGAGCTGCGCTGCCTCGTCAAGCACGGTAAGGGTTGCATTACCCTTCGCCTTGCCTGAGCGCACCATTATATTGTCCTCACCTGCCCGCGAGGGATAATACACATTTTTTTCAAACTCTCCCCCACCCGATGAGCTATATTCTATTTCTTCACCATTCATTGTATATGGATTACCGTAACTGTCATAGGGTGTTACCCACACCTCTACACTGTCCCCTGCAAACACCATGTCAGCAGACAAGGTTACATCAAATCCGTCAAGCTTGCCCTTCGGGTAGCTTTGTAAAATACCAAGTGCCGTAGAAACAGACCTCTCCGCGCCGCCTGACAGGTTGTTTAAAACCTCGTTTTTGCCTTCATTGTTCTGTGCCACCATGGTGGTTGAACCGCCACCGTCAAAATTAATCGCATTGTGTGCTCCCAATTCTGTCATTAGCTGTGCAAGCTGGGTCTGGCTCATTCCGGGTGTGGCAGTCTGTCTGCCGTCAACTGTTACAAGATAAAGCGTGTCACCATCGCGGCTTATACCCGCCGCTGTACGCGGATGACTGCCGCTTATATTATTTGTAAACTCAAATATCTTTCCGTCTTTAACAAGCACAGTGCCTCCACCCACCGCTGTGCGTATTTTTTCGCAGTCAGGTGAAATTGAAAGTTCAATTTCTATAGGGTCTCCGGGCACGAAATTATCTTTGAAAAAGGTGTTTACCTCCGGCGATGTTGCAAGTACAAACCCATTTCCGGGTATTTTTGCACCCGGCATATTCTCTCGTATTTCGGTTACAATTCCGCCTTCAGCCACAAGCTCAATTGCGCCGTTTTGCGAGCCGGGCGAATATTCACCCCATCCCTTTGTAAACATAACAACAGACTGCAGAGAATGATACTTGTTTATGTGAATTATCTGGGTTCTGTCCCCATCGGGTGCAACTGCAAAAAGCTGCATAGAAAAATAATCTGTAAATACATTGCCATCTTCATCCTGTGCAAGCACAGCAAGTCCCGGGTCATGGGATGGCGATGAAATAATCTCTCCATCCTTCACCGTATATCCAAGCGGAGATGACGGCGAAAAATTGAAAAAGTCGGCATTCACCGCCGCAATCGCACCTGCCTCCCTTGCCATATTGCTTACAGTGTCCAGATTTTTAATTCCGTCCTTGTCATACAGGGCAGTAACCGATAGCTCTGAGGATGATAAATCCACCTCAAGCACATTTATTCTCTGCCAGCCTGTATCGGTAAATTTTTCGATATATCTGTGCTCAACACCTTTGACTATTTCCCTGCTCTGCTCGTTTTGCCATATAACATCAGCAGACGCACAGGTTGTTATAAATATTGATACTATAAGTAAAACTGCAAAAATTTTTCTTTT
>JAZNUH010000142.1:0-3941 GCA_045592225.1 Clostridia bacterium | reverse complement strand
GCTGTTCGGGGTAAACTACTGCTCAAATCAAAGGGGCAGAACCCTGCGCTATAATAAAAAATATATAAACGACAAAAGATATATGGGACTTTATTCCCTGCTTACCACAGGCAATCTGGTGGGCAAGGATTTTGCATATTACGAGCTGCCCACCAAGCTTGACATATTCGATGATGAAGCCTTTAAAAATTCGGGCATCGACTTTTACGCAACAGTTACCGATATAAAGACAGGCAAGCCCGAATATATAAAGCTCGAAAGCGTGTTTGAGCAGATGGAGCTTTTGCGTGCCACATCGGCACTGCCCTTTGTTTCACGCCTTGTTCACTATGACGGCAAGCCATATCTTGACGGTGGTGTTTCCGATTCCATACCCATAGAAAAGTGCAGGCAGCTGGGCTTCGACAAAATTATTGTCATTCTCACTCGCACTATGGATTACCGCAAGAAAAAAGGCCCTGCCCTGCCGGCAAAGCTTCGCTATTTCCGTTTCCCCCGCCTTGCCGATGCAATAAATAACAGGTACCGCTACTATAACAGCACAGTGGAAAAGATTATAGATATGGAAAATAAAAAGGAGATATTTGTAATCCGCCCCTCAAAGGATTTGAATATCGCAAGGGTGGAAAAAGACCCCGAAAAGCTGCAGGCTATGTATGACCTCGGGGTTGAGGATGCAAACAGAATTCTGCCCGAGCTTTTAAAATACCTGGAATGTTAATGCAAAATGCTAAATGCTAAATGCAAAATTATCGAAGGAAAACGCAAAAGCGTTTTCTTTTTTTGCCTGTGCATATAACGTAGGGGCAGGAGCCAGCTCCTGCCGTAATTTTGCATTTTGAATTTTAACAAAAGGGGGCGTAGGAAAAATTAGTGCAGAATGAACGAACTGAACCGAAGGGTTACCCGAAGCGGTATCTATATACCGCGAGAGGTGAAGTTCGTTCATAGTTTGACGGCATAAAAAGAAATCCGCAAAAAGCGGATTTCTTCGTCTTTTATATGGTTTTGCACTCTCTTTTGTTTCGTTTTTATATTACAATCTCGCCGTCAAACGTTCTGTGCAATTTTTGCACGCCCAATTACTTCGTGCCGAAAATACGGTCACCTGCATCCCCCAATCCGGGAACTATGTAACCCACTTCATTGAGCCCCTCATCAACATTAGCGCAGTACACATCAACATCGGGATGCGCCTCTGTCAGCGCCTTTATACCCTCGGGAGCTGCAATAAGGCAAAGGAACTTAATGTTCTTGCCGCCGTAGGACTTAATCTGACCTATAGCATCAATAGCCGAGCCGCCTGTTGCCAGCATGGGGTCAACAACAACGATAAGACGTTCTTCAATATCGGGGGGCAGCTTGCAGTAGTACTCGTGAGGCTGGAGTGTTTCCTCGTCACGGTACATACCGATATGTCCAACCTTTGCAGAAGGCACAAGGCTCAAAAGACCGTTTACCATTCCCAGTCCTGCACGGAGTATGGGAACAACGGCAAGCTTTTTGCCCTTTAAAACCTTCTGTGTGGTTTTTTTGATAGGTGTTTCTATTTCCACCTCTTCAAGAGGAAGATCGCGCAATGCTTCATAGCACATAAGCATTGTGATTTCTTCAACCGTTTCACGGAATTCCTTGTTGGTGGTATCCTTCTGACGGAGCAGAGTTGTTTTGTGCTGAATCAGAGGATGGTCAAAAACTGTAACTTTGTTCATGATAATCTCCTTATTCTTCTTCCGGAGCCTTTGCAACCACCAGGTTAACAATGATACCGAGGATAAGTGCGCAAGCTACAGATGTAATTGTAACCTGACCGAAGTTGAGTGTCAGTCCGCCGATACCTGCAATAAGGATGGTAGAAACAACAAACAGGTTTTTGTTTGCATTGAGGTTAACCTGCTGTACCATCTTAAGACCCGATACTGCGATAAAGCCGTAAAGTGCCATACATACACCGCCCATTACACAGGAGGGAATGGAGTTTACGAATGCAATAAAGGGAGAGATGAAAGCTATAACGATAGCCATAATAGCTGCAGCAATAATTGTGTAAACAGAAGCATTCTTTGTAATAGCTACACAACCAACAGATTCGCCGTATGTAGTGTTGGGGCAACCGCCGAAGATTGCACCAACTATTGAACCTATACCGTCACCCAGCAGTGTTCTGTGCAGACCGGGTTCTTCGAGCAGATCCTTTTCAATGATGGAGGAAATGTTCTTGTGGTCAGCCAGATGCTCTGCAAATACAACAAAAGCAACAGGCAGATATGCAACAGCAATTGTGCTGATGTAAGCGGGTGTGATTTCGCTGATACCCTTTATAGCTGTTACAAATGTAAAATCAGGAACAGCAAGGAATGTAGAAAGTGTAACGCCTTCTGCTACGAGAGCCTTGAAGGGGTCTGTGTTAAGAATTACAATAGCGGGGATGTTAGCCTTCCAGCCGATGAATGTAAGAATACCGCTGAAAGCATAACCGCTTAAAATACCGAAAATGAAGGGGATAAGCTTACCCCATTTTTTACCGTATGTGGAGCAAACGATTGTAACGATAAGTGTTACAAGACCGCACAGAACTGTTGCCAGGGGGCTTGCTTCAACACCGGGTACGCTACCCTTACAGATATCGCCGATTGCATTGCCGGCAAGAGAAAGACCGATAATAGCAACTGTGGGTCCGATAACTGCTGCAGGCATAAGCTTGTTAATCCAGTTAACGCCAACCAGCTTAACAATGATTGCGATTACAACATAAACAAGACCTGCAAATGCTGCACCGATGATAAGACCTGCATAACCGAGAGCCATAGAAACGCCGCCTGCAAAAGCCGCGAACATGGAACCGATAAATGCGAAGGATGAACCCAGGAAAACAGGGCTCTTTTTCTTTGTGAAAAGAACATAAACCAATGTACCTATACCCGCGCCGACAAGAGCTGCCGCAGAGCTCATACCGTTACCGATAATTACAGGTACTACAAGTGTAGCTGTCATAATAGCCAGCAGCTGCTGAATAGCAAAAATAATCAGCTGACCGAATTTGGGTTTGTCCGAAACCCCGAAAATCATTTTCATTTCAAATTCCTCCTAATATTTTTTTAGTTAAAATAACCCTACATATTAATATACTAAATATAGCGGAATTTGTCAACAAAATAAGAACAAACATACAACTTTATTTTCTGTGGAATAATTTTTTGTTGAATTTTCGCACAGAAATTGGTTTTGACATAATAAATGCATTATTACCACAAAATAAAATCACCACCATTGTAAAATACAAAGGTGATGATTTTGATAATTATTGATTATTTGGATTGTCTTGTGAGTTTTCCTTCTTAAATATCAACCACAAGAATACTGCACATACAGGTATTGCTAATATCATACCCAAAATAAAGGATGCTACCAAACAAGCAAAAAAGCCAATTATTGCTAATTGTATTTTCCCTTTGACAGCACCACAAATAGCAGGAATTGCACCTATAATTGCCCCTGTGATAAGAGAACCAATAATAGCACCGAATGTAAATGCATTCATTTCAAATACCCCTCTCCAGTTTCATTTTATGTAATAAAAAATGCGCCTACCGAAGCAGACGCATAAAAAACGCAAACTCCGATAGCCGCCAAACCAATGCTATGCACAATGAGTTAAACAAACTCGCATAAAAGCTCAAAAAAGGGGGTAATTATCCCATAAACAAAAACAACCCATCAAGCATATTGAATTAGTTTGGTATAGTTGTTATATCACAAAAATTATCAAATATCAAGAGAATTTAATAAAAAAAGGTACTTTTCAACCAACACTTATAAAAAGGCTCCCTTGAGGCTCCCTTGTGTAAAGGGAGCTGTCAGCGAAGCTGACTGAGGGATTGATTCTTGCCGTAAAAAGTAAGGTCGCCTTATCCCTCCACCACCTTCGGTGGTCCCCCTCC
>JAZNUH010000141.1:0-23092 GCA_045592225.1 Clostridia bacterium | reverse complement strand
TAACAGTATACAATACACCGGAAAATGCTTTGTATACTATGTATACCAACCACGCCATGCCCGGGCTTTACGCCATTGAAGCCTGAGGTTAAACTTTTTTCATACTTCTCCATTCGATGCATGGGAGTCTGCTTTACAGGCTCCAATGCAAAATGGGAAAAAAGCGGCTTTTTAAAAAATTAAATATAAATATTAAAGGAGGAACAAAACATGAAGAAATTTTTGGCAACACTTTTAGCGGTTATGATGGTTGTAAGCCTGGTAACTGCTGCACCCGTTCTGGCAGAAGATGAAAGCATAGAAAAGGTTAATCTTCTTGTAAACGGTGACTTTGAGGCAACCGGAGATGAATTGGATTCCACCGAAATTACCGGCTGGACAAACACATCCGAGGAAAACCCCTTTGTATTGGTTGCAAACGGTGCAGGCAAAGCGGTTATGGCACTGAATGACAGTAACGGCGACCAGTCGGGTACAGATATGCCTGAAACACAAATGTCACAGACAATAACCATTGACACACAGGCAGACTGGTACAAAAACTATATGGACTGGACATTTGAACTTTCCTATGACGGATACAATGCATCCAGAAGCACAGGCGCTACTTTTTATATTACGTTTGTAAATGCGGACGACGAAATCTCCACAATGACATATGCAGACGGTGATGCCGGCGAAAACTACTGGGCATGGTCAAACCGTTATTTCAGTCTGGATACACAGAAAAAAAACATGTCGGCTAAACCCATAAAGTCCATTACAGTAGAAGTTCACGCAGGCACAGCACGCTGGAACCGTACAACACTTGACAATATTGTCCTGTCAGCTGTATATGCTCCCATGGGAGAAGGCGACATGGCAAACAACCTGCTTATAAACGGTAACTTTGAAGCCGAGGGTGACGAGGTTGACTCCACCGAAATTACAGGCTGGACAAACTTAAACCCCGAAAACGAGTACTTCCTTATCGAGCATGAAGGCGGCAAAGCAATAAAGGCGTTAAACGACAGTAACGGCGACCAGTCGGGTGAAGACCTTCCCAACGCAGAGCTTGAACAGACAGTAACAATTGACAAAAATGCGGAATGGTACACAGACTATGAAAACTGGGGCTTTGTAATTTCTGCAGACGGCGCAAACCAGGGCAGACATCCCTTGGCAAGCATTGTAGTTACATTTACATACGCATCGGGTGAAACTCTTGAAAAAGAATATTTACCCGTAGATAACGGCAACGGCTACTGGGCGTGGGATAACCGTTCATATGACCTTACAGAACAGAGCAGATCGGTTGTAAAGCCTGTTACAGCTATAACAGTTAAATTCAACTCCAGATGGCGCTGGTACTGGTCGGCATTTGACAACGTATCGTTAAACCCTGTTTACCTTCCCGTTGTAAAGGATGAAGGCATAGACATAAACGGTAACTTTGAAAGAATTGACGAAGAAGGCGCACTGGAATGCTGGACATTCTTTAATACATTACAGGCATCCGCACTTATTACAGAAGATGCTTACGGCTCTCGCGAGGGTGAAAACTACATATTATTCACAGGTATAGAAAACGAGGTTGCAATGCTTGAATATGCGGCACAGCCCGGTGCTACATATCTGTTTGAGGTTTACTATAAATCGGATACTGCAAACGCTGCAAAAATTCAGATTTATGACCACAGAGAAAGAGTGGCAAGCTACCAGACCACAAAGCCCGAAGCCTCCGAGCTTTGGAAAAAGGCTTCAATTATTACAACTGTTCCCGCAACCGATGTTGACCCCGTTATAAGAATTCAGATTGGTAATATGATTCCCGAAGCAACAGTTATGTTTGACAGCGCAAAGCTTTTCCTGCTTGATACAAAGGATTATAACAACCTTTTTGCAAACAGCACCTTTGAACTTAACACAGCAAAGGGTACAGAGGGCGAAAACATTGCAAACTGGGTAGGCGGTAATGCTGTTAAGCTGGTAACAGATTTTGCTCACTCGGGTAAAAATGCTCTTGCAGTACGTCAGGGTAACAATGCAAAGGTTGGCGTGGTAATGTATGACCGCAGCGAAGAGGACCTTAAAAATGCAGAAACCTATAACCTTGGTGTATGGTTTAACAACAGTAATGTTGATTCAACCCCATCTGTACGTGTAACCTACTATGTTGTAACTCCTAACGGCTCCTTCGCATCTGCAGGTGAGGGTGCATCATACATATTAACACCCAACGAAGCAGATGTATGGCAGTTTGAAAACATATCACTTACTGTTCCTGAAAGATGCACATACATTATGTTCGACTTCTTTGCAGGCACAGGCTGGACAAGATACGATGACCTGTCCCTTACAAAGGCAAAAACAGGCGTTCAGTTCAAGGATGCAGATGGCAGAGCAGTAACAGAGCTTTCCGAAGACAGCACATCATACACAGCATATGTAAGCTATGCGGCAGAAGATGCAGAAAGCACAGCAAGAGCATATGTTGCACATTATGAAAAGGATGCGACAGGCGACCTTACTCTTATTGCAATCAAAGCACTTACATTAAATGCAAGCGGCATGGCTGAAGCACTCACTCTTGACAATGTTAATGTTACAAAGGACACAACCGTTGTAAAGGCATTTGTGTGGGATGCAAATATTGGCGCAGCAGCAGCTACAACCATAGAATAAAAGCATAAACCAATTTAACATTTAATTGTATAGCAAGGCGGAGCTTCTCTGCCTTGCTATACCTGATAAAAAAGGCAAAAAAAGTGGAGGGTAACGGCATGAAAAACAAATTTATATCGGTAATTGTTGCATGTGTTTTATGTGCGGCTTTAATTATGCCTCTTGAGGCAGTACCGGTATCTGCAGCAGTTGGTGATAACCTTATCTCAAACGGCGGGTTTGAAACGCTGGAAGGCGGTGCGCCTACAGGTTTTACCGCATATCAGGGCTGGGGCAGCAGCTACTCCAAGCTTGTTTCCACAGGCGCCTATGAGGGCAACAATGCGGTACAGCTTGCCAGCGGAAACAACGGCAGTTACTTTGATGTAACTGTAGGTAATGTTTTTTACGGTACAACCTATACCCTCTCGTTTATGTACAAAGGAACAGTTGCCGAGGGTGACGGACTCAAGGCAATAGTTTCATATAAAGCGGATACGAACTGGACAGTACGTAATGACTCAATTGAAAGAAGCTATCCATCCGAAGCGGTATACACAGCCGATGACTGGACAAAATTCACTTACACCTTCAAGCTTTATGAAGGCTCTTCCATGAAGATAAGAGTATATCTTTACAGTAAAGCCAGCAGCGTGCTTATTGACAATATGTCACTTGTGGCAACCGATGCTCCTGTGGCAAGATTAAAAACAGACAGAATTTTCTATTATTCAGACTACGAAAAAGACGGCAAAGCTGAAATAACACTTTCCCCCTATTTTGCAGATACTGCGAAAACAATTGAAATTAAATTTAAAGACCGTGTAAAAACCTACGATACAGTTAAAGACGCAGAGTTTACAAACGGCAAATATGAGTACTCCTTCCCAATGTCGCTCTTTGCGGTAAAGGAAAAGGAATACACAATTTTAGTAACCATTTATGATGCTGCGGGCAAAGCCTTAGGAAGCATCAGCGAAAAGGTATATAAAATTGACAGACCCACCTGCATCTCAAAGGATCTGGTGTACAGAGATATAAACGGCAAGGTTGTAAACCCCACATTTATTTATACAATTCCCAAAGAGGACTGGGCAACGGCAATAAGTGCGGGTATAAACATTATTCAGTATGTGGCGCCCAGCGGTGCTACAACCGAGGATATACTTGCCGAGCTTGACGAGCTATACGCATTAGGCGGTTATGCGGCAATAGTTACCTACACAGGTATGCTGCCCGCAGGTAACTCCACCTATTACACACGAAACCAAAACTATGTAAATTCCATAAAGCATCACCCCGCAATTTTCTGCTATATGGTAATGGACGAGCCCTTTTTAAATAACCCCGAGGCGCACGAGGATTTAAGAAAATCTTATATTATGCTGCGCACAGCCGACCCGGCACGCCCCACATTTATTTGCGAAGGCTTTTCGGCATACA
Source organism: Clostridia bacterium (assembly GCA_045592225.1). Classification (GTDB taxonomy): domain Bacteria; phylum Bacillota; class Clostridia; order UMGS1883; family UMGS1540; genus JAZNUH01. Next base: position 19,006 of record JAZNUH010000141.1, on the reverse strand, counting down.
TGCCCGAGATAGTTAAATACTGCGATATTATGGCGCCCGACATTTACCCCGGCAGAACCTTGAGTATGGCAAACCACGTTGCAGATATGATGAAATATGCAAGAGAGTGTGCACCCGAGCGATATATGATGACCATTTTGCAGGCGTTTTACTACACAGGCAAATCGCCCAGCGCAACAGAGCTGCGCAGTATGATGTACCAGTCATTTATGGGCGGTGCAAACGGCCTGGGCTACTATTTGTGGACACCCCTGCGCCCCGAGTACGGCGACAAATACCTGGACGAGGGCCCCTGGTGGCAAATGCTTAATGACTACTATAAAAACGAATACGAAACAGTAAATAAATACTACCACACAGGCGAAAACAAGAGGTTTTATAAGAGCATAGAAGGTGAAGACTTCTGGTTTGACAGCTGGTGGGACGGCGGAAATATTTATATGCTGGTACAAAACCGTGACGTAAATAATTCTGCAAGCACCTTTGTTCCCCTTGTAAGCGATGACGGAAAAACTGTTATAACAAATTATGACCTCGAGGTTATTTCGGAAGGGGATATGACCGCTGTTTCAAACAAAAAGGCGGGCGGCTTTGATGTAAGTCTCGCTCCCTCACAGGCACTTCTCTTTAAGGTAACACCCTTCAGGGAAGGACTGAAGCTTGTTGACAAAAACGGCGCCGAGCTTACAAAAATTGCTGCCGATGCCAATGCAAGCTTTACAGTAAGCACAATACGTGACGGGGACAAGGATGCAAAGCTTTACCTTGCCCACTATAAAGAGTCAAACGGTCTTATGCGACTTTATCATATCGAGGTTGGAACACTAAACAGCGAAAATACAGGCATTTCCAAAACCATTTCGGGCATTGACACCACCGTTGGCAAGCATACGGTAAAGGCATTTTTGTGGAGCAACGGCGAAATAATAGACACAGTGGAAATTACAGAGGAGGAATAGCCTATGACAAAAAAGCTTTGGGCTTTGTTGCTTGTAATTACCATGCTTTTGTCCTGTATGCCGGCTTTGGCAGATAACACTCTTGATGTAAACCTTGTAACAAACGGCGGCTATGAATCGGCAGACGGTGTAAAGCTTTCGGGCAACGCACAGCTTACAGGCGAGCAGAAAAGAAACGGCTCTTTTGCGGTAAAGCTTACCGCAGCAGAAGATTTTGCAAGTATAGAAGTGCCGGATATTGCAGGCGGTGCAACCTATCAGGCGGTTTTGTGGTATAAGGTGGATACAAAATCGGGTGATGGCGGCTTTATACTGCAGGTGGATGAATACTGTAATAACCGCAGCAGCTTTGACTGCCACGTAATAACCCATTCATCACCCAGGCAGAAGAGTATGTCCAACTGGACAAAGCTGACATATAATTTCAAGCCGCAGCTTAATACCTCTCTTGTTGTTTTATCTGTTAAATTAACAGGGGCAGAGGGCACAGCCTTTGCGGATGATATTGAGCTTAAAATGACCGAGGCGCCAAATGAACTCGCCTTTACTCTTCGCACCGATGAAATTTTCTATTACACCGAGTATGCCGAGGGTAAGGGACAGGCGGTAGCCGAGCTTGATTCCACCTTTAAATCCGATGGATATACTGCAGATTTTCGGTTTATGGAAGGTAGTCGTGAGCTTTCTTCAAAAAGCGGTGTTAAGTTTGTAAATAATAAGGCAAAGTTTGACTATCCCTTATCCCTTTTAACACAAAAGGGCAAAGCCTATACTGTAAAAGCAGACATAAAGGATGGTACAGGTAAGCTGTTTAAACAGCTGGAGCAGAATATTTATAAGTATGACCACCCCAAGGGTTTATCCCTTGACGGCAGAATATATACCGATGCAAAGGGCAAAAGGGTACGCCCCATTGCAATGTACCACATCCCCTACGAGGATTTTGAGGTGGCGGCAAGTGCAGGCATAAATGTAGTGCAGTACTCGGCACCCTCAAATGTGGATGACACGTTAAGGCAGCTTGACCGGATGTACGAAATGGGTGTATATGCTGCACTGGTGTGCTATTGGGGAATGAGCCCCGCAGGCAGCGATGTCAACATTGACAGGGTACGCGACTTTGTGGAAAAGGTAAAGCACCACCCCGCAATATTCTGTTATATGGTAATGGACGAGCCTTTTATAAACAACCCCAACGCGTACAGCGATTTGGAAAAATCCTATAAAATGCTCCGTGACGCAGATGATTATCATCCCATTTATATATGCGAGGGCTTTATACAGTATTATGACGATGTTTTAAAATACAGTGATATAATTGCCCCCGACCCGTACCCCGGTGCGTGGAATCCTTACGGCACCTTTGTTGCCGATACTCTTAAAACAGTAGTTGACAAGGCAGAGGGCAGGGGTAAAATGGTGTTGCCCATAATGCAGGCATTTACCTACGCATCAAACCCCGTACCCGAATCAACACCCACTGCCACCCAGCTGCACGGTTTTATTTATCAGGCATATCTTGCAGGGACAGACGGTCTTGGCTGGTACACCTGGCTGCCCGATAATCCCAAATATGACAAGGTAATAAACGAGGGCATTTACTGGCCGGTAATGCAAAACTACCATAATGTTGAAGCCGACATTATGTACCCCTACTTTGTGGAGGAGGCATACAAAACCTTTATAAAGGGCAGGGATAAAAATTACTGGTATGATATGTGGATAGTGGATGACCACCTGTACGCGGCAATACAAAACAGGCAGACTGTGGAGGCAGAATACCACCTGCCCCTTGTAAGCGAAAACGGTCTTGTGTCAATTGGCAGCAGCAAGGCAGAGGTTATAAGTACGGTAGGCGCGGCACCTGTTACCGTGGATGCCGAAAAGGTAACGGTAAAGCTTGCACCCTATCAGGCGGCGCTTATAAAAATAACGCCCGATGTACTGCCCGATTACAGTCAACTTTCGGATATGAGTGATACGGGCGGTTATGAATGGGCAGAGGATGCAATAAACTTTATGTATGACGAGGGAATTGCAAATGCAGATGAGGAGGGCTACTCCTTCCGCCCCGGTGAAAATATCACCCGCGGCGAATTTGCTATGTATCTTATAAAAACACTTGGACTTGACAGTGTTACTCCCGGCGAAAACTTTGCCGATGTTTCGGACAAGGCAATTTACGCCGATGAAATAGCAATAGGAAAAATTTTAGGCGTGCTTTCGGGCGTGGGCGATAATAAGTATATGCCTGAGGCGAGCATATCAAGACAGGACCTTATGACAATTTGTGTGCGTGCCATGAAATATGTAAAGGGCGTTAACACAAACAGTACCGATTTATCAGCATATCCCGACGGTGACAAGGTTTCGGCCTATGCTGTAAAAAGTGTTGCGGCAATGCTTACACTTGGCATAATAAAGGGTAACGAGAAGGGTGAAATCAACCCTCTCGGCAATACCACAAGAGCCGAAGCGGCAGTTATTATGCAAAGAATTAATGCTTGGACTAAAAATTAACATAAAGAAAGGAAGAAACAAAATGAAAAAACTAATGGGAATCATTCTGGCATTAGCAATGCTTGTGTCTGTAATGGGAACACTTTGTGTTTCTGCGGCAACGCTGTCAGAAAACGCACCAAAGCTGAATGTTGACTTTATGGAAAACGGCGGCTTTGAAGAGGTTGACGAAAACGGCTACCCCGTAGGCGTTGAAGCCTACAAGGGCTGGGAGGGTGGACACGCTGTTTACGAAACAGAAGATGTTCACAGCGGCAACGGTGCTCTCAGGGTACAAACAGATGTGTGGGGTCACGACCCCTGGGCAAACGTACAGGTACCAAATCTGGTAGGCGGATGTACAGTTGAACTTTCCTTCTGGTACAAGCTGCAGATGCCAAAGCCCGAGGGACAAAACGAAAAGGCTCACTTTGGTATTAAAATTGAAGGCTATATCTATGACCATATCCGTTCCGACTACGGTGCAGGTCAGGCGTGGGCAGATGTTACATACGAAAATGCCGACGAATGGACCCACACAACAGTAGAGTACACACTCCACGAAAAGGCAACAATGGTTGCTTTCTACTTCCGCCTTTACGGAATGGACAGCGGTTATGTAATAGTGGACGATGTTGAAATGAAGGTTACAGCCCTTCCCAACATTTCTTTTGAGTCTATGACAGACCAGGTATTCTACTACACAGACTACGAAGGCTCAACAGGTTATGCTGAGGTAACAATGAACCAAAACTTCGTTGATGAGGGTTACAAGGCAGACTTTAGATTTTTAGATGACGGCAAACAGGTTGACGGTGTAAAAGACGTTCGTTTTAATGAAAACTACAAGGCTCGCTTTACATATCCCTTAAGCCATATTAAGGTTAAGCAGAAGGAATATATAATTGAAATTGACGTAAAAGAGCCGGGCGGTGCAATATTACAGTCGTTTAAACATTATGTGTACAGGTATGACAGACCTAAGGCACTTTCAAAAGACGGTATATACACAGACAAAAACGGTAAGGTTGTTCATCCCGTATTTAACTACCATATGTCCGCATGGGACGATGTAGAGGCGAGGGATGCGGCACAGGCAGCAGGCATCAACGTAATACAGATGACCTTGGACGGCGGTATTGCGGCGGCAACTGCAAGACTGGACGAGCTTTACGAAAGAGGCATGTATGCGGCTATCGTTTGTTATTACGGCATGCTCCCCGCAGGACATGACCAGAACTGGCAGCGTGTGTATAACGATATGATTCAGATAAAAGACCACCCTGCAGTTTTCTGCTGGATGGCAATGGACGAACCCTTTATTCAGGACGTTCATAACCACGATAATATGAGAAAGTCATATATTATGCTCCGCAGCATAAATGACCACACTCCCGTATATATCTGTGAAGGTATGCAGAGCCATATGAAGGCGGCAGCCAACTACTGTGATATTTTAGGTCCCGACCCCTATCCCGCACAGTGGAACAGCTACGGCACATTTGTTCCCATGGTTGTTGATATGGCGGCAACAGAAGCAAGAATACAGGGCAACAAGCTGGCACTTGGTATTCTGCAGTGTTGTACAATAGGTACACTGCCTGAGGCTACACCCACAGCCCTTAAAATACACTCCATGATTATGCAGAACTACATGGCAGGTGCAAAGGGCCACGGCTGGTATGCGTGGGAGCCGGACAGACCCGATATTGACCCGCCCCTTAACGAGGGTGCATACTGGGATATGCTTATGAAATTCAAAGAACTTGAATCAGATTTGATTTTCAAATACTTCATATTGGGCGAATACAAAAACTTCAATATGGAAAAACAGGGCGATTTATACGCACAAACCGGTGACACCTGGTACGAAACCTTTACCGACGGCGAAGTACTTTACGGTATTGCACAAAACCGTCAGGGCGAGGCTAAAACAGCGGTTGTATCACTGACAAGCACAAACGGTAAGGTTACAATCGGCGATTACGATTATGAGGTTATATATGACGGCGAGGGCGTTTCAAAAATGGAACAGCGCGACGGCGCAATCGCCATTACTCTCGAGCCCTATCAGGCAATGACCTTTAAGGTTACACCCAAGCAGGCAGTTGACTTCTCGGTTCTTACAGCAATGACAGACCTTGAAGGCTATGACTGGGCACTGGATGCTATAAACTTCCTCTATGATAACGGCATAGAAGATAAAGGCAGCTATTCCTTTGCGCCCGGTGAACCCATAACAAGAGGCGACTTTGCTAAATTCCTTATAAGAACACTGGGACTTGATGAAAAGGTACCCGGCGAAAACTTTGCAGATGTTGATATTACTGCTCCCTATGCAAAGGAAGTTGCAATAGGCAAAACTATGATGATATTAAACGGTGTAGGTGATAATAACTACATGCCCGAAGAGGGTATTTCCCGTCAGGACCTTATGGCAATTTGCGGCAGAGGAATGAGATATGCAAAACCCTTTAATGCAAAGAGTACAGACCTTTCCAAATACCCCGACGGCGACAAGGTTGCAGGTTATGCCGTAAAGGATGTAGCGGCAATGCTTGAAAGCGGTATAATAAAGGGTAACGAAAAGGGCGAAATCAACCCCTTGGGTAACACCACAAGAGCCGAAGCGGCAGTTATTATGCAGAGAATTTACAACTGGATGAATGAAAAATAATATAAGAAAGAAGGAAGCACAATGACAAAGAAAATATGGGCAATCCTGTTGACGGTTGTTATGCTTATGACAGCAACCATCAGCACGGCTATGGCATCCCCCTTTACCGACATTGAGGGGGCAAACTGCGAAGAAGCAGTAGAAGTACTTTATGCGCTGGGTCTTGTTGAAGGCAGAGTGCAGGATATGTATGCTCCCCATGTTAACATGACAAGAGCAGAAATGGCAACAGTTCTCATGAGATTTATGGATCTTGAAAGAGAAACAGGCTCGGGTACAGTGTTTTCCGATGTTCCTGCAAGCCACTGGGCAGCAGGTAATGTTGAAGCGGCTTACGGAATGGGTATTGTTGCAGGTATGGGCGACGGTACCTTCGCTCCCGATGATGAGGTAACATACGCACAGGCAGTTAAAATGTTTGTATGTGCACTGGGTTATGAGGTGCACGCAGAAGCACAGGGAGGATATCCCAGCGGTTATATGTCAAAAGCTGCTCAGATGGGTATGCTTAAGGGCGTAGAAGCAAGTGGCGCTGACACATCGCTCACACGTAGCGATATGGCAATCCTTATGTACAATATGCTTGAACTCCCTCTCCTTGAACAGACTTCCTACGGTGAAGGTGCATCGGGCGGATATGCAGAAGCAGAAAATAAAACACTTATGTCTGAATACCGTGGCATTTATGTAGCAGAAGGCGTTGTTACTGCTGACTACTACACAGCACTTGGCACAACAGACAGAAAAGTGGCAAAGGGCGAGGTTGCAATCGGTTCGGCAGTATTTGCAGAAGGTACATCGGATGCAAGCGCACTTTTAGGCTACAAGGTAAAGGCTTATTATCAGGTTCCTGATGATACAGAAACTCCTGTACTCCTTTACGCAAGTGTTCCCGGTGCAACAGCAACACTTACACTCAATGCAAATTACATTACAGAAAAAACAACAAAAACAAACATTGAATACAAAGACGAAAACGATAAGGAAAAATATTTTGCAGTTGACGACGGCGCAACACTTGTATTAAACGGCGTTGTTAAAGAAGAATGGACACCGGCAGACCTCCGCCCTGAAATGGGTGTAGTAACTGTAGTTGACAACAAGGGAGCAAATGACATAATCCTTGTTAACTCCTATGTAAACTACGTTGTAAACGGCAAAAATATAAATGAAAAATCAGTTTACTTCAAAGAAGCGGTAAACGGCACAGGCAGCATGGTAATTGACACAGAGGACACAGCAGCGAAGGTACAGCTTACCGACAGCACAGGTGTTGAAATCGGTCTGGATGCGCTGGCAGAATGGGATATTCTCTCTGTTTCAAAGAGTGCAGACGGCAAGGTTACAAAGATAGTTAAGAACGCAGAAGTTATAGAAGGCAAGGTTACAGAATTTGAGGACGGCGAGGTTGTTATCGCCGAAGCTGCTTACAAGATTGACCAAAATCTTCCCAACGGCTCACTCAAAGCTCCCGAGCTTGATATGACAGCGGCATTTTATCTCGACTTTATGGGCAATATTGCGGCTGTAAACACAAAGGTTGGCTCCACATACAAGTACGGTTATCTTGTTGGTGCTGCAAACACAAAGGGCATTGACCAGAAGGGACAGCTCAAGGTATTCACAGAAGACGGAGAAATGGTACTCTTTGACGCGGCAGACAGAGTAATACTCAACGGAACAACAGTTAAATCAGACGAAGTTGCAGCAGCTATTCCCGAAAGAATTTTGTACGAAACAATTACCCCTGCAAGCCTCAAGCCTGCGGGCGCAACCATTCACTACACAGAATCTGACAGAACAATCCGTCAGCTTATTAAATACAGAGCAAACGAAGAAAACACAAAAATTCTTGAAATTTTAACAGCGGGCGATGCATCCGGCGATCCTGCTGCAGCAGCAGGTGATGCAGGCTTTAATATGGTACTGCAGCTTGATAAGAACAAATATAAGGTAACACCCTACTACACACCCCGTGGCGACCTGTACGGCAGAGGCGTTAAAAAGGCAGAAGTATACGGATTCTCGGGTAATGCAATTTCGTCTGTCGGCGGATTCTTTGGTGTAAAGGCATCTACAAAAATATTTGTAATTCCTCACGAGGATGCGGCAGACGATAAGTATGAAATGATGACAGGCCTTATGCATAACGAAAGCTATGGCTGTTCTGAAATGTATGACCTTTCCGAAGGCCACGTTGTAGGCGCAATGGTATGGGATCAGGGCGCTCTCAACGGTAAAACGGATGATAATACTAAGGTTGTTAAGCTGCCCAGCACTTACGGCGGTTCCAACGGTGTTAAATACGGTATGGTTCTTGGCACATCCAGATCGGTTGACGAAGAGGGCGATGCAGTTACAAAAATTCGCCTGCGCGGTTTTGATGGTGTAGAAAGCAGCCTGGTTATCAACAAGGAATTACTTATAGGCTACAGCTATGCAAACACCAGCCTGGATGACCCCAACAGAGACAAATCGGGCATAGATGTATCAGAGCTTGGCTTTGGTGATATAATTACATACGAGGTTGATACAACCAACGCAATTAGAACCTGTGCATTGCTTGTAAGGGCAGCAACACCCGGTATGTATGAAAATACATCCTTTGGTACATACGGAAGAACAACAACAGAAAGCTCAATGTACCACGGCGGTAATATGATGTCCAGCGGTACAGTAGTAAGATCTACAGCAGACTTTATTGTTACAAATAACAATCTTTATGCTGAGGTAGGCGGCAACCCGGTTCTTACTCCTGTTACAAGAAGCTTGCCCCCCACAGCAGCACAGATGCTGGCAATAGACCTTGACGAAGAAACTGTTGAAACAATAACCTATGCAGATGTAATGCCCGGCGATGTTTACTACACAGTTTGGGAAATTACGGCAATTAGATTCTTTGTAGTTATCAGATAGCAGAAAAAACTAAAAAAGGCACAGAGCGTTTGACGGCAAAGTAAAATATTACTTAAGGCAAACAAGGGTGCAAAAACAAGAAAAATATGAAGAAACCCGCAATAGGCGGGTTTCTTTTTGTGCCGTCAAACTATGAACCAACCTTACCGCTGATATACCTCGTATAATCAGCGGTTCCACCCTTTGGGTAAGGTTCGTCCATTCTGCACTCTTTTTTAGTCTTCTCCTTTGAGGGGATGAGGTGAAAAAACAAAAAAATTCAAAAAATTAAAAAAACACTTGTCAACTTTGAAAATGTGTGCTATAATAACTATGTTTTGTTGTACGAATAATCAAGGAGGTGCATATAGATGGCTAAATGTGAAATTTGTGGAAAGGGCGTTACTTTCGGTATTAAAGTCAGCCATTCACACAGAAGATCCAACAGATGCTGGAAGCCCAACATCAGAAAGGTAAAGGCAGTTGTTAACGGAACACCCAAAACAGTTAACGTTTGTTCACGTTGCCTGCGTTCAAACCTGGTAACAAGAGCGGTTTGATTAAGAAAAAATGAGAAATGGGGGTTGCAGTAGCAGCCCTTTTTGTCATACAAGGAGATAGAAAATATGAGTGAATACTTAGATAAGCTTATGACCCGTGATATTAGCAAGATTACCGCTAAAAAGGCATTTATATCCGATATGGACGGTGTTATCTATCACGGAAACAAATTGCTTGACGGCGCAAAAGAGCTTGTGGATTGGCTTAAAAAGGAGGATAAGGACTTTCTCTTCCTTACAAACAGCAGTGAGCGTTCACCCCTGGAGCTTTCCAAAAAGCTTGAGAGAATGGGACTGGAGATAGACGAGAGCCACTTTTATACAAGCGCGCTGGCAACAGCATCATTTCTTGCCTCCCAATGCCCGGGCGGCAGCGCCTATGTAATTGGTGAAGCGGGTCTTTTAAATGCCCTTTACAATGCAGGCATTACAATGAACGACGTAAACCCCGATTACGTAGTAGTGGGTGAAAGCCGTTCCTACAGCTACGAAAAAATTGAAAAAGCAATACATCTTGTGCTTGGCGGTGCAAAGCTTATCGGCACAAACACAGACCTGACAGGCCCTTCGGAACGTGGAATTCTGCCTGCCTGCCGCGCACTTACCGCACCCATTGAGCTTGCAACAGGCAGAAGCGCTTACTTTATAGGTAAGCCTAACCCCTTAATTATGCGCCACGCAATGAGAAAGCTTGGCTGCAAACGTGAGGATGCAGTAATAATCGGCGACAGAATGGATACCGATATTGTTGCAGGCATTCAGACAGAGATGGACACAGTTTTGGTTTTAACCGGTGTAACCGGCGAAAAAGAACTGCGTGAAATGCCCTACCGTCCCACATTTATATTAAAGGGCGTGGGCGATATAGTACCCAGATAGGCGGAGGAAAATATGTTTAATGCAGAAAAAGTCAAAAATGACTGTGTAAAATGGATACAAAAATTCTTTGAGGAAAACGGTCCCGGCTGCAGCGCAGTTGTAGGTATATCGGGCGGTAAGGACAGCTCGGTTGCGGCGGCGCTCTGCGTTGAGGCACTTGGCAGGGACAGGGTAATAGGCGTGCTTATGCCAAAGGGCGAGCAGCATGATATTGATATGGCGTACCTTTTATGCAATCACCTCGGAATAAAGCATTACGAAATAAATATTGCCGATGCGGTACAGGGTGTACTTGATAATATGCCCAAGGACATTGAAATATCTGCCCAGACCATACAAAACATTCCGCCACGCGTGCGAATGACCACTCTGTATGCCGTATCCCAAAGCTGTAACGGCAGAGTGTGTAACACCTGCAATCTTTCCGAGGATTGGGTAGGCTACTCCACCCGCTACGGCGATTCGGTGGGCGATTTTTCGCCCATGTCAAAACTCACCGTTGCAGAGGTAAAGGAAATAGGCAGACTGCTTGGACTACCCACAGAGCTTGTGGATAAAACACCCATCGACGGACTTTGCGGTAAGTCGGACGAGGAAAACCTGGGCTTTACCTACGCCGTACTCGACAGGTACATCCGCACAGGCGAAATAGATGATTTAGAAATTAAAGAAAAAATTGATAAAAGGCATAAGGCAAACCTGTTTAAACTCGAAATCATGCCAATATTTGACCCGGAGGAAATGTGAAAAAAGACCCGGAACACAAAAAGGCAAGAATAGCAATAGGCGGTACAATATAACAGTTCAGTTGTATTGTTATATGTAGCAACCGTATTCAAAACTGAATACGGTTGTTTTTTTATAATATAGGAAATTGCGCGCAAAGAGTGCGCAATTTTGCTTATTTCAAAAAAGTGTACCTTATTACCCCCAAGATTGGGGGCAAGGGGGCTGAAGGGTTAAAAACACTTTTTTATGGCCTTTTTGTTACGAACCAACCTCACCCCCGCCGTACCTTTGTACTGCCGGGGGTTCACCCCTTCGGGTTCAGTTGGTTCGTTCTGTGCCATTTTTCTCATTCCCTCTGGGCATTTTGGCTTATAATATAATACAAATAAGTCCGCCGCTGCCCTCATTGATAATTCTTTGCAGAGTTTCACGCAGTTTTACCCTGGCATCGTCGGGCATTTTGCCAAGCTTATTGTGAAGACCTGCATTTACAAGGTCATAAAGGGATTTGCCGAAAATGTTGGACTCCCATATCTTCTGCGGGTCAACCTCAAACTCGCTCAGCAGATATTCAACAAGCTCCTGGGACTGCTTTTCACTGCCCACAACAGGGGATACCTCGGTTTCGATGTCTGCTCTTATCATATGAATGGAAGGTGCACTCGCACGCAGGCGCACACCAAATCTGCCGCCTTGTTTTACAATTTCGGGTTCTTCAAGGCGCAGCTCGTCAATGGAAGGTGATACAATACCGTAGCCTGTTTCATTTACCTGGTGCAGGGCATATTCAAGGCGGTCATACTTTTGTTTTGCACTTGAAAGCTCCTGCATAAGAGACATAAGCACACCTGCATCGGGAATGTCAAGCCCGGTGCTTTCACTTAAAACTGTGTAGAACAATCCGTCGGGAGCGCCGGCTTCAATAAGCACTCTGCCTGTGCCCAAATCAATTTCGCGGCTTTCGGCGGATGAAACATACTCGCAGCCTTCAATGGAGGCTATCATATGGCTTATATGATTTACCTTGGAAACATTACCTATATTACTGCGTATGCAACCCAGCACCGCACTTTTTATGTAGTGGTCATCGTCGAGAGAGGTAATCCACGAGGGCAGATTAATTGAAATTTCAGAAAGGGGAAATTCAAACAAAACACTTTCTATTATTGCGTTTATGTCTGTTTCATCCATCTGCTCACAGTTTACCGGCAAAACAGGAACCGAATATTTTTCTTCCAGCTGCTCCCTGATTGTGTTGCAGGCACTTCCCTGGGGTGCGGTACTGTTTAAAATGATAACAAAGGGTTTGCCAAGCTGTGTAAGCTCGTTTATTACTCTTTCCTCGGCAGGGAGATACCCTTCGCGGGGGATGTCTGTAATACTGCCGTCGGTAGTAACAACAATGCCGATGGTGGAATGCTCGCGTATAACCTTTTCTGTGCCTATTTCGGCGGCGCGGTCAAAGGGAATTTCGCTTGCCGACCAGGGCGTGCGTACCATTCTTGGCTGCCCGTCCTCGGTAGCGCCGAGCGCTCCGTTTACCATATAACCCACACAGTCAATCATACGCACGTTCATGGATGCGTTTTGCGAAAGGGTTATTTCCACTGCCTCGTTGGGTATAAATTTTGGCTCGGTGGTCATAACTGTTCTGCCACCGGCACTCTGGGGCAGCTCATCCCGTGCCCGCTCACGCGAGGGTGCATTTTCAATTGCGGGCAACACCACAAGGTCCATAAACTTTTTAATAAAAGTAGATTTGCCCGTCCGCACCGGGCCTACAACACCAATGTAAATATCACCATTGGTTCGGGTTGATATATCCCTGTAAATATTGTATCCTTCCATAAAAATCCTCCTTAATATTTTGTCCACTATATGTATATGGACAAAATGAGGGGAATATTACAAAAAGGTAAATCAACCCCGAAAATCAAAAGATTTTCATAAAAAAACACCCGGGTTGAATATTGACAAGAAAAAAAGAAAATGGTATAATAGACGCATATTTTTTTCAAAAGTTTGGAGATGAACAAGTAAATGGCAAATTACAATCCCTTTGACAACGTGGTAAAGACCATTGACACAGCAGCAAAAATACTGGGATACACACCCGGCGAGTATGAAACATTAAAGCATACCGAACGTGAACTGCGCGTATCGGTACCTGTGGAAATGGATGACGGAACAGTAAAGGTTTTTGACGGCTACAGAGTACAGCATTCCACAGCAAGAGGTCCTGCAAAGGGCGGATTACGTTTTCATCCTGCAGTAAATATGGATGAGGTTAAGGCACTTGCGGCGTGGATGACATTTAAATGCGCAGTAGCGGATATTCCCTACGGCGGCGGTAAGGGTGGCGTGGTTGTTGACCCCGGCACACTTTCCAAAAAAGAGCTTGAAAGCCTGGCAAGAAAATTCACAACTATGATAGCGCCCATCATCGGACCTGACAGAGATATTCCTGCTCCCGATGTTGGCACAAATCCCGAAATTATGGGTTGGATTATGGACACCTACAGCACCTTGCAGGGCAAGGGTGTTCCCGGTGTTGTAACAGGCAAGCCTGTAGGCATCGGCGGCTCTTTGGGCAGAGGCGAGGCAACAGGCCGTGGTATTATGACAAACACTCTGTTTATACTTGAAAAATACGGTATAGATATAAAGGATACAACCATTGCCGTACAGGGAATGGGTAACGTAGGCAGCATTTCTGCAAAGCTTTTATCCGAGCAGGGTGCAAAAATAGTTGCAGTAAGCGACGTTTCGGGCGGTATCTACAACCCCGACGGACTTGATATGGCAGCTGTTTATGCTCATGTTTCACAGAGAAAGCTGCTGGATAGCTACGAAGAAGCAGGCATGAAGAGAATTGGCAACAGCGAGCTTCTGGAGCTGCCTGTAACAGTTCTGCTCCCCGCAGCACTTGAAAATCAGATAAATGCTGAAAATGCTGACAGAATTAAGGCGAAAATCATTGTTGAGGGTGCAAACGGCCCTGTAACAACCGAGGCGGACGAAATTCTGGATAAAAAGGGAATTGTAATAGTTCCTGATATTCTTGCAAACTCGGGCGGCGTTGTTGTTTCCTACTTTGAATGGGTGCAGAATCTGCAGTCCATGTACTGGAGCGAGGAAGAGGTTAACGCAAAGCTTTACGATAAAATGCACACTGCATTTAACGGTGTGTGGGATATTGCAAAGGAAAATAATGTAACGCTTCGTATGGGTGCTTACCTTATTGCAATCAAGCGAGTTGTAGATGCCAAGAAAATGCGTGGCATATATTAAGGGATGTAAAAATTCCTCGGATCGCAAAAGACAAGAAATATATAAATGCTTTTTTAAATAAAAGAGTATACAAAAGTTAACAGAGTTTTACTTTATAGGGACAAACCGCTTTGGCGGTTTGTCCTTTTTTGTGTCTTTTGCTACGCACGAAAAATCAGGTAACACAAACGCCAGCTGCTGAATAATATATTATCGGGCAGGAGGTGTATAAAATGTGCGGACGGCGGAGAACGGTAGGAGTTATTATTTTGTCCTTTGCAATAGGTGCATTTGTGGCGGCTGTGCTTCCGCTGTGGGTTCTGGCAATAGTTGAAACCTTTGTACTTATAGTTGTTGGCTGGTGCTTTTTCAGCGGAAACTAAATAAATTGGTGGTGATGAGATTGAAAATAGTTGTGATGAAGGCGCCGGGATTTTTGCGGAAAATACTTTCATCTATATTTAAAATCAGGTAGAGAATAGGGGATGCAATTTTTGCGTCCCCTGTCTTGTTTTTTGAGGGGAGGGGTGGTATAATGAGTTTAATCGTGCAACGATTAAACTCAGCGATATAAATTCCTGACGGAATTTGCGATATATCTTCGCGGATGCGATATATTACTTCGTAATGCGATATGTCCTTTTGGGACGAGTTGAAGGAATTTACATCATATCGCAACGGAATAAAATGGAGTTATATCGCATTTGAGAGAAACGAAAATATATCGCACGAACGAAGTGAGTATATCGCAAAAAGTATCGGCATCCAAATTAACGCAGTGAACCCTGGCAATGCGAGAAAAGGAGAAAACGATGAGAAAGAGGGACATAAAAGAACTTATAAAAAATGCAATCAACCCAAGGCGGATTTGCAGGGTGCTTATGAAATATGATGAATATTATTACCACTGTTTTCCTCTGCTTGCCGGTGACAAGCTTTTTCTCGGCGCAAACGAAGATGATTTTGCTCTGGACGGCTTCACTGTAAGACGCTTTCGAGATACGGTAAAAGCAGAAATCAAAAATGATAAATGCCTTGAAATAGCAATAAAAGAAGGAATTGTTGATAATATTGATGTTCCATGTATTAATATATCGGATTGGTACAATGTGTTTGTATCCTTGAAGGCAATTAATAAAAATATTATTGTTGAAAAAGAAGATGCGGACGAAGAAGAATGTATTTTTGCTATTGGAAAAATAAACAGGGTAACAAAAACAAAGGTTTATTTTCACCACTTTGACGCCGATGGAATATGGCAGGATGAATTGTGGGAAATACCTTTTACCGAAATAACTTCTGTTAGTTTTGGGACAAGGTATGTAGAAACATTCTCTAAATATGTATAATATCATATCGAGCCCTGTAGGGAAGGGGCTTGCTCCTTCCGAAAACATATCAATATTTTTTGTCCCTGACTTGACAAAATCATATGTTGATAATATTAAAATAATACATTTTCAGAATTTATTAAGGCAGACAAGCAACTGGAGAGGAAAAACAGATGAAAGAAACAAATAAATCCAGCTCTTATGAACAACAATATGCTGAGCATATTATATTTGGAGAGATTGAGAAACTATTAAAAACCAAATTGATTAAAAATCCCCGGATATACTTGGCGGATAACAAATACACTTATATAATACCGGATTTTTATTCGGAAGAAAATTATATCGTTGGAGAAATTTTTGCTCACATAGGCAACCCCAAAAAGGCGCAGGACAATAAAATTGCAAACGACATATTAAAAATGTTGTTACTGGACAGAATTAAGGACAAAAAACACAGAAAGATAATTGTAGTCTGTGATGAGGCGGAAGAACGGAAGCTGAAAGGACTATCGGTATTAGCGGAAGGTATCAGACAGTTTGGTGTGGAAATAATCAGGGTTGATATATCCGACGAGATAAAAAAACAAATAATTAATGCACAAAAAAGGCAAAAAATGATTAATGCATGAAGAAGGAGTTGTATATATGAAAAAATGGGTAGCCTTAATTTTAGGAACAACAGTTTACTTTTTTGTGAGTATTTTACTTAACCTTCTTTTTGATAATTCTGTTCATCTGATCAGAGTAATCATAGGTGCTGTTATATGGACACTGTTGCAAATAGGTTTATATGCATTATTAAAGAAAATAAAACTTAAATAAATTTGGATTGAATATCAGACTTTATACTGACAGCTTTCCTGACGTAAATGGCGAGATATGTCAAAAACGAGAAAAGGAGAAAATATGAAAGACAAAATATGTATTATAACAGGAGCCGGGGGCGGAATCGGCTCGGCAATAGCCGAGGCCATGTTCTCGGCAGGGTTTAAGCTTGTTTTGCTTGGGCGAAATGAGGACAAGCTTAAAAAAACCGCAAAGGGCAGGGAGTGTCTTATCATTCCCGGTGATATATGCGACGATAATTACATAAATAAAGCCATAGAAAAAACAGTTGCACACTACGGCGGTATTGATTATGTTATAAATAACGCAGGTATTGCACAGTCCACGGTTTTTGAAGAAATAACCATGGAAGAGTATGACAGGATAATGAACACCAACGCAAGGGCACCGTTTCTCATGTGCAAAACAGCCTTGCCCCACCTTATGAAATCGGATTGCGGAACCATTATAAATATTGCATCGGTAACCGCACATAAGGGCTATGCCCTGCAAAGCGTGTATGCCGCATCAAAGCACGCACTTGTGGGTTTTTCAAAGGCACTTAGCAAGGAATACTATAAAAAGGGAGTAAGGGTGCACGTGATAAGTCCCGGTGCGGTGTTTACCGACATGGTAAGAATATCCCGCCCCGACCTTACAGGCGAGGGGATGCTTTTGCCCGAGGATATTGCACAGACAGTTTTGTATCTGGTAAAAATGCGCGGCACCGCCTCGGTGGCTGACGAAATAGAGCTTCACCGCGAAACAAAAGAGCCGTTTATGTAAAAAGGAGAATAATATGAGAATAAACAAATTTTTGGCAGGGGCAGGAGTAGCCTCCCGAAGAAAGGCCGATGATATAATAAAATCGGGCAGAGTTTTTGTAAATGGGGAAAGGGTCACCGAAATGGGTGTTGACATTGACCCCGACTTTGACAGAGTTGAAATAGACGGTGTACCCGTAATGCTGAGCGAGAAAAAGTACTATATACTTTTAAACAAGCCAAAGGGGTATATTACAACTACAAAAGACCAGTTTGGCAGAGCCTCGGTAACCGACCTGACACAGGACATAAGCACAAGAATTTACCCTGTGGGCAGACTTGACTACAACACCTCGGGACTTCTTATTATGACAAACGACGGCGACTTTGCCAATATGATAACCCACCCCAAAAACAAAATATATAAAACATATATTGCAAGGGTAAAGGGTTTTCCTACCGTTGAGGCGATACATTCTCTCCGTCGCGGTGTGGAGCTTGACGACGGAATAACCGCTCCTG
This sequence comes from Clostridia bacterium, assembly GCA_045592225.1. Lineage (GTDB taxonomy): Bacteria > Bacillota > Clostridia > UMGS1883 > UMGS1540 > JAZNUH01. The sequence goes on along the minus strand of JAZNUH010000141.1, from coordinate 1,093 downwards.
CAAAGGTGGAGGTTATAAAAAGCTATCCTACGGGCGTGGACATAAAAATATCCATTTACGAGGGCAGAAACCGTCAGGTAAGACGCATGGTGGAGGCGATAGGTCTTACCGTTGCAGAGCTTAAGCGCATATCGGTGGGCAGCATACTTTTGGGACACGTACCCGAGGGTAAATGGCGCCACCTTACCGAGCGTGAAATTGAAACCTTAAGGAGAGAGAGCAAATGATAGAAATAAAGCCCGACAGCGATTTTGGCAAAATGGCGGAATATACAGGCACAGGCGGTGAGGGTACGGTATATATGTCTGTAAAGGACGGCGACGAGCTTTTAGGCGCCATGGCAATGAGTGCAGAGGGAGAAATACTCTGCATAAAAACCGACCTTGACTTTTTAATTGACGGAATTATAAAAAGCGCGATAAACTTTTTTGACAGACGGAATATAAAGGAAGTAAAGTGCGGTTGCGAGCATTTGGCATTGTATCTGAAAAAAATCGGATTTAAAAATGAAAACGGAGTATGGAGCATAAACACAGATAAGTTTTTCGGCACTGACAATTGTGAACACTAAAACGAACGATTTTAACATACGCGGTCTGTGACCGCAGCTAAATTCGCTATCGCGAACTAAATGTGATAAATCACGCTAAATTACGACCTAGCTAAATTGACCTTCGGTCAGCTAATATTTACTTCATTAGAAGATGCTTTGAAAGAATTAGAACAAGAAGAAGAATATAAAAATTTTCAGCTATAATTTTATATGAACTACATTAAAAAGACTTGTCATCTAGGTTATGCAGTCTTTATATGAAGAATGTCGAATTTTGACGAAAGGAAAAAGCCTCCCTTGCAAAGCCCTCTTTGCCTGAAGGAGGGTGGCACGCGAAAGCGTGACGGAAGGATTGCCAATTTTTAACCTTTAATTTGCTATTAAAAAAAGAGCTTGCAATGATGTGACCCCAAAAAGTTAGACTTTTTATAGCGTAGTAGTTTTAATGACTGCTACGCTATTTTTATGCAGCTAAGGTATTGAGTCGATATTGCACCGGACTCATCCACCCAAGTTTCTCTTTAATTCTTTTCTCATTGT
>JAZNUH010000140.1:0-2961 GCA_045592225.1 Clostridia bacterium | reverse complement strand
CATACCCTGCCACTGCATTCCTCTGTTGAATGCACCGTCGCATCCGCCAATGATGTAGTCAGCCTGCAAAAACAGTCCGGGTCCTATTGTGTTAGCACGGCAGGGAACCAGAGTTGTTCTGGACTTAAAGCTTGTAATAGCGTTCTGTTCTATTGTAAGGGGATGAAGCTTTGCACCGATTCTGTGTGTCTGCTTCTTCCAGTCTTCAACATTGTCAAATTCAGCTGCAAAGTGGGGTTCCCAGAAAGCGATGTGGCACATTCTGCCAACACCAAAGATAAGAACCAGCTTAGCACCTTCTGCCTTTAAAGCTGCAATCTTTTCTGCGTACAGGGGAAGATTGTCTTTAACTGCAAAGTTTCTCTGTGATTCAGGAACTGTAAGTTCGCCAAGGGGATTGTAGAAAGCCTGCTTCATAGCGTTCTGGAAAGCAGCGGGATCGTCACCTGCTAAAGTGTTACCTTCGCCGTCTGCCCATTCGTCCATGTTAAAGCAATGAACGTGCTTACAGTCAACATTCCAGGACTTTAAGAAGAATACAGCCCATTTATACATGCCCATAGGACCTACGGGCAGAATCATAGCAAGCTTTTCGCCTCTGTCCTTTGCAAGCTTAATCTGCATTGCAATTTCGTGACCCATAAGAGTGTCAAATTCTTCAAGGCTGTCACATTTTACAGGATTGAAATCCTTATTCCAGAAATCCTGTCTGTCCAGGATGCTTTCGGGAGAGTTCTGACAGCATTTGTCAATCTTCTCCATATCCCAGCCTGCGGGATAAAAACCTTCGAGCATAGAACCTTTAACGGTATCCATAAAATTCATAGTATTTTCCTCCTTGTATTTAAAAATTAATTATTTACGGTAATAATCTCTTTGTGATTACCTTGGGGTAAACAAGGCATTCACTGAATGCTTCCGCATATGCACAGTTTGACTGGAAGCCTCTGTACTTTGCACAGGTTTTAACAAAGTCTGCAAAATCTATGTGGTCATGGTCTCTCATCCATTTGAGCTGACTTTCGTGGCATTCGAGCATTTCGAGTTTTAAATCAATTTCGTCTGTAACGTCAACAAAATGTGTGGGCACAAAGCCAAGACCTGCAAGATTATCCATATAGTAAATGGGTGTTACCTTGGCAACCTTATCCACCTTTGTTTTATAGTGGGGTACGCTTGCCGCAAAGGATGCGTCAAACACCAGTCTTGCAACTGCAACGTGGTCGGGCATATAGTCTGTGGGTGCGTGGGTGATTATAAAATCGGGGTCAGCCTCTCTTATAACATCAACAACACGGTCACGCTGTTCCTTACTGCCTTCGTAAACCATAACGTCACCGATATCGCAGGTAACAACCTTAATGCCTGCCAGCGAGCCTGCCTTTTTAGCTTCACCTATTCTTATTTCACGAAGCTCGGGGGGCTCGATAATTGCGTGACCCAGATCACCGTTTGCAACGTGGCATACTGTAACATTGTCGCCTCTTTTAACGCATTTTGCCAAAGTACCGGCGCAGTTTATTTCCATATCGTCCGGATGGCAACCAATTGCCAGAACATTCATATTTTCCATCTCCCTTTTCAAAGAAAAAAAATGCTTTTTTTAAGTTTTAAATATTATATCACAGTTTACTTTTCGTGTAAACCCTTTTTTTGGTTTGTTTGATGTTATTTTTTACATCTTTTTTCCACATATAATGCAAATAACTATATATAGAACCATATAAGCCAATATTGCAATCGCTATTACCCTCGCAATATCACTCATACCCATTAAATCAAGCACAACAATAGCTATAAACCCAACAATCATATAAATGGTTGCCGCCATGCTTTTTGCTGTTTTATCAATCAAAATATATCTTTCATCTGTCTCAGCTATCTCATTTTTGCGCCTGAACTCTTCATTTTTAAGGCTGTAAACACTTTTCGCCAACGCAGAGGCACCTGCTAAAAATATTGTAAAACCTGCGGACATAAATTCATAATCACCATTACAGATATCAATAATTTTCATCACCGCACCCACTACCATAAGTACTGTGCATATCCATATTCTTCTTTTAAGCCTTTTCCTGTAGTCCATTTTCATTCCTCCTCATAAACAAACAAGTCCTCTATTGTTATTCCGAAATATTTTGCAAGCTTAAAGGCAAGCTGCAACGAAGCTACATATTTTCCGTTTTCGAGAGAAATAATGGTCTGACGTGTTACACCTACATCCTTTGCCAGATCATCCTGCGTAACTCCCCTCTCTTTTCTGTACTCTTTTATTCTGTTTTCCACATACTCCCTCCTTACTGCAATTTTGTACAGTTGACTTTACATTTTTATTATAACTATTCGCGCATATAATGTCAAGCATGTTTTACATTTTTATTTTTGCTCCCACTCACCGAATCCTCCCACCGTCTTCGACGGTCCCCCCTCCTTTAGGCAAGGAGGGCTTGTGTGGGTACCGGAGAATTTCCACATCCCGACTAAAGGGGTAGGGAAAATGGTGCAGAATAAACGAATACAACCCTTGGGCGGAGCCGTCGGCAGTACGTGGTACGGCGACGGTTGGATTCGTTTATAGCAAAAATACAAAGTAAAAAACAAGTCCGTTTCCACGGACTTGTTCTTCTAATAGTAAAGCCTATTTACTTTTTATTCGCACTACCATCTTATAAATGGACACACAAACTTATATCATTTTTGCGTTCTGTGCAATTTTCACATCCCGCCTACAGCACAAGTGAGGGGGCTGTATATATTCTTGCCGCAAGTTCCTGATTGAGCATGTAAAGACTCATGGGATCAGAACCGAACAGCTCCATTTTTGTAATCAGGTCATTGCGATTTGTTTCTTCCTCGCCCTGTTCCTTAACAAACCAATCCAAAAACTGCATTGTGCGGAAGTCTTTTACTTCGTAAGCTGCAGCATAGATATCGTTAATAAGGGATGTTACATAAATTTCG
>JAZNUH010000139.1:0-3526 GCA_045592225.1 Clostridia bacterium | reverse complement strand
GATACAATGGAATTATATAACTCGCTGGAAGGTGATTTTGGCGAAAGAATACGCGCAAATATTGAAGGAGATGTACCGCATTTTGATTTAAGAGATGGGGACAGGTGTCCTTTCCTTAACGAGCGGGGTCTTTGTGATATTATACTCGAACTTGGCGAAGGCGCAATATGCGATATATGCTATTTGCATCCCCGCTTTTCAAACTTTTATGATGACTTTACAGAAACAGGGCTGGGGCTTTGCTGCGAAGAAGCGGCAAGGATTATACTGACTGAGAATAAACCTTTTGCTGTATCCATACCTGAAAGTGCAAAAAGTAATCGGTTTTTTAAAGAACGAGATGAAGTTTTTGCTATTTTGCAAAACAGAAGTAAAAGTATTTTCGAAAGACTTAACACCCTTGCTGAAAAATACGGCTTAAAATTTGACTTTTCAAACAATGAACTGTATGATTTATATATGTCGCTTGAAAGACTTGACAATAAGTGGGAGCAAGACCTTGAAAAACTGAAAAAAGTAAAATCCACCGACATATTTTTAAGAGGTGATATGCAAATTTTCTTTGAGCAGCTTGCTTGCTATTTTACATTCCGTCATTTTCAAAGCGGTGTGGGTTTTATACTTGTAAGCTGTTGGGTTATTGGAGCTATGTGTTCGACTTGTAAAAGTCTTGAAGAGATGCTTGATATTGCAAGAAAATACTCTTCGGAAATAGAATACTGTGAAGAGAATACACAAAAGATTTTAAACTATATAAAAAATCAAAAAGTGAGGGGCGATGGAAATGATGGGTAAAAAATTAATATCTGTTATTTTATGCATCATGGTGGTAGTGGCATCTGGCAGCATTTGCGTGGCTGCTGATCCCGGTGAAGCGGTAAAAAACGGAGATTTTGAAAGTGTTGGTGAGTGGGTTGTACCGGTTGAGGGAGAATACACTTCGGATGCGTACGCAGGGTCACAGGCCATAAAACTCACGGCAGAAGGTAACTGCTTTGCGCATCAGTCTGTGTTTCTTGTAGGTGGCGAAACATATGAAGTAAGCCTTTATTCTAAAAGCACCGGAGCAAAAGCACATATAAAGTTTGAGTTTTATTCGCCAACTGGTCATGTGAGCGGTAAATCATTTGAATGGGATAATTCAAATGATTGGACAAAGTTTACAACTGAAATAACCGTTCCCAAAGAGGCTAACCGCGCTTCGTTTTTAATACGTCTTATCGGCGGCGGTGAAATATATTATGATAATGTAAGTGTTTACGGAGAGTATTCCGAGGAAAATAACGCAGAAGAGAACACTAAAAGGAACGAGCTTAAAAGACTTCGTGACTTTTACCCTATACAAGAACCCATAGGCACTGAAAATATGGTTGTAAACAGTAGCTTTGAAAGTATGAGAGGAACAGGTATGCCTGTAGGCTGGAATGCCTACGGCGGTTGGGACGGTGCACATGCGCGCCTTGAGTACGGTAATGCGCACAGCGGTGATTGGTGTGCTAAAATATCAACTGAAAGCGCCGGAAATCCCCACATCAGCACCACTGTTGAGGGCATTGAAGGTGGTGCCACATATCAGCTTGTAATGTGGTACAAGGGTGATGTTCCGGATGGAAACAGCAAGCTTTCAGTAAAATTTGAGGGGTATAACAGTGACGGAAAAAACACTTATGGAATAAATATGTACTATCTGCCTGATGTAAAGGATTGGGATGTAGCAGTTTATAATGTTACAGCACCTGATGATTGCACAAAAATGCACATATACCCCAGGTGCTATTCTGCAAGCGGCACAATGTATGTGGATGATATAAGTTTTTACAAAATTGCTGAAAAAAAGTTTTTTTTCTTTGACACTGATCAAATTTTTTACTATAGGGATCTTAAAGATGGTGTTGCAAAGGCAAAGTTAAATGAAACCATTTTTGATAACGGATACACAGCAGATTTTTATTTAAAAAACGGCGAACAAATACTTGCGTCAGTTACCGATATGGTATTTACGGATAATGAGGTAAAATGGACATTTCCGCTGGATTTAATGACAGAGATTAAAAAGGAATATACACTTTTAATATGTGGAAAAAATCCGGAGGGAGAGGTTTTAGAAAGCGAGGAAATACCGGTATACATATACGAAAGACCTGAGATGATGACAAAGGACGGAAGGTTTTTTGTTGACGGAGAGGAGTTTATACCTTCAATACTTTATCACATAAGCGATGAAAATGATTGGCCAAAGCTGCACGAAGCCGGAATAAATCTTTTGCAGACCACCGCAAAGGGCTCGGTTGAAAAAACACGTGAGTATATGGATAAAATGCACGCTGCAGGGCTTAAGGTTGCACTTGTGCTTTATCACGGGATGAAACCGGCAGGTGACCCGAGTAACATAGAATACAACAAAGAACTTATACAGGGGCTTAAGGACCATCCTGCGCTTTTCTGTTATATGACCATGGATGAACCATTTGCACACTACGGAGATAAAAAGCACATTGAGCTTTTACTTGCCGATGGTTATAAAATGATAAAGGAGTATGATAATGTTCATCCGGTTTATCACTGCGAATGTGTTCCCGACCTGTACTATGATGCAATGAAGTATGTTGATGTTATGGGTATTGACCCATACCCTGCAGGAACGCAAAGCTACGAGACATATGTTGCTGATATGACCGCAAGTGCAAAGACATTTGCCGAGAAGTACGGCAAAGGCATTATGCAGGTGTTGCAGGTGTTTACCTATGGTGGTATAAATCCCAACGCTACAAGACTGCATAGTATGATATATCAGTCGGTTATGGGCGGTGCGGCAGGTAACGGATATTACCCCTGGTTGCCCGATGACCCTGACCTTGACCCAATGCTTGATAAAAGCCAGCACTGGCCTGTGTTGACGGCATTTTACGAAAATGAGCATGATATTGTGTGGGACCACTATGGAAAATGTGGTGATACAATGGAATTTATAAACATTCGAAACAATGATTACTGGGTAGACGTATGGGCAGAGAAAGAATGTTTTTATGCAGTGGTACTTAACCGTAAAGCCGAGGCGCAAAGCATAACAGTCAGCCTTGCCGACAAAGGATTGACACTGCATGGCGCCACTGTATCACCTGTATACGGTGAAGCAGAAATTACAACGGCAGACAGCTCGTTTACGGTAAATATGGCCGGTGGTGCAGCACAACTCTTTAAAATAGTACCAGAGAGCATCAGCGGACAGGTAATAACTGATTATTCCAACCCGTTAAATCCCAAAGCAATCTGTCCGACAGACAAAAACACCAAGCTTATCAGTGCCGGGTTTGAGAATGGTATAAATGGTGATATGCTTTGTGACGTATGTGTTTCTTCACCGTCTTTAACCGGATATGCAAGTTTATCGCTGCCCGAGAAATATAACGGACATAAAGTCAAGCATTTTGTTTTTGATGTGGGCAAATAAAAACTTGCGTTAATCTGTAATTTGTGGTAAAATATTTCTTTGATAAATTACCAATAAGGAGATTTTTAAATTGTA
>JAZNUH010000138.1:0-5107 GCA_045592225.1 Clostridia bacterium | reverse complement strand
GCAATACCGTACACACCGCGTATAAGTGCATCTGCAACCGCAATACCCTCTACAAAGCCCAGCGCTGTAAACAGTAAAAATTCCGCTCCGCACAAAATAAGTGCTGCTATTACAAGATTTCCTCTTGTACCCGCTCTGCTGAATATAAATACCGACAAACTGCCCGAAATGAGCATTGTTGCAAAATAAACCTCGTTTGCGCTGAAAACAAGCGACGATAGTAACACAATAACCACGTTAGCGGCAAGAGCAAGCTCGGTATCCACAAGCACCGATATAAGTGCACCTGCCACAATAATGGGAATTATGTATATATTTATACTGTCATATTTACCAAGCAGTGTCATAAGCATGGTAACAGCAATAATAATAGATACCGCCATAACCGATTCCTGCGACAAGCTCTTATGTGTGCCTATGCGGAAAGCCATAAACACAAGACAGGCAATAAGCAATACAATTATTCCTGCCGACTGCTTTATCGTGGTCTTTGCCGATGCCTTTATAACACCCAAATCGGTAAGCACCTGCAGTTGTTCCTCGGTTACAATATCGCCACGACGCACAATTATCTGATTTTTCTTGTAAACCTCATTGGCAACTGCATTTCTCGCCTGCTGACGTGCGGCATCGGTTGCCGCCTCATCTTCAAACATATTTACTTCAAGTACATTATCAAGAATTGTAACTGCAAGCTCCAGGCTGTCACCTTCAAGCTGCGCCGAAAGCATTTCCCTGCCCTCTTCAAAGGACTTGTCCCTGTCCCTTACACCACTCTCTAAAAGCTGGTTATGTGTGTCAGTCAGCGTCTCTCTCAATATAGTCATCTGATTGCCGTTTAGACCATAAAGCTTGTTTTTATCAGCATTTCCGAAAAATACAGGCGGTGTTACATCTGCCTCTGTACGGCTTGTCGTACATTGTGCCAGCACTTCTGCAAGGTCTGACTTCATTCGTGCTGTCACCTCAGCATTTTCCGAATACTGTACCGCCACCTCGCTCTCTGCCTTTGCCTTTTTGCGTTCTGTGGCAACAGTATTCACAACATCGCGCCCTGCATATATATCCGCAGGCGCGGTGCTGCCTACCGTAACATCGTATTTAACAGGCTGTATTCCCTGTAAAACCACAGTCAGCACTGTTAAAACAGACAAGGTAACAATTATAAACTCACGTACCCTGGTTATTTTTTTCATCGCGTTTTCCTCTTTGCTTCACTTTTTTCGTAAGCGTTAATAATTCTTTGTACCAGCGGATGTCTTACTACATCCTTGTATGTCAAATAAATAAAATCAATATCTTCTATCTCTTTGAGTATGCGTTCCGCATCCTTAAGACCTGAGCGCTTTCCGTCAGGCAGGTCTATCTGTGTTACGTCACCTGTAATAACCGCCCTTGACCCAAAGCCTATACGTGTCAGAAACATTTTCATCTGCTGGGGTGTGGTGTTCTGTGCCTCATCCAGTATTATAAATGCATCATCAAGTGTTCTGCCGCGCATATATGCAAGGGGTGCAACCTCAATTATTCCGCGTTCAAGGTATTTAAGATAATTTTCCGCACCAAGCATATCGGCAAGTGCATCATATAAAGGTCTTAAATAAGGGTCAACCTTGTTTTGCAAATCACCGGGCAGAAAGCCGAGCTTTTCACCCGCTTCAACTGCAGGGCGGGTAAGAATTATACGGCTCACCTGTTTTTTCTTGAAAGCGTCTACCGCAAGAGCCACGGCAAGATAGGTTTTTCCTGTTCCCGCAGGACCTATTCCAAAAACAACTGTGTTGTTTCGTATACTTTCAACGTATGTTTTCTGCCCCGCTGTTTTTGCTTTTATGGGCTTACCCTTTGAGGTAACGCACACATAATTGCCTTCGGGTACGGTTTCCTCGGGCTTTGCACCCTCCTCTGCCATTATAATGGCATATCTTATGTCCCTCTCTTCTATTTCATCACCGCGCTTTTGCATACTTGCAAGCGATTCTAAAACAGTAACTGCTCTTTGTGCATTTTCTTCCTCTCCGGTAATTTTTATATTACCGTCACGTGAAAAGATTTCAACATCCAGCTCTTTTTCTATAAGCTTTATGTTTCTGTCAAAGCTGCCAAAAAGCTCGGGCACACTTGTTATTTTATCGGTATCAAAAAATTTTTCGGTCAATTTGTTTCTCCTATGCTTATTTTTTTATATTCACCTATCTGCTCCACACATTCAACCTCGCAGGTTACGTTTATCTGTCCGTCATCTGTTAGTGTGTGCAAAAAGGTTTTATTTATGATTTTCGCGTTCTGCGGAAGGTTTTTCTGTATCTCCTCAAAAAGCTTTTCGCCGTAATAACGCCGCGCTTCATCTTCTGTAAGATGCGAGGTTATCCTTTCGGTTTGCTCAATACAGTTTTTTGAAAGTGCCACCGGCAGGTAAAAATCCCCCCACAGCTTAAGCTGATTTGAGCTTCTTCCCTGTATGCTGCTGTTATACGGATTTTCATTGCCTATGTATAGCGGAATATCAAGTCCGAAAAGAGATAAAGTGTATCGGTTTGTCTGCTCACCGGTTTTTATTTCGTCTACCCTTTCAGGCTTATATGTACCGCTTTTGTTATACCATACAGTGGCATAAACCTCCGCCTCGGAATGAACAAAATCGGTACCGCCGTTTTTGCGTTCCAACGCGCCGCTTACAAGCAGGCTGCCGCTTTTAACCACATCGCCCCGTTTTACAACTGTTTCTCCGCGTTTTACAATGTAATCGTAAATAACGCCGTCGCGGGCGGCAACAATGTTACACGGCTCATCCTCGGGTATTATATCGGGCTTTGGTGTTTTTTCCTTAACCTCCACCACCGCCTTTGTTCCGTTTATATATACCCACACCCAAGAAAGCTCAGGTATAATTTTGAGCATTTTCTCTTTTATTACAGACGGACTCTTATTGTATTTTATCACACCAACTCCGATACCGCAAGAGTTTAGTGCATTTCTTATCTCATTTTCGCTTATTTTTTTGCATCCCACAATTTCTACCGACCATATGAACGAGCACAGAAAAATTACCGATGCCATAAACAGTGCAACACCGGCGGCAAAAGCCTTTCGGTGCCTGTATCTGTATACAAACAAGGGCATACCGCACCGCTTTTTTATTTTTACCTTTGTTTTTGTTTTTCTTGCAGGCTCTTTCATTTTTTTAAAGCCTTTAACACTTACCTTAAGGCATAGTCTGTTCTTTTCCTCCTTGCGTATATCCCACAAAAAAATTCCGCTTCGCATACACAGGTTTATAAACCGCTCGGGGAAAAAGCTCTCTGCCGTCACCACAAGGTAACCCTTTAAAAAATTTATAAGTCCGAAAATCATTCAACTTGCCTCTTACATTTCAATTTTAAAAATTTTACCCGAAACCGAAATATCCTCGTCGGTTATGCTTTTTATGTCAAGTCCTTCCCCCGAAAGCGTAACCACCCCATCCGCGGAGTTTAACTTTATTTCATTGCTGTCGTACTCTATTATTCCTTTGTGATTTATAACCTCTGCCTCCCTGTCCGCCCATACGGTTACACGTAAAGTTCCTGCCGCCACCTCGCGGGGAAGCTCAAGTGCATCTGCAATTTTCTCACCTACCGGTGCTGAATTTTGTGCTTTTTTTCTTCTCATTAAGGCATCATTCCTCCCGTATATTCTATGTAATGCATAACCTGTCAATTACAAAATATATATAGTTTCAGGAGATGATTTTATGAGAAAAATAAACCTTAAATTTATTGCCGGTGTACTTGCCGCCCTGCTTGCTCTTTTAATTGCGCTGTATCCGTCCGCATCTGCAAATGCGGCTAAAGGCGCTCTTATAATGTGCGGTAATATTCTCATACCCTCCCTTCTGCCCTTTTTTATCTGCTCGTATATTCTTATTTATTCAGGACTTGCACATAAGCTTGGCAACGCTTTAGGGCATATAATGTCGCCTTTGTTCTCGGTTAACGGTTCGGGCGGTATTGCCCTTGCGTGCGGACTTTTAAGCGGTTATCCCACCGGTGCGGCGGTGACGGCAAAGCTTTATACCTCGGGGTGCATAAACAAAAACGAAGCAGAAAGGCTCATCTGCTTTTCAAATAACTGCGGTCCCCTTTTTATATTGGGCGCCATAGGAAGCGGAATTTACCAAAGCCGCACAGTCGGAATAATTCTGCTTGCTTCACATATTGCCGCCGCCATTACTGTTGGCATTGTTTTTAAATTTTTCGGCACTCCCTCTGCCCCACTAAAAAAACCGACAAAAGAGAACGCTCCTCTTTTATCGGCTTTTTCCGATGCCACAGCCTCAATACTCGGTCTGTGCGGCTTTGTCATATTTTTCGCCGTTGTTTTATCGGTTTTGAAAGCAACAGGGTTTGTAGAATTAATTACCTGCTTACTTGTTAAATCAGGCTTTGACGGTGCAACCGCGTCCCTTATTTCGCAGGGTGTTTTTGAAATTACCACCGCTGTTTCTTCGGCAAAAACCACTTTTCTGCCTGCCGTTTCCTGTGTACTCGCCTGGGGTGGTGCTTCTGTTTTTCTCCAGACCGCGTCAATCGCCAAATCAGCAGGTATTTCAATTAAAAAATACATACCTGCAAAACTGCTTTGCGGCGGTATTTCCGCCCTGTATACAAAGCTTTTACTTTGTATTTTTCCTGTTTCTCTGCCTGTTTTTAATCCTGCCTCACCCATTGCCGAAAAAACACTTGCCTTTATCTACTATCTTCTCGGCAGTTTTGCTCTTGCTATTTCCGTCTTTGCAATTTTTTCGTTTATTGCAATACTCGTTCGCGGCATTAAAAACACAAAAACACCGCATTGACAAAACCAATGCGGTGTTTAATTTTAAAATTTACGGCAGAATAATAATTGTGCTTGCTTCAAATGCACCTGTGTTCATTGCGTACAGATTGTGTTAATATACTGTATTCCTGTGTCAGTTATGTTATCGGGTTATATTTATCGTCATCAAATCAAAATCAATGTTCATTTTCGCATCAATCAGCGAAAGAAAAACCCGCATAGTATAATCATCCATAATAATTCTGTCGTTAATTATTGTACAGGTAAAAGCATTAAATGTGCCCGGCGG
>JAZNUH010000137.1:0-28698 GCA_045592225.1 Clostridia bacterium | reverse complement strand
ATACCAGGCACCTGCTGTACCCCAGGGATGTGCACGGAATGCCAGGTCAACCTTTACTGTGTCGCCTGAATAATCTTTTATTGTAAATATTTTTTCGAAGGTAGCCCATTCAGCTTCTTCGAGAGATGTAGCTTCTGCATCAGAAACAGGGAGTGCCTCTTCAATAACAGGCAACCAACCGTCAGGAATTACGCTGAATTTTACCAAAGCATCGGTTGTTGCAATTGCTTTATATTTAACACTGAGCAGGTATTTTGCGTTATCATCAAGCATCATTTCTCTGCCTAAAACGCCTGCTTTACCTGTGTTTCCGCCTTCATCGTTCTTTTCCTGTGCAACTACAACATAGCTGTTGTTTGCTTCTTCGTCAACCACGTGGGAAGAAACAGGGTATGCGGGTGCGCCGCCTGTTGTACCAATAGTCCAGTCAACAAGAGTGCCGTCTTCATTAACTTCTTCAAGTCCGCCGTTTGTTGCGATGGAAGCAGTTGTCAGAATACCTGTAAGGCTTATCTGGTCATATGTACCACCGTTGTTGTGTGCACCGATTGAAATTTCAACCTTTGTGGGGTTTGCAACAGCTGTCATAGCTGCTGTAACGTCCAGATTGGATTCATGAACTGCTGATGCTCTTAAATCAAAGTCGTTAAATTCCATTACAACAGGATCTGTGCCTTCTGCGCCGTAAACACTAAGCTTAAGGTATGTGCAGTAGGTGTTCCAGTTTTTGAAAGTCCATTTGTAGCTTGCCATATTGGGAGCTAAATCTGCAGGAATAGCAACTTCCTGGCTCAGCCATTTGTTGCCGCCGTTAGAGCCGCCAATACCTATCATTTTTTCGCCTTCAGTTACACCTGTGCCACCTTTTACTTCCCATGTAACTGCGCCTTCAGCTTCTTCGTAGCCCTTTGTCCAACCGGTAATTGTTTTGCCGGGTTCATCAAGCTCAAAGGAAGGGTTAACAATAGCGATTGCTACACTCTCTGCAAGTTCGTCTGCCATAACGGGCATTGCAACCATGCAAGTAAGTAACATAGCTACTGTCATAACCATTGCTAATACTTTTTTCATGTGAAAATCCCTCCATTAAATATTTTTATTTTCCGCGTCTGCAGAATTTATTAAAAGTGCTCCGCACATTTTAATCTCAAGTCAAAAGTGGATAAACGCAGCCTTTTTTGTGCTTTTTCGCAGGTTTTGTTGTTATTTGTGCACAAAAAACTATGGTATTTTATATACACAATTTATTATACTCCTATAAATTCTCCCTGTCAAGTAAATACTCGATTTTTTTCATAAGATTAACCCGCTTTTTCGTTTTTTGTACAAGCACGTATAAAAGCATTGTAAGTAGGGGGGCGATGCCCGCATCTTTCCGTCTTTGGGGCGGTAAAGGGCATCGCCCCCTATATTGTACACGCAGGTCGTTCCCTGCAGTGGGGTGGTATGCAGCTTGGAGTCGGGGTTCCTTACCCACGCTCTCCCGATAAAACACAAAAAACCCGACAGATTTCTCTGTCGGGTTTTAAATTTAAAGGAATTAGTCGATTGTCTTACTTACAATAGGATCGATGTCTCCACCCCAGATAAATGCTTTAACAACTGTTGAGCCTGCCACAGCATTAACGCCTTCAATTGTAACAGGTGCATTTTCTCCGCCGTTTGTTGCAACGGCTCCGCTATCAACTTTTACCAAACGAAGTTTGCCGTCTTCTCCTATTCTGTAAATAGCCAGATAAGCTGTTACGCCTTCTGTTGCGCCGTAATATACAGGCTTTGCAGAATATGCAGCAGATTCGTTTGTTGTAATTTCTGTAACCTCTGCACCGTCAGCATCAACAACACTTACGTCATTTTTGAGAACCTTAAGTTCAATGTTGTCATACGCACATGAAGCACCGCTTCCCACGAGACGCACGTCAATAAACTCAATTGGACTTGTTGTTGACTTTGTAAGATGAGACATATCATACTCGTGATGATTCCACTTCCACAACTCAGCCGGGTACTGCGTCTGTGCGGTGTATGTCGCTGTAAAGGGATAAGTATCTCTTATATTTGATATCGTATTTTCTTTGCTTGTTCCATCAGCAAATCTTACACGTACCCAAACCGACTGAAAACCGCCGTTATAATAATGCATATCCCAGGAAAGAACAAAGTTGTAGTTTTCTCCGTCAAAGGAATTGTAGTCATTAACAGATACCGACTGTAATAAACCCGAAGACACTGCCACTTCAACGCCCTTACCACCAGCATAAGCGGTTCCGTCTGCTCTTGTTTCTCCGTTTGTTGTCTTTATGTACGCAGGTCTACCTTCGTTTAATTTTTCGTTTGTCCAACCAACGATGTCCATCTGTCCATTTACAGAATCCATTTCAAAATCGCCGTTTACAACAAGGTTATCTCCCTGTGCATAACCAGCTATTTCATATATGCGAAGATCGTCAAACATTGCATTATTTGCATCTGCACCGTTTATCAGCTTAACTGCCACACCATTTGTATCCTCTGTTCCGAGCATGAAGGGCTTTTTAATTATTGACCAGCTGCTCTGTTCACCAAGCTTCTGTGAGAGAAGAAGCTTTCCGGTTGCAACAGATGTAATTTCAATGCGTGCATCTGCACCTGTCTGCATGTACAGACCTCTTAAAACATATGCTTTGCCTGCAGCGGCCTTGTCTGCAGCAATTGTAGCGGTTGCCGATGCGTTCGCAGGAATTGTAGCATAGCTTGAGCCTTCTACTGCGCTTACTGCTGCTGTGGTTACTATCGCAGCAGATGTTCCCTCTGCTGTCCAGCCCTCAGCGCCTGTTTCAAATCCGCCGTTTGCCAAAAGGTTTGTCTTTGCTGTTTCAGCTGCCTTCTGGGTAGCTAACAGCTTAATGTCGGTAATTGCTGTGCAGTAATCCATGTAGATGTTAAGGTCAATTTTCACTGCCGTACCGCCTAATGCTTCTATCAGCGGGGTTATATCAATTGAACCGCTGTTCCATGTGTTTTCGTTAAATACAAAATCGGTTTTGCATATATATTCTCTTGCAGCCATGTTCCTTGATGTCTTGGAATTATTGTCGCCACTCGCAGCGATAACCCTTACTGACATTCTGCGTTCATGTGTCTTTGTTGCACCGTCTGCTGTGTATGTATCATTTGCACCACGGAATGCATTGAATGTCAATTTAAAATCGTAATTTTTCTGATTCTTATACAAATCATTGTTAGGATAAATCCTAATTGACTGTACTAATGTTTCACTTGCATGCAATTCTTCTCCGCTGTCACCGGGGTCATCTCCACCGTATGCTGCCAAAAGAGTTTTTACTGTAGTATTGGAAGAAATATCAGAAACAAGCTTTACTGTTGCTCTCTGAGCATTTGTCTGCGACCAGTGCATTGCAACCTCTGTGCCTAATTTATCATAACTAAAATCTCCATTAAGCACGAGATTTGAAGCATCAAAATCTTCAAGTAATGTAAGCTTTACATCATCATAGTACACGGGCGCACCCGAGCCGGAGGGGTGGTTTCTGAGTGTAATTTTAAATCCGGTTTTTCCGTCGTTAACGCGTACTATTCTTCTCCATGTTGCCCACTCAGCTGTTGCAATTGCATCGGCTGTTGTGTTTGCAGGAGCAGTTTCTTCAGCATAAAACTTATCATAAGATGAGTTGGAGTGTACATTCAGCAGAGCATCACTTTTTGCTGCTGCTTTGTATCTGATTTCAAGCAGGTATGTCTGACCGGGTGTGCCGCCGGTAAAATCACGCTCTACGGCGCTACCCTTATGAATAACAACATAACGGTCTCCGCTGCCGTCTGTTTTTTCAACACTTTCAACCTTTCCTTCAGCTACATTGCCCCAACCATCAATAGATGTTACACCTGTTTCTTCATTAACTGTAACAGAAGCAAGGTCACCATTGGGCATAACATTTTCTTTTTCCTCAATACGAACAGGAGAAAGAACAACATTATCATATCCCTGGAATCCCCAACGTCCGGCTGCAGTTAAATCAAGCTTTATAGATGCTATACTCTGTCCGAGAACTTTAGTAATATTTTCAAGGCTCACACTCACACCGCTATTATACGCATTGGGAGTTCCTATATCGTCCGGAGTTATATCTTTGGTTATCGCTGTTCCGTCAGCACCTGTCACAGTAGCAATAACCCTTCCTCTCCATACCGAACCTTCTTTGTGTGCGTCGTAAGTAAGATTGTAAGTATAATTTTCATAGTTTGTGTACCATTCTGCGTTGGTATCAATTGTAACTGTCTGAGTAAGACCGACGCCGTCAGGTAAGTCATATCCGGATACAGTTACACCTTCAGGAAGTTGGTTCGGATTTTGAGTAAAACCGCCCATAATATCATTATAAGCCTT
The DNA here is from genome assembly GCA_045592225.1 of Clostridia bacterium. Lineage (GTDB taxonomy): Bacteria > Bacillota > Clostridia > UMGS1883 > UMGS1540 > JAZNUH01. Next base: position 24,311 of record JAZNUH010000137.1, on the reverse strand, counting down.
TACCCAGTTGGTACCTCCTGCACGTTGTGCAAGAATGACTTTGTTGGTTTCCAGCATCTGTGTCCAGCCGGTAATTGTGGTTACGTTTGCAGCACCCGGCAATACCGAGTCTTCACCTGCAGTATCTGCTTCAAAGTCACCGTTCACTATAAGGTTTACCGGTGTTTCTGTTGAAGCCGAAACAGGCATTGCAATAAAGCATGTAAGCAGCATAGCTACTGTTAATGCTATTGCCAAAAGTTTTTTCATGTTTATCCCTCCAAATAAATTTCATGTTTGATTTACCTGTCATAAACAGGATTTAAGGGTTGTGCTTTCGCACGTCAAGTCGCAGTTTTTACCAAAAACAAAGCTGTCTATTTTCATCAAAAACTCCGACTTGTGCAGGTTTTTTTGATATAAACCTGCCAAAATATAGTACAATGCAAATATATTATATCCTTTACAAAATTTCTTGTCAATGGTTTACATAAAATCGACAATCTTTTTTGAAAGAAAATTTTTCCCAAGTCCAAAAGTGCACATTTTTCAACCTTTTTCAGAGGTCGGTGGCTACTTTGGAGTGCAAAATGCTGAATTTATCCCTCTGGTTTTTTTCATAAAAACAGAGACACTTCATAAAGAAGTGTCTCTGCCACAATATTTTTTACTAGAATTTATCTCTTGCTGTATAGTGAGTATGCAGTAATTCGTGAGATTTATGTGAGCCGGGCTTTTCGAGGAATTCCTCGTACAGCTTTTTAACTACGGGGTTTTCGTGGCTCTTTCTCAGCTTGAGGTTCTTGTCCTCTGTGTAGAGAGCCTTTGCTCTTTCAGTCTTAAGGTCAACATCCATACGTGTTTTTGCACTTCTTATGGGCTGACCGCCACCTGTTACACAACCGCCGGGACAAGCCATAATTTCAATAAATTCGTAGTTTGCTTTGCCTGCTCTTATGTTTTCAAGCAGTGTGCGTGCATTACCAAGACCGTGAGCGATGGCAACACGAACATCCTTGCCGCCCATATTAACTGTAGCTTCTTTAATACCGTCTGTTCCGCGCACCGCTTCAAATTCGATATTTTCAAGCTCTTTGCCGTTTAATATTTCAGCAACTGTTCTGAGTGCCGCCTCCATAACACCGCCGGTAGCACCGAAGATAACTGCTGCGCCTGTAGCTTCGCCAAAGGGAGCATCAAATTCTTCGTCTGCAAGCTCGTTAAACTTAATGCCTGCCTGCTTAATCATTTTAGCAAGCTCGCGTGTTGAAATAACCGCATCAACATCTCTGTATTCCTCACCCATTTCGGGGCGGTTTGCTTCAAACTTTTTAGCTACGCAGGGCATTACAGATACAACGTAAATGCTTGCAGGGTCAATACCCATTTTGTCTGCATAGTAGCTCTTAATCAGCGCACCGAACATTTCGTGAGGTGATTTGCATGTTGACAGATTGTCAAGGAAATCGGGGAAGTTGTGTTCGCAGAACTTAATCCAGCCGGGGCTGCAGGAAGTAATCATAGGCAGCTTGCCGCCGTTCTGAATTCTGTCAAGAAGTTCTGTTCCTTCTTCCATAATGGTTACGTCAGCGCCTGTATCGGTATCAAACACCTTGTCAAAGCCCAGGGCACGGAGAGATGCAACCATCTTGCCTGTACAGGGAGTGCCGATTTCAAGACCGAATTCTTCGCCCAGAGCTGCACGAACAGCAGGAGCTGTCTGTACAACTACATGCTTTGTTTCATCTGCAAGTGCATCCCATACTTCGTCTGTGCTGTCCTTTTCACGGAGAGCGCCAACGGGGCAGGCTGTAATACACTGGCCGCAGTTTACACATGCAACTTCGCCCAGGGATTTACCAAACGCAGAAGCGATTGTGGTTTTAAAACCACGTTCAACTGCATCGATAACGCCAACTGTCTGTATATTCTTACATACACTTACACAGCGACGGCAAAGAATACATTTATTATTATCTCTTACGATAGAGGGTGACAAATCATCTACTTCGTACTGATTCATGCTGCCCTGATATTCTATATCTGTGATTCCCAGTTCTTCACTGAGCTTTTGCAGTTCGCAGTTTCTGTTACGTGCACAGGTTAAACACTTTCTGTCATGGTCGGACAGGAGCAGTTCAAGATTTACACGTCTTGCCTTTCTTACAGCAGGTGTGTTTGTTTTAACTTCAAGTCCCTCGGATACAGGGTATACACAAGCTGCCTGCAGGCTTCTTGCGCCCTTAACTTCTACTACGCACATTCTGCATGAGCCGGTCTGACTTACATCCTTCAGATAACAAAGGGTGGGAATGTCTATATTAGCTGCACGAGCCGCTTCCAGAACGGTGTAGTTTTTGGGAACGCTTATGCTTTTTCCGTTTATTATAACATTAACCATTTCCATATCTCTTTCCCTCCTACTTTCTCTCTATTGCATCAAACTTACACTTGGACTGACAAACTCCGCACTTGATACACTTATCGCTATCAATTACAAAGGGAGATTTAATCTGTCCGTGGATTGCATCTACAGGACAATTTCTTGCACACAGACCGCAACCCTTACACTTGTCTGCAATTATTGTGTAGCGGAGCAGCTTCTTACATACGCCTGCGGGACAGGTCTTTTCACGTACATGCGCTTCATACTCGTCTCTGAAGTAACGCAGTGTGCTGAGTACAGGGTTAGGTGCTGTCTGACCCAGACCGCAAAGTGCAGATGCCTTTATGCTGTAGCACAAGTCTTCCAGTCTGTCAAGGTCTTCCATTGTGCCCTTACCCTCTGTGATTTTTTCAAGAATTTCGTAAAGTCTTCTTGTACCGATACGGCAGGGTGTACATTTACCGCAGGATTCGTCAACTGTGAATTCCAGGAAGAATTTTGCAATGTCAACCATACAGTTGTCTTCGTCCATTACGATAAGACCGCCCGAGCCCATCATTGAACCTATCTGAATAAGAGAGTCATAGTCAATGGGTGTATCCATAAGCTTTGCAGGAATACATCCGCCAGAGGGACCGCCTGTCTGTGCAGCCTTGAACTTTTTGCCGCCGGGGATGCCGCCGCCGATTTCTTCAATAATTTCGCGAAGAGTTGTGCCCATGGGAATTTCAACAAGACCTGTGTTGTTGATTTTGCCGCCCAGTGCGAATACCTTTGTACCCTTACTCTTTTCTGTACCGATGGAGGTAAACCATTCAGCGCCGTTATTTATAATCTGTGCAATATTTGCATAGGTTTCTACGTTATTTAAAAGTGTGGGCTTGTTCCACAGACCCTTGATTGCAGGGAAGGGAGGACGGGGACGGGGTTCGCCTCGTTTACCTTCGATTGATGTAAGAAGTGCTGTTTCTTCACCACAAACAAATGCTCCCGCGCCAAGTCTTAAATCAAGGTCAAAGCTAAAGTCTGTGCCAAAAATGTTTTTACCCAAAAGTCCGTATTCTCTTGCCTGCTTAATGGCAATTTCAAGACGTTTAACAGCGATGGGGTATTCTGCACGGATATAAACATAACCCTGGTTTGCGCCTACTGCGTAACCGGCAATTGCCATAGCCTCAATAACACTATGGGGGTCACCTTCCAGAATACTTCTGTCCATAAATGCACCGGGGTCACCTTCGTCGGCATTACATACAACATACTTTTCTTCGCCGGGTGCGCTGTATGTAAACTGCCATTTTGTACCTGTGGAGAAGCCACCGCCGCCTCTGCCGCGGAGACCAGACTGCTTGATAACATCAATAACCTCTTCACGTGTCATTTCTGTCAAAGCCTTGCCAAGCGCTTTGTAACCGTCAAAAGCAATGTATTCATCAATATTTTCAGGGTCGATAACACCACAGTTTCGAAGTGCTATTCTCTTCTGCTTTTTGTAAAAGTCAATTTCATTTAAGCTCTTTATTTCGTCTGCCTGTACAGATTCATCATAAAGAAGTCTTTTTACTATACGGCCCTTAAGGAGATGTTCTTCAACAATTTCCTTAACATCCTCTTTTTTCACCATGCTGTAAAAAGCACCTTCGGGATAAACTATTACAATCGGACCCAATGCACAAAGTCCGAAGCAACCTGTCTGAACAACCTTTATTTCATTTTCCAGGCCAAATGCTTTAATCTGGTCTTCCATCTCCTGAATGATTTCCTGAGAACCGGAAGAAGTACATCCTGTACCGCCACAGCATAAAACCTGTCCTCTAATTTTGTCCATGTATTACACTTCCTTTCGTTTATTTGTCTGCCGCACCTATTGTAAACTCATTAACTACTCTGCCGTTAACAATATGCTCGCCAACGATTTTAGCAACCTTTTCAGGTGTCATTTTAACGTAGGTAACCTTTTCCTGTCCGGGAACATATACCTCAACGATAGGTTCCAGTCGGCAAACACCTATACATCCCGTCTGGGAAACTGTAACATCCAAAAGATTTCTCTTTGAAATTTCGTCCATAAATTCTGCCATAACAGGTCGTGCTCCTGCAGCAATACCGCAGGTTGCCATACCAACAACAATACGTACTCCGTCTGTGTCCTTACGAACATTGACTTTACCTATAGTCTTGTTTCTTATAGCTTCGAGTTCAGCTAAACTTTTCATATTTTAAACCTCCTTGATTTTTATTTCTTCTTCCCCTTCTTTAAGAAAGGCTGCAAGCCATGCCGCAACCTCCGGCTCGGTCAAGGGAACTTCACCTAAAATTTCTTTCATACTTCGGGTATCTGCTACAAACTCCTGTCCATCTATACTATGTCTGTACAGCACATCAATCCCGGGATTTGTAAGGATAAAGCCAAGCATTGTCTGCGCCATGTCACCAAGAGGCTGTCTGTCAATATGCGAATAGGAAAACCTTGCTGTGAGGGTTGTTCCCACTCCCTCCTCCGATGTTATCTCAATTCCACCACCTGTGGCCTCTGCTGCATGCTTTAAAAGCGGAATTCCAAGCCCCACCTTACGAGTAGTTCTTCCGGTAACAAATGGGTCAATTACTCTTTTTACCAGTTCTTCACTCATTCCGCAACCATTATCTTCTATACTGAAGTCAAATGTGTCGTTTTTCGTATCCTCGTTAATTGTAAGGGTTACAAAATCTGCTTTTGCAGCAACTGAATTTTGCATAATATCCAAAATATGAAGAGATATTTCTTTCATTATCAGTACTTCTTGAGGATGTCCTCAATTTCTCCTACTGTCAGTCTGCCGTAAACATCGTCATTTATTGTCATAACAGGTGCAAGACCGCACGCACCTATACATCTTGTTGCATCAATGGAAAACTTTCCGTCGGGTGTACATTCACCAACATCAATTCCCAAAAGTTCCTTGGTTTTTTCCAAAATGTCTCCCGAGCCTTTAACATAACAAGCTGTGCCCAGGCATATGCCAATTTTGTATACGCCCTTGGGGAAGAGAGAAAACTGTGCATAGAAAGTAACAATGCCATAAATCTCCGCAAGAGGTACTCCAAGTCCTTCTGAAATTATCTTCTGTACCTCAATAGGCAGGTAACCATATATTTCCTGAGCCTCATGCAGTACAGGAATAACTGCACCCTCCTGATCCTTATGAGCTTCGATTACCGCTAAAAGTTTCTGTTCCTGTTCCTTTGTTCCGTTAAACGGCATGGTTTTTTGCTCCATAAACTTAACCTCCTTGTATACTTTGTTAAAAATGTAACAAACTTTCGCTTGCAATTTGTTAATTTTTCATATAATTATACCATTTTAATTACCACTATGTCTAGTCCTTGACTTAAAAAATTTTAAAGCATTTGTAGAAAATTCCCGATATTTTTGTGCAACATTTCCAAGCAGTACTCTTTTTCGGATATATCACCCAGATTATGAGCATCAGAGTTAGTTAAAATATTATACTTTCTGTACGTCTCTGCCAACCTCTCACGGTTTTTTGCCGTTATCTCAACCACCGTTGCATTAATCTCGGGCGGGATAAAGCCAAGATTAGAAATAACGCTGTAGCTTGACCTGTCAATGTGCGCCGGAACTGCTATCCCCCCTGCCCCGTCAACAAGCTCAAAGGCATGCGCCAAACTTATTGCTGCCGGAGTAACCAGCAATTGCTTTTCCTCGCCGATTATATTGTCCTCGCTGTCCATATAATACTGGTTACCAAATATGTCCGGGCGGTTTGCTATTCCGTTCATTCTTTTCCGCACCTCTGACCAAACAAACTCCGCACTGTCAATATCCGGAAAATAGCAGACGACGTGCACTTCCTCCTCGGTTTCAAGTTCCATCCCGGGAACAACCAGTAACCCGGTTCCTTCTGCAACCTCCATTACCGCACGTATATTCCCGCAGCTGTTGTGGTCGGTTACCGCTATCATATCAAGTCCTTTAAGCAAAGACATATTTACTATGTTATTCGGTGTCATCTCTGCCTCTGCACAGGGCGAAAGTGCCGAATGAATGTGCAGGTCATAATATACCTTCATTATATCATCTCCGACATTTCGACAGCCAGCTGGTATGCGCCTTTATCAACAGATAAAATGCATATGCCCTCCTCTGCCGCTTTTTGCGCGGTGTTGGCATCGGGCTCCAGCCCCTCTGCCAGCAAAATACATGCTGCTTCAGTAAGACTTGCCACCGCTGCCGTGTTAATATTTGTCTGCACAGTAATCCACACATTCCCTTCCTGAACTCGTGACATTGCAAGGCTGAGCAAATCACCTATATAGCATCCCGTTATCTCAACATCCGAGCCGTTACAGCATACCTTTGCCCCCATCTTTTGTATCAGTTCAAAAAGCTTCATCTCTTTTCTCTTCCTCCTGTACCGAAATAGAGGCCGGCATTTGCCCCTCCAATTCCATCATTTCTTTTGCAAGGGCTCTTACCCTTTCTCTCAACTTGAATATACAGTCAGTCTCTTTGCCAAAGCCACGCACTATATCCTCAGCAAGAGCGCGACATGATGGTGCCCCGCAAGAACCGCAATCAAGCTGGGGAAGTCCATCATATATACGTTCCATTTCCTTTGCCATCTCCATTGCCTTTCCCATATCATCATCAAGGTGCATAACCGGAATATATGTCATGGTCCTGTCGGTATATACGTTCTGACCATCTGCTCCCTCTCCCTCTGCAGGCAACACTTTGGACAGTCGCTTAATTCTCGCATTTGCCACAAAATTATTCTCAGCAGTAAGCGGTCCTCCTACGCATCCTCCTGTACATGACAGGGCTTCAACATACTGTATATCATCCATCTTGCCATCCTCAATATCCTCCAGCACACGTATAACATTATGTATGCCATCCACAGCTATACATCGTTCAGCGTGTGTTGCTGCCGCCTCGCCGCCATGAGTTGCCCAGCGTACTCCTTCTGCACCGGCACGGCTCAATTCCTTCACCTCACTGAGCTTGCCTATCTTATGAGCAAGACGCAAATATGTGTCTTTTATAGAAATAACGCCACTTATCGCCGTACGCGCTGACATTTCCATCCCTTTTACATCTGTTGCCTTTGCAGCACAGGGGCTTATGAAAAACACCCCCACCTCCTCGGGCGCAAGTCCTGTTTTTTCGCATACCTCTGCCCTTGCTGCCGTTGCCGAAACCTCCATTGGCGATTTCAAAGGCACAATATGCTCTATAAGATTAGGAAATCTTACCGCAATTAGCCTTAAAACTGCCGGACATGCCGAAGAAATGGCAGGAGTTTTAAGCTTTCCTGACGCAAGTAGCTCTCTTGTTTTTTTTGTAATAGTTTCTGCTCCTCTTGCAACATCGTAAACCGAGTCAAAACCTATTTTGACAAGCGCTGTCAACACTACATTTATGTGGTCCGCTTTTGAAAACTGACCATAAAATGCAGGTGCAACAAGAGCAATATTATATTTATATTCATTAAGCAAATCAAAACTGTCTGTCACGGCCTTTTTTGCATGGTAAGGACAGACTCTTATGCACTCACCGCAGTCTATACATCTTTCCTTTATAATCTTTGCTTTACCATCCCTCACTCTTATAGCAAGAGTGGGACACATTTTTATGCAGTTTGTACAACCCTTGCACAAATCACGGTCCAATGTTACAGAATGCCAATACTTCATCCAGTACACCGCCTTTCCTATACAGGCATTTTATTGTACACAGTAAGCTCCACCCGCGTTCCTTCTCCTATACGAGTGATAATCTGTATATCGTCTGTGTATTTTTTCATGTTAGGCAAACCCATTCCTGCACCAAAACCAAGCTCCCTCACCTCGTTGCCGGCTGTCGAAAAGCCTTCCTGAAAGGCTTTTTCAATATCAGGAATTCCGGGGCCCTTATCTTCAAGCACTATAAATATTTTTTCAGGAGATATTTCCACATCAATTGTCCCTCCGTTTGCGTGTATTACCATGTTTATTTCACCCTCATACATAGCAATAGCAACCTTGCGCACAATCTCCGGTGAAATTCCCAGCTGCTTCAGTGTCTTTTTAACCTTTCCCGAAACCTCGCCGGCATTTACAAAATCATTCCCGTCAACATCAAAGTGCATTTTCAGGTTGTTGGCTGTCATATCAGACACCCCCGTTACCGGTAAGTCCGCCGCTATAAAGCCTTCCGCAAGCCAGATAAAGAGGATATTCTGTGCTCATCAGTATCATTCCCTTTTCATTGGCAAGCTCTATTACCTCCTGTTCAGGTTCTTTTCCGCGCACAAATACAATGGCTTTTATATCCATCATCTCGGCAGTGCGCACCACCTGGGGATTAACAAGACCTGTCAGCAAAAGTGCCTGATCCTTTACAAAGGCAAGCACATCACTCATAAGATCACTGCCACATGCTGAATTGACCTCAACACTGAGATCTTCTTCCTGAGTAAGCATACGGGCATTTAATATTTCCTTTACTTCTTTTAATTTCATTTTTCCACTCCGTTCTTTGCGTATTTTAAATCCGCTCTTTAATTTTATTTTATATATTAGTACTCTCTTTGTCAACAAGAATTTTTATAGCTGCAAACTCCTGCTCCCCGCTGAGATAATAATGTTTTTTATAAAACTTACATACAAAAAGCCGCGGTTATCCGCGGCTTACTTTTTTCTCCAGAGTATTTAGTTGTAACGCCATTATAAAGCCTGCTATTCCCAGAAGTATACATACAAACACCTGTCCTGCAGAACGGTATAATACCGGCACTACCGAAATCACAGATGCCACCACTATACCTAAAATTGTACAACGTGATACATGATAATATTTCCCAAACAAAAAGTTCACAAGCTTTGATAATAATATAACCGATGCAGCTATTCCAAAAAGCCAGGGAGTGATAACTCCTGCATCAAAATCGCTTATTCCCTGAGTCATAGGCAGATAAAGACCAAGCGACATAAGCACCGACGATGAACTCATCCCCGGAACTATAAGGGATGTCCCCCACATTACTCCGCAGAAAATGTACCATGCTGTGTTGGGAATTATGCTTAGTCCTGCACCATATTTGAGGTACATAAAAAATGTACTCATTATAAGCGTCACAGCTATTATGGTTATGTATGATGCCTTTTTATTTTTTGGTGATACCGCGTCTTTAAAAAGCGGGGGCAGCATACCTATCATAAGTCCTATAAAAAGGCAGGTTGCCTCTGTTTCAAACTCTGTAAAAAGTCGTGAGAGCAGCTTTGCCCCAAGCCAAAAGCCTGCCACCCAGCCGATTGCAACCCATAAAAGCAACCACGCGTGCTTTTTAATTTTTTTCACAGGGTTGGCTAGTACCTCCATAAGAGGCTCGTATATACCAAATGCAAGCATCATAACTCCGCCCGAAAATCCGGGCAGAATTCCCGCCGCTCCGGTCAGCATTCCTTTCACAACCCAAAGACCGGCATATCGGCTTTTTTTATAAAGCATATTTTTCTCCTTTATTTTTTAAACAGGTCATCAAGCCATTTTACCGAAAGTTTTACCCAGTCCTGCACTCTTGGTACTACCTGTTCGGGGAAGGTGGCAGTATCTTTATTTGCAAGACCAAGTCCATGTCCGCCGTGAGGGAATATGTGCATTTCGCAGGATATATTCGCCTTTTTTAGTGCGGTTGCAAAGCACAGACTGTTTGTAACCGGAACCACAGGGTCCTCAAATGTGTGCCATATAAAGCAGGGGGGTGTTTTTGGGGTTATCCTTTTTTCAAGCGACATTTTTTCGCGCAGAGCCGAATCCTCTCCGCACAGATTGTCAAAAGAACCCTCGTGGGCTATGCCCGGCTCCGAGCTGATTACAGGGTAACACAAAATTGCCGCATTGGGGCGGTTACTTCCATCAGAGGTTTTTACAGGCTCTTCATCCCACATAGTTGCAAGAGATGCCGCAAGGTGTCCCCCTGCCGAAAAGCCCATTACTGCTATTGCATCCTTATCCACTCCCCAATCGTCAGCATTTTTGCGGATAAGGCACATGGCATCGGAAATGGTTACAAGCTGAGCAGGATAGCGGTTAGGCTCAACCGGATAGTCAAGCACAAAGGCATGGTAGCCCGCCGCCATATACTGCAGAGCAATCGGCTCTGCCTCTCTCTGCGAACAATGGTGGTAGCCACCGCCCGGTGCAATAAGCACTGCCGGACGGGGTCCTCTCTCCTCGTTTCCGCTGTCATCATTTATTATATATGCTGTAAGAGTAGGCATAAATTCATTTACCGGCTCTTTTGCCAGATTTATTTTTTCGTATCTCATAGAAAATCTCCCTTTCTCTAGTTTAGTTAATTATACCACACAAGCAGGTTTTTGCAATACATTATATTCACATTATTTTTTCTGCCTGCATAAATTATTATCGGGGAAAATTATAATCTTTCAGCAAAAGGTCGAATGCTTATGAGTAATTTTTATCCCCTGACAAGACTTAAAACAGACGAGTGTGCCCATGTATGCGAATTGCACACAAAAGGGGCAATGCGTCGCAGGCTTCAGGATATAGGTCTTGTTGAGGGTACGCGCATCCTGTGTGTTTTAAAAAGCCCCGGAGGAGACCCCGCGGCCTACCTGATACGCGGTGCGGTTATTGCCCTTCGTGCAGAGGATGCTGATACTGTATTTGTGACGTAGCCGTGCTACGTCGCAAATATATTTTTCAAAGGAAGTGAATAAATGAATCGTTATACAGACAAACTCATCGCCCTGGCAGGCAACCCCAACGTTGGCAAAAGTACGGTTTTTAATGCTCTTACCGGTCTTAATCAGCATACGGGCAACTGGCCGGGCAAAACTGTTGAAAGTGCCAGCGGTCAGGTGCTCCACAGGGGTATACGCTATACTCTTGCAGATATTCCCGGTACATACTCTCTTATGGCACATTCCCGTGAGGAAGAGGTTGCCCGGGATTTTATATGCTTTTCAAATCCCGATGCCGTTATCGTGGTTTGCGATGCCACCTGCCTTGAGCGTAACCTTAATCTTTTACTGCAGACACTTGAAATAACCGGCAGTGCTGTGCTGTGTGTAAATCTTATGGACGAGGCAGAAAAAAAGAGCATACACATTGACCTGCCACGCCTTTCTCAAAAACTAGGTATACCTGTTATAGGTACAAGTGCGCGCAGGGGTAAAAATCTGCCAGCGCTTATGGACGCCGTACAGGATGTTGTTCGCCACACCCCTGACACTGTTTTACAAGTACAATACATCACGCCTGTTGAAAATGCACTGAACAAAGTGGCAGATGTACTGAAGCACAAATCTTTTTCACGCCCCATAGGGCTCCGCTGGCTTGCCCTGCGGCTTATTGAGGGTGAGCCGGGACTTGTAAATTCTATCTGCAATTATACCGGGTATGATTTTTCCGCTGACGAAGAAATAACCGCCGCCGTAACAAGCGCGCGCAAGCTACTTGATAGCGAGGGTATTTCCGGCGAAAGCTTTGCCGACTCTATCGTAACCTCCATTATTAAAACAGCAGAGGATTTATGTTCAGATACTGTGTTTTTTGGCAACCGTAATTACAATGCCTCCGACAGAAAAACAGACAAACTTCTTACCGGCAGGCTGACCGGAATACCTATTATGCTTTTTCTTTTATGTGCGGTCTTTTTTTTAACCATAAGCGGAGCAAATGTAATTTCATCCCTTTTATCGCGTCCTCTTTTTGCTTTACAGGATATACTGCTCAGCTTATGCATCCGCGCAGGTGTTCCGCCTTTTGTATACAACCCCCTTATATTGGGTGTGTACCGGGTTACCGCGTGGGTGGTTTCTGTTATGCTTCCGCCTATGGCAATATTTTTCCCCTTGTTCACCCTGCTTGAGGATTTGGGGTATTTGCCACGCGTTGCATTTAATCTTGACAAAACATTCCGAAAATGCTGTGCCTGCGGAAAACAGGCGCTTACTATGTGTATGGGCTTTGGGTGTAATGCCGCAGGTGTAATCGGTTGCAGGATAATTGATTCTCCAAGAGAACGGCTTATCGCCATACTTACAAACAATTTCGTGCCGTGCAACGGAAGATTTCCTATGCTGATATCAATTATAACCATGTTTTTTGCCGCGCATATAATCTCTCCGTTTCAAGGTATAGCCGGTGCTGTTATGCTTACTGCCGTGGTAATGCTTGGTATATGTGCCACATTTCTTGTGTCCTTTATTTTGTCCAAAACTCTTCTCCGTGGCACTCCGTCTTCTTTCACCCTGGAACTGCCGCCCTATCGTCGCCCCGATATTGGCAGAGTGCTTATCCGTTCAGTTTTTGACCGCACTCTGTTTGTGCTCGGAAGAGCTGTATCAATTGCTGCCCCCACCGGTCTTGTAATATGGCTTTTAGCAAACATAAGTCCCGGTGGTGTAACGCTCATCTCCCGCTTCAGCACATTTTTAGACCCCTTTGCCCGCTGTTTGGGACTTGACGGAGTAATACTTGCAGCTTTTATTTTGGGTTTGCCGGCAAACGAAATTGTTATCCCCATTATAGTAATGACATACCTTTCCGGAGGCACACTTACCGAGCTGCAAAGCCTTTCGGCTATGCATACACTTTTTACAAGCAACGGCTGGACTTGGCTGACCGCCGTAAATATCGTTATCTTTTCGCTTATGCACTGGCCCTGTTCCACCACTCTGCTCACAATAAAAAAAGAAACAGGGAGCATAGGCTGGACAGTTTTGTCCGCTGTCATTCCAACCGTTATGGGAATGACCCTTTGCTTCCTGTTCACTTGTGTGGCAAGGTTGTTTTAGCGCCTTGCCTTAATCTTTGGGCAGTATTTTAAGGTTTACTATTCTTTTCATTTCTTCTGCGCCATCTATTTTCTGCGGACAAATATCGGTACACTGTCCGCAGGAAACACAGGCTGCCGCCTTTTCGGATATGTATCCGTACTGTTCAACAACCTTTTTTGCCGACTTTATTGCCGCCAGGTTAAATGCCTCATACATTTCGGGAATATCCAGCCCAGCAGGACAGGGCATGCAATATCCGCACTTGGTACAGGGTACATTTGCCGCCGTTTTCCACACTTTCTCCGCTTCCGCATACATTTCTCTCTGCTCTGCGGTTAACATTCCGGGGCAGGCTTCATTTGCCCACGCAAGGTTTTGCTCAAGCTGCTCCATATTACTCATTCCGCTTAACACCATGCTTACTCCTTCTATATCCCAGAGAAAGTCAAGGGCGTGGCGTGCCTGGGGCTTGTCCTCTGTAAGCACCTTGGCAACCTGAGGAGGTGGCGGAGCAAGTCTGCCGCCACGTACCGGTTCCATAATGATTACGCCTATTCCTCTTTCAGCCGCCTCATAAAGTCCCTTAAGTGTAGCCTGATTGTTAACATCCACATAGTTCATCTGAATCTGACATACATCGCATCCGTCAAATTCGTCCAGAACTTTGATAAAGTTTTCATAATTATCGTGATAAGAAAATCCTGTGTGGGTTATTTTGCCTTCCTTCTGCGCCTTTTTAATCTTTTCTAAAAGTCCAAACTTTTTAACCTTGTTTTCCCAATTATCACCTGAAACCGCATGAAAAAGATAAAAATCTATGCAGTCTGTATCAAGTCTTTTCAGCTGTTCATTCAGTATCCTGTCAAAATCATCGGCGCTTTCAAGCATCCATAATGGGCTTTTTGTGGCAATCTGCACCCTCTCTCTGTAGCCATCCTTAAGTGCTTTACCAATTATTGTTTCCGAAGCACCGTCGTGATATATATATCCCGTATCAATATAGTTAACTCCATTGTCAATCGCGTGTCGGAGCATTTTTATTGCCTCCGCCTCGTTTACGCTACCGTCATTAGCAAGCGGAAACCTTAGTCCTCCAAAGCCAAGTGCTGATGTTTCTATGCCGGTTTTTCCCAGTTTACGGTATTTCATTATGCTATAGCCCCCTTTATCATTCCTATCACTGCCGCCAGGACAATAAACCAGATAGGATGTAGTTTTTTGAATTTATTTGTCAGTACTATAAGTATCAAAAACATTACTGTCGCAATTATATCAAACTGTTCCGTTGACCATATTGCCGTTTTAATCATACTTATCGCTGCCACTGCAATAAGTGCGGTTGCCGCAGGGCGTATTCCGTAAAAAGCCGATTGTACATAAAAGTTTGAACCAAAGCGTTTTAAAAACCTCGAAATTATTGCAATTATTATAAATGATGGTAACACAAGCCCCAATGTAGCACACGCCGCACCGGGTAAGCCTGCCGCACTGAATCCGGCATAGGTAGCAACATTTACGCCAATGGGTCCCGGTGTTGACTCGGCAATGGCAATCATATTGGCAAGCATTTCCTTTGTAAACCAGGCATACTTCTCTGCCATATCATACAGAAACGGTAATGTTGCCAGACCGCCGCCCACCGCGAAAAGACCGGTTTTTAAAAATTCCGCAAAAAGAGTAATGTATATCATCATACCTTCCTCCTTTTTATAACCGCTTTAATAATTATCCCGAGCATTGCCGCTGCAATAACCAACAGGGTTATAGGAACATTCAAAAACATTGAGCAGGCAAATGCCGTCGCAAATAATATTACTCCTGCAATATCCTTTACATTACTTTTGGCAAGCTTTATAAATGCATTTACTATGAGTGCTGCAACTGCAACCCTTATGCCCCACAGAGCATCCTGCACAATTTTATATTCTGCAAAGGCTTGTACAAATGCCGCAATAATTAAAATTATAAAAAACGGTGGTGTTATTACTCCCAGTGTAGCCGCCGCTCCGCCCCGGATGCCCTTTACCTTGCATCCTATAAAGGTTGCGGTATTAACTGCTATTACACCGGGTGTACACTGACCAATTACAAAGTAATCAGAAACTTCTTCATCAGTTGCCCATTTTTTATTTTCAACTATTTCGCGTTTTATTATAGGAAGCATTGAATAGCCTCCGCCAAATGTACATGCACCTATTTTACAAAAGGTTAAAAACAGTTCCCACATAAAAACTTATCCTCACAAATCAAAATTAAAAACAATGGACAAATCCTGTTCTGAATCGGTCAGTCGGGATTTGTCCATTATAAGCATTTTAGTTTAGTGCAAATCTAAAACTATTTAAGTTCAACCTTTGCACCAACTTCTTCAAGTTTAGCCTTGTAAGCTTCAGCATCTTCTTTGCCCAGAGCTTCCTTAATTGTCTTGGGAGCGCCGTCAACCAGTTCCTTAGCTTCTTTAAGACCGAGACCTGTGATTTCGCGAACAACTTTGATAACCTTGATCTTTTCTGCGCCTGCGTCAGCGAGAACAACGTCAAATTCGCTCTTTTCTTCAGCAGCGGGAGCAGCATCGCCACCACCTGCAACAACTGCAACTGTAGCAGCTGCGCTTACGCCGAATTCTTCTTCCATCATTTTTACCAGTTCTGCAACTTCTAATAATTTAAGTTCTTTGATGTCAGCAATAATCTGTTCAAGTTTACTCATTTTATTAATCCTCCTATTTTTAAAATAAATTATTCTGTTTTTTCTTCAGCTGCGGGAGCTTCCTCTGCGGGAGCTTCTGCTGCTTCTTCTGCAGGTGCTGCTTCTGCTGCTACAGCAGCTGCTGCTTCTGCGGGTTCAACGCCCTTGTCAACGATAGCCTGGAGAGCTCTAACCAGTGATGATACAGGTGAGTTCAAGCTACCCATAATCTTAGCAATTAATGTATCTCTTGACGGTGTTGCTGCCAGAGTCTTGATTTCATCAAGGGACAGAACTTTGCCATCTAAGAAACCTGACTTAATTTCAAGATTTGTGTTTGTTTTTGCAAAATCAGATAAGATTTTTGCGGGTGCAACAGGATCTTCAAAGCTAAGCGCCATTGATGTAGGTCCGTTTAAAATTTCATCCAGTCCTTCGAAACCGATCTGGTTTGCTGCGAATCTGGTAAGAGTATTTTTAACAACCTTATACTCAACACCTGCTTCACGAAGTTTGTTACGAAGTTCAGTATCTTCTGAAACTGTAAGTCCGCGGTAATCAACCAGGATACCCGATGCAGCTGACTTCATCTTTTCAGCGAGCTGTGCAACCTGTTCCTGCTTCTGACTTAAAATTTTTGCGCTAGGCATGTGTCGTCCACCTCCTCAATTTTTTTAATCCGTTGTTTGAAAAAACAAGGGTTTTCCATCCACAGACAGAAAACCCTTTAAAAGTCTTGGTTTTTTCCTCGGCAGGATTTACACAAAAGCTACCTGCTGTCTGCGGATATTTAATATATTGGTATTATATCATATACCCAAAGATTTGTCAACCCTTTTTTATTCGCTGATTCTAGCGGGGTTGAGCTTGATGCCCGGGCCCATTGTGGATGCAACTGCAACACTCTTAAGGTACTGACCTTTAGCTGCTGCGGGCTTAGCCTTGATAATTGCGCTCATCAATGTGTTAAAGTTTTCTGTAAGCTTTTCCTTACCGAAAGAAACTTTGCCGATGGGGCAGTGTATAATATTGGTTTTGTCAAGACGGTATTCGATTTTACCGGCTTTGATTTCGCTGATAGCACGAGCAACATCCATTGTTACTGTACCTGCCTTGGGGTTAGGCATAAGGCCCTTAGGACCAAGAACACGACCGATACGGCCTACAACACCCATCATATCGGGAGTTGCAACAACTACGTCAAATTCAAACCAGTTTTCGCTCTGGATTTTCTGTACCAGATCTTCTGCGCCTACAAAGTCAGCGCCGGCTGCTTCAGCTTCTGTAGCCTTTTCGCCCTTTGCGAATACCAGAACACGGATGGTTTTACCAGTTCCGTGAGGGAGCACAACTGCTCCTCTGACCTGCTGGTCAGCATGTCTTGAGTCAACGCCCAGCTTGATGTGAGCTTCAACTGTTTCGTCGAATTTAGCCTTTGATGCTTTTACAGCAGCTTCAAATGCTTCTTCGATATCGTACAGCTTGCTGCGATCGATAAGCTTAGCGCTCTCCTGATAATTTTTTCCTCTTTTCATGGTTCGTATTAACCTCCCTGTGGTAATTTCGGAGCTTTCACTCCTCCCACTGATTTTTAATCTTCAACTGTGATACCCATGCTTCTTGCAGTACCTGCAATCATGCTCATGGCAGCTTCAACGCTTGCTGCGTTAAGGTCAGCCATCTTTGTCTCAGCGATTTCTTTAAGCTGAGCCTTTGTAACTGTAGCAACTTTTGTCTTGTTAGGTACTCCGGAGCCGCTATCAATTTTGCAAGCCTTCTTTAAAAGAACTGCTGCAGGCGGAGTCTTGGTAACAAAGCTGAAGGATCTGTCTGCATACACGGTAATAATAACCGGTATAATAAGACCAGCATCTTTGGCTGTTCTTTCGTTAAATTCTTTTGTGAACTGAACGATGTTAACGCCGTGCTGACCCAAAGCAGGACCTACAGGGGGAGCCGGTGTTGCCTTTCCTGCGGGAATCTGAAGTTTAATGTATCCCGTAATTTTCTGTGCCATTTTATTACACCTCCTCGTAACAAATGTGGTAACTGGCGGACACTTTGTGTCCTCCCACTATATAACAAGCGACAATCGCTTATTAATCCAAGGGTTCAACCTGATGGAACTCAAGTTCAATGGGTATTTCACGTCCAAACATGGACACGCATACCTTAAGTGTGTTCTTTTCCGGATTTATTTCTTCAACAACTCCGATAAAGCTTTCGAAAGAGCCTTCGGTTATGCGGATATTGTCACCCACAGCAAAATCCACCTTAACGGTACGTGCTTCAACGCCCATTGCCGCAACCTCTGCTTCACTTAAGGGAACAGGCTTGGAGCCGGGACCTACAAAGCCGGTAACACCTCTTGTATTTCTTACAACGTACCAGCTCTCATCGGTAATAATCATTTTTACAAACACGTAACCGGGATAGATTTTACGCACAGTAACCTTCTTTTCCTCACCCTTTTGTTCAACAACCTCTTCGGTAGGAACACGGATGTCAAGAATAAGATCCTGCATTCCGCGGTTTTCTATAGTTTTTTCGATATTTGCTTTAACCTTGTTTTCATAACCGGAATATGTGTGAGCCACATACCATTTAGCAGTACCTGCCATACTTCGTCGAGACTTAAAAGTCTCTTCCTCCTTCCCGGTTAATTAGCGGCCGAGCATGAAATCAGCGCCCATGCCGAACAGAAAATCAAGAATCCAAATAGCTGCACCAATAATTAAAATGCATGCTAATACAATCAGCGTGTTGTTAACAAGCTGCTTGCGTGTAGGCCAGATAACCTTTTTCAGTTCTGCCTTGATATCCTTGAAAAATTTGCCTATACGACCAAAAAATTTCTTCACAGTTTTACCTCCTCGAACAGGAATGGTTTTTTCCTGACCCGATTATTTTGTTTCTTTATGAGATGTATGCTTCTTGCAGAATCTGCAGTACTTGTTCATCTCTAAACGGTCAGGGGTGTTCTTTTTATTCTTCATTGTGTTATAGTTGCGCTGTTTACATTCTGAACACGCCAATGTAATTTTTACTCTCATTATGGACACCTCACATTCAAAAACAATCTACATAAAAAAAGACTTCACTCGGAAGTATATATGATTGTAACACACAAATTCCACCAAGTCAAGCCTTTTTTACAAAAATATTTTATTTTTATATATTTTCTTACTTTATATAATCACAAATCCTCCGTTAGGACTTAAAACCTGTCCTGTCACAAACTCATCCTCCGCCAGATACAGTGCCGCGCGGGCAATATCCTCACCTCTGCCCAGTTTCATAAGCGGTGTTTCTTCTTTGAGTTCTTCAATTTCCTCCCGGGTGAAAGCCGCCATCATATCGGTCTGTATAATTCCGGGTGCAATACAATTTACTCTTATGCCCGAGGGTGCCACCTCTTTTGCAAGCGCTTTTGTAAAACCGATAAGCGCCGCCTTTGACGCCGAATAATGTACCTCACAGGATGCTCCCACCATACCCCATATTGAAGATATGTTTATTATATCACCCTGTTTTTTATGAATAAAGTGCGGCATTACTGCACGGGTACAATTATATGCCCCCTTTACATTGACCGCAAACATATTGTCCCATTCTTCTTCGGTAATATCAGTAAAAAGCTTTTGCCCTGCTATACCGGCATTATTGATAAGCAAATCTATACCACCAAAGCTGTCAACCGCAAACTGTATAAGCTTTGCACATTGGTCAGCGTGACGTACATCAACTGCCATACACAAAGCGCCTGTTTCCTCTGCAAGCCGATGTGCCTTTTCTTCCGACGTAAGGTAGCCTATAACAACGTTCCAGCCTGCCGATGCGAAACCACGGCAAAGCGCCGCACCTATTCCCTTTGCTCCGCCTGTTATAATTACTGTTTTTTTCATAAAGAGCCTTGCCTTTCTGAATTTATAAGTAAATTATACTTTAAATCTTCCTTTATGTCAATGTGAATAAATTGTATTTTTGCGGATAAAATAACCAAAAAGAAGGAAGGTATGACTATGAACATAACCAATATAGTTGCCACAGAAATTCTGGACTCGCGCGGTAATCCCACCATTGAAACCACTGTCACACTATGTAATAAGGTAACCGGAACTGCTTCTGTTCCCTCCGGGGCATCGGCAGGCTCGCACGAGGCTCTCGAACTTCGCGACGGCAATCCCTCCCGATATGGTGGTAAAGGTGTGCTCAACGCGGTAAATAATGTTAATACCACTATAAAAAATGCTCTTATGGGAGCAGATGCTTCCATGCAACGCCACATTGACTCCACCATGCTTTCCCTGGATGGCACACCTGACAAATCAATGCTTGGCGCCAATGCAATTTTATCTGTTTCTCTCGCCTGCGCAAAGGCTGCATCCAATTATCTTGATATGCCCCTGTACCGTTATATAGGCGGTACCTTTGCATCCGCCATGCCTCTTCCTATGATGAACATTTTAAACGGTGGCGCTCATGCAGCCAATAACATTGACATACAGGAGTTTATGATAGTCCCGACAGGGGCAAAATCCTTCTCAGAGGGACTTATGATGTGCGTTCATATAAATTCCAATCTACGCAAAATACTTGTCTCAAAAGGGCATTCTGCCGCCGTAGGAGACGAAGGCGGTGTCGCACCCGATCTTGCCAACGAAGAAGAGGCGCTTATGCTTATATGTGAGGCAATAGAAAAAAGTGGTTACACTCCCGGGTCAGATGTAAAGCTTGCAATTGACGCCGCCGCATCCGAATGGTACAAATACGGCATTTATGTAAAACCAAAGTCGGGCGCGCGTTACTGCCGCGAGGAGCTTATAAATTACTGGGATACCCTTTGTGCCAAATATCCCATAATATCTCTCGAAGACCCTGCCGCAGAGGATGATTGGGACACCTGGTCCAGCTTATACAAAAAGCTTTCAGGCAGGGTTCAGGTTGTTGGTGATGACCTTTTTGTTACAAACAGCACCAGACTTAAAGCAGGTATTGAACGAAAATCCTGTAATGCTATTCTGATAAAACCCAATCAGGTAGGAACACTTACCGAAACAGCCGATACGGTTGCTCTGGCAAAATCTGCAGGCTTTGGCACCATAATTTCACATCGTTCAGGCGAAACTGAGGACACCTTCATAGCAGACCTGACTGTTGGCCTTTGTGCAGGTCAGATTAAAACAGGCGCCCCCTGCAGAGGAGAGCGCACAGCCAAGTATAACCGACTTTTAAAAATCGAAAAAAATATGTGATTTTTAGCTGTGGTATTTGCCACAGCTCTTTTTATGTGGTATACTGTTACCATAAAAAGGAGTGATATATATGAACATAAAAATTACAGATGTACGTGCCCACAACGGCGAAAATGCATTTTTAATAGATGACGGTAAAACTGCAATTCTCTACGATTCAGGCTTTGCCTTTAACGGCTTTATAATTGCCGACAACATAAAAAAAGAGCTTGGCGACAGAAAGCTTGATTACATATTTCTCTCCCATTCTCACTACGATCACGCTCTTGCCTCCGCTTATGTGCTTGAATACTGGCCCGAAGCAAAGGTTGTTGCCGGTGAATATGCGGCAAAAATATTTGCAAAGCCTACCGCCAGAGCGGTTATGCGTGACCTCGACAAAAAATTTGCAGCAAAATGCGGGGTAAATGAATATACCGATCTTATTGATAATCTGCGGGTAGACATTACTGTCGCAGACGGTGACACTATAGATGCAGGAGATATGCATTTTCAAGCTCTTAATCTCCCCGGTCATACAAAATGCTCTGTAGGATTTTATCTCACCGAGAATAAGCTTCTTCTCGGTTCGGAAACTCTGGGTATTTATGCCGGTGACGGTGTTTTCTTCCCATCATATCTCGTAGGATATAAAATGACAATGGATTCTATTAAAAGAGTCCGCGAGCTGGACATCGACAGCATCCTTGTTCCCCACTACGGCATTATGACAGGCGAAGAGGCGCAGAATTATATTCTGTCAAGTGAAAGAGTTGCAAAAGAAACCGCCGACGATTTGCTTAAATTTATACAAGAAGGAAAATCTGACGATGAGCTTATGAACTACTATTCTTCAAAGTTTTTCTCCAAAAATGCCGAAAGCTTTTATCCCAAGGATGCAAGAGAGTTAAACTCAAGCATTACCTTTAAGCTTTTCAGGCAGATTCTTGCAGGAGAGAAGGAATAATAATTCATATATACTCTGTTTTCAAAGTGGCATAAAATTATGCCACTTTTTTGTTGTTTTGTTGACATATAAGTTGCAAAAAGATATAATGTATGGAAAAACCATACATTATTTGAAGTTTTAAAAAAATGTGCATTTTTATGCACATAAATTAGAGGTATCATTTGCATGTATTTTTTTTTATAATAAACGCAAGAGGTGATTAAAATGTTTAAAGTTGCAAATAACACAGAAATCGGTATCTTTGTACGAAACACCATCGGTCAGAGTAGATTTCCGTCTGAACGTCAGTTTGGCAAGAAATGTCTGGAATTGCTCCAACGTTCTACAGACGAAGCCGAAATACGCAGAATGGCAAACCAACTTTCTCAGATACTGAACGGAAATCAGGGTATTCCCTTGGAATATCTGCCAATTTTTTCAAAGCTTTTAGACAAATCCTGCGAAGAAATACTTAGTGCCGGTCAGCACTTTGCTCCCCATTCCAACCACGTTACAAACTACAGTCTTGCGCTGTCTGATGATAAGCACGATTGGGAAGAATATGTTAACAGAGAAGATAAGTTAATACTGAATGCCGACGAATACGGAAAAACAGTTATTGATTATGCACTGGAATTCAAAAACTATAATCTGCTTAAATATCTTACAGACAATAAATACATATGGTTCACAGATACCGATGAAGACACGCATTTTTACACTACTTTTGGCGCAGGTACCAGTATCAAATGCGACCCCGCAATGATAAATAATATAAATGTGCTTGATTATCGTATGAAAATGTGTTCTGATTTACGAACAAAAATGATTTTGCTTGCTATCGAACATAACGATACAGAAATGCTAACCCAACTTCGTGCAAAAGAAATGCCAATACTGTATCAGGTGTGCAATTATTCCGTCGTACAGAATGAAAGCACAAATTACATCAATGACGAAGTGCTTGACGCACTAAGCCGTGCAAACGATAAAGTATTGGAATATTTCTTAAAAGAATTTGAAATTACGGATCATACAGAAAAATCACAACTGTTTATATTTCCGTTCCTTGATAAGCTTATTGAACGGTTAATTAAAACAGGCAGTAAATTTACCACGAATGCATTGAGTGCCGCCGTAGCACATAATGAGTATGCTTCTAAAAAGCTTAAATATCTCCTCGATTCTTCTGTGTCATATTATATGAATCTTGAAGCAGATAATCCCGATTCGGAAACTGTAAAGGAAGCATATTTTAACTCATGTGCAAAACATATTCGATATTATGACGGCGGAACTCTCATTAGTTATTTCACTCCACAGGCGACAGACGGAATAATAACAAACTTAATTAAAATTGAAATTTCTTCAGATATTCCTGGTGTCCGTGAGCAAATTGGTACAGTGAACTATCTGTATGACCGTATTCAGCACTACAATTCGAACTTATAAAGGAGGGGTATGTAATGGCCAGATCAATATTTGATTTTGAAGACGGAGATTTTATTTTCTCATCATCAGGAAACTTGGGTATCGATTCCGACGGAAATCTCATGATGCGTATATCAGATAATATGGCGATGGATATGGATTCAGGTGAGCTTCATATAGTATCAGGTTGGAATGATGATGACAATTAACTCAAAGATGTAGTAAAAAGCACTGCTACGGCGGTGCTTTTTTTATTTGTAAAACAAAAAAAGAACTGCCTATCTAAAATAAGCAATTCCTTTTTTATGTTCCGGCAACGACCTACTTTCCCAGGCGGTCTCCCACCAAGTATCATCGGCACTACGGAGCTTAACTTCTGTGTTCGGGATGGGAACAGGTGTGACCTCCGTGTCATTATCACCGGATTTAATTAGAAGGTTTGTACCTTCAAAACCAAATAACGCTACTTTGTTTTGGACTCTTACCTTTCTTGGTTAAGCCCTCGGTCTATTAGTATCACTCAGCTGAATACATCTCTGTACTTACACCTGTGACCTATCTACGATGTAGTCTTCATCTGACCTTACTTGCTTGAAGCAATGGGATATCTTATCTTGAGGGGGGCTTCACGCTTAGATGCCTTCAGCGTTTATCCCGTCCGTACTTGGCTACCCGGCCATGCCGTTGGCACGACAACCGGTGCACCATTGGTACGTCCATCCCGGTCCTCTCGTACTAAGGACAGCTCCTCTCAAATATCCTACGCCCGCGACAGATAGGGACCGAACTGTCTCACGACGTTCTGAACCCAGCTCGCGTACCGCTTTAATGGGCGAACAGCCCAACCCTT
>JAZNUH010000136.1:0-17104 GCA_045592225.1 Clostridia bacterium | reverse complement strand
CTGTATAGGTATTTTGGTTGCCGATGTTATTACAAAGCCGGTTGACAAAATTCCTGCACCCGGTTTGCTGGAGCGTGTTTCGTCTATTGAAACATATACCGGCGGCTGTGCAATGAGCGCGGGTATTGATATGGCGAAAATCGGCATAAAAACGGCTGTTTTGGGTAAGGTTGGTAATGACAGCTTTGGTGAATTCCTTAAAGATGCGCTTGTTAAATACGGCGTTGATACAAGAGGTATTGCCATTGATGAAAATGTACAGACATCTGCGTCTGTCGTACTGTCATCATCAAACGGAGAAAGAAGCTTTTTACATACCGTAGGTGCAAACGGAACGTTTTGCTATGAGGATGTAAACTGGGATGTAATCAATGATTCAGACATAATTTTCGTTGCAGGAACAATGCTGATGGATAGCTTTGACGGCGAATGCTGTGCAAAGGTATTAAAGAAGTGTAAAGAAATGGGCAAGACAACCGTTCTTGATACTGCCTGGGACAGTCAGGGCAGATGGATGAAGGTTCTTCAGCCTTGCATGGAATACATAGATATTTTCCTGCCAAGTATTGATGAAGCCATTGAACTCAGTGGTGAAACAGAACCAGACAAAATTGCCGACGTTTTCTTTGGAATGGGAGTGTCGAAGGTTGTTATTAAACTTGGTAGTCGCGGATGCTATATGAGAGAAACAAAAGATTCAGAGCCGGTTATAATACCATGCTTCAAGGTTAAAGCTGTTGATACAACAGGTGCAGGTGACAGTTTCTGTGCAGGCTTTCTGTCTGCTATGGCAAAGGGCCTTTCCTTTGAAGAATGCGGACGTTTTGCCAATGCAGTTGGTGCACATTGTGTAATGGCTATGGGTGCTACTACCGGCATCAAATCCTTTGATGAAATTAACGAATTTATAAAGTCTTACAAATAATCATATATAAACACCTTTTATGCTTAAAAACCGCACTCTTGCAAAGTTGTAACTGCTAAGAGCGCGGTTTTTTGCGTTAAATGTGTGCGCACAAACCTTAATGCTGTCAAAAGAGGGGACGCTGCCAGTTTGTGATATAATCAGGGTATGGTAAAATCTGTTTTCATTTCCGAGTTGAATTATATCGCCGGGCAACATATTGGTTATGTCTGTTTCCTCGGCAAATACCGCACGGGAGCGGTTGTTTGTCAAAAAGTCATACAAAAACTCCACGCCTGTCCAGGCGGGAGCTCTGTCATTTATATTCACATAATACCAACCCGTATCAGGAGTGTAGTTCATAACACCGCTTCCGGCATAAATACACTGTGATGCAAAATTTGTACAATCTCCACCGAGGGTAGAAAAGTCAAAATAAGCAGGATTGCGACCATATGCCCATTTTAAAGCATAATTAACCGCTTTGGTCCTGTCATAGGGTTTAATCATATAAAATCACCTCAGTATATTATATGATTATTTTTTTCTTCCGGATACAACCCGGTCGTTACCGGCAAGATCCTTTATGACTTTCACATCGTAAAATAATTCGCTCATCATATCGGTAACCTGCTCTGCCTGATTATAACCTATTTCGAATATTAGATACCCGTTTTGAGTGAGAATTTTATGAGCTTTTTCAGCAATTACGGGGTAAAATATAAGTCCGTCCTCACCGCCGTCAAGTGCGGATAAAGGTTCAAACTCTTTTACATCCCTGTCGAGCGTGTCAATTATCTTGGTTTCGATATAGGGTGGATTTGAAAGTATTATATCATATTCGCCGTGCAGCTCTTGCGATAAAATATCAATTTTAAAAACATTTGCAGTTATCTTGTGTGTATTTAAATTTCTTCTTGTGATTTCAAGAGCTTTATCAGATATATCGCATAATGATAAGGAAGAAGCTTTGGCATTTAAATAGGTGCTTATGCCAATACAACCCGAACCGCAGCATATATCAAGCACGCGCTTGTTTTTTGAAAGCGGGATTGCAAAGTCAACAAGCGTTTCGGTGTCAGGACGGGGGATGAGGACATCCTCTCCGACGTAAAAATTAAGTGAATAGAATTCCTTTGTTCCGGTTATATAAGAAACAGGACAACCAAAAGAGCGCTTTTGGACATAAGACTCAAAAAGCGCTTCTTGTGATTTTGTAACTGTTAAATTCCTGTTTAAAAATAAATCCGTCCGTGAACATTCCAGAATGTGAGCCAGCAAAACCTCTGCATCAAGTTTATCAATCTGTTTTGCAGCATTGGACAAAAGAGTGTGTATTACCATTTGTCATCCTCTTTGTTTTCTGTTTTAACATTTAAAAGTGCCGCTATTGCAACCTCAAGTTGACTGTCATCAGGTTCGCGTGTTGTGAGAAGTTGCAACCACAATCCGGGTTTGCAGAGAATTGCACAAAGCCCTGTCTGATGTCTGCCTGCAAACTTTATTATCTCATAGCTTACTCCGGCAACAACAGGGAGAAGTGCGAGTCTTGATAACATACGCAGCCATACATTGCTCCAAGAAAGAAAAGAGAAAATAATTATACTTACTATCATTACAATCAGCAAGAAATTTGTTCCGCAGCGGGGATGAAGTCGTGAATATTTGCGTACATTTTCAGGCGTAAGTTCTTCGCCGTTTTCGTATGCGAAAATTGTTTTATGCTCTGCACCGTGATATTCGAAAACACGCTTGATATCCTTCATCTGCGAAACTGCAATAATATATATCATAAAGATAAGAATGCGTATAACGCCTTCAATAAGTGTCTTAAGCATGTCCGGCATCTGGAATTTGGTTAAAAAGCTTGCAATAAAGGTGGGGAGGAGAATAAATAGTCCTATACCCATTATAAGTGCAAGAAAAACAGAAAAATATATTACGATATCTTTTGTTTTATCACCAAACTTGTTTTGGAGAAAAGTTTCAAATTTTGAAGGCTTGTAATCAGGATCATCCTCTTCGATATCGACAAAGTCAGCGCTGAAGGTCAGGGCTTTAACACCCAGCACCATAGAGGAAATAAAATTAACAACGCCGCGAATTATAGGTAATTTTAATAATTTATTTGTTTGCGCTTTGGGGGCAGATAAGCTTTTATCAACAACTATTTCGCCATCCGGCTTACGTACTGCAACAGCAACTCCGAGCGGTCCGCGCATCATAACACCTTCAATGACAGCCTGCCCGCCAATGCTGGTCATATGCTTTTGTTCTTTTGCCAAAGTATCATCTCCTTTGACTGTATTATAGCAAAAATATAAATTTAATACAATACTTTGATTTATTAATTTTCTGTTAACTTATATTTTTTTATATTCTTTATAATAATCAAAGAAAAAATACTTATATTTTATTGATTTTATTTTTAAAATCTGTTATTATATAATTTATTACAAATATAGAATTTTGGGGGACAAAAGAATTATGAAAGTATCAAAACTTTTAATGCCTACACTCAGAGAAGTACCTGCTGAAGCGGAAATAGCAAGTCATCAGCTTATGATGCGTGCCGCAATGATAAGAAAACTCGCGGCAGGCGTTTATTCATATCTGCCTCTTGGACTTCGCTCGCTTAAAAAAGCAGAGAATATAATAAGACAGGAAATGGATCGTGCAGGAGCACAGGAACTTTTAATGAGCGCTGTTCTGCCTGCTGAATTTTATCGTGCTTCAGGTCGTTGGGATGTATTCGGACCTGAAATGTTCCGTTTTCAGGACAGAAATAGCAGAGATTTTTGTTTGGGACCCACACATGAGGAAATTTTCACAGAAACTGTTAAGAGCGAAGTACATTCGTACAAACAGCTTCCCATGACTCTGTATCAGATACAGACCAAATACCGTGACGAAAGACGTCCGCGTTTTGGTGTTATGCGTAGCCGTGAATTTATAATGAAGGATGCATATAGCTTTGACACATCGGCAGAGGGTCTTGATGTATCCTATAAAAAGATGTATGAGGCATACTGCCGTATTTTTGACAGAATGGGTCTTGATTACATTGTTGTGGATGCTGATTCAGGTGCAATGGGCGGCTCAGGTTCACAGGAATATATGGTTACGTCCGAAGTGGGTGAAGCTGTAATTGTTACCTGTAAGACCTGTGGATACGCTGCAAACGACGAAAAGGCTGAATGTGTGCCGGATGGTAAAAAGTTTGAATCCAATGGCAAAGAAATTGAAAAAATATTTACACCCAATGTTCACACGATAGAAGAACTTGTAGAATTCCTTAAGGTTGAGCCTTATATGTTTGCAAAAACTCTTATTTACAAAGCAGATGACAAATTTGTTGCTGTTATGGTAAGAGGTGATAGAGAAGTTAACGAGGTTAAACTGCAGAATTTCCTCGGAGCAACAGAAATTGCTCTTGCAGATGCTGCGGATGTAAGAGAAATAACCAATGCACAGGTAGGCTTTGCCGGCCCTGTTGGTCTTGGGATTGAAGTTTACGCAGATCTTGAAGTTGCTGAAATGAAAAGCTTTGCAGTAGGCGCAAATGAAACAGATTATCATTTTATAAATGTTGAAATCGGACGTGATTTTACACCCGCAAAGGTTTTAGATCTTCGTCTTGCTGAAGATGGTGACATCTGTCCCAGATGCGGCAAACCTCTTTCAACTGCTCATGGTATAGAAGTTGGGCATATTTTTAAGCTTGGCACAAAGTATTCCAAGGCACTTGGTCTTACATTCCCCGGTGAATCAGGCGAGGAAGAACCTGTAATTATGGGTTGCTACGGCATAGGTGTTAACCGTTGCCTTGCTGCTTCTATAGAGCAGAATAATGATAAAAATGGCATAATCTGGCCTGCAGCGCTTGCTCCTTATCATGTAAGTCTTATTGTTGTAAATCCTGCTGATGAAGTTCAGGCGGCACTTGCTGATAAAATATATACACAGCTCTGGAATAAAGGCATAGAGGTTCTGTATGATGACAGAGATGAACGTCCCGGCGTTAAATTCAAGGATGCTGATTTGATTGGTTTGCCTGTACGTATTACAGTTGGTAAAAAAGCGGGAGAAGAGGTTGTTGAGTTTAAATTCAGAAACCAGGATGGCTTTGATGAGATGTCTGCGGCTGATGCAATGGAAAAAGCTGCTTCATACATTTCTGAGGAGTTGAATAAATGATAATTTCAACAATAAGCCTCAATCCTGCAATTGATAAAACCTACATGGTAGATTCGTTTGCTGCAAATTCGGTAAATCGTGCAAAAAAGATAAAAACCAATATAGGCGGTAAAGGCATTAATGTTGCTGCAATGAGTAAAATTTGTGGTTTTAATGCAATCGCAGCAGGGTTTGTAAGTGGTATAAACGGTTGTTTTATAGAAAATGAACTTGTTAAAATCGGAGTAGAAACTGATTTTGTGCATACAGATGGTGAAACACGTGTTAATATTAAGATTGCGGATGAGAAAAATCAGACTTTTACCGATATAAATGACATAGGACCGTTCATAACACTTCGTGATGTTGAAGAAATATATAAAAAAACAGATGAAGTTTCAAAAAAGAGTGATTATATACATATAGGCGGAAGTATTCCGCCCGGTGCAGACAGTGACATTTATAAAAAACTTGTTGAAATAGCAAATTACAACGGTGCTGTTACCATGCTTGATGCTGAGGGTGAGGTTTTTAAAAATGGAATTGAAGCAAAACCTCGTATCATCAAGCCTAACCGATATGAACTTGAGCTTCTCATTGGTAAAAAACTTAATACTATAGATGATGTTTGTGCAGCAACTACTGAAATTTTAAACAGAGGTATTGATACTGTTTTGGTTTCTCTGGGAGAGGTGGGAGCAGTTGCAGCAAACAAAAGCGGCATTTACAGAGCCTTTCCGTTAAATGTTCCGGTCAAGAGCACAGTGTGTGCAGGTGACAGTTTTCTTATGGGATATGTATATGGATGCGCACATAATGAGAGTTTTACAGAGTCGCTTAAATATGCCATTTCTTTTGCGTCTGCAAAGATACAGAAGGAAGGGACAGATTTGCCGTCGCTTTCAGAATTTAAAGCCGGCTTTGATAAGGTTATAATTGAAAAAATTTGCTGATACAGAGGTGAATAGCATAAAAAAGATAGCATTAATCGCAAACATTGAAAAGGACCCGGGGCTGGAATATACCCAAGGGGTGATAGCCGGGTTTAAGAATTTTGCGCATCTATACGCTGAAGATAAATACAGAGGCTTACTTGATGGTGTTACATTTGTAGGTAACAGTGATATTTTTAATATATGTGATTTTGCGATCTCGTTAGGCGGTGATGGCACATTGCTGTCTGCTGCGCGTCGTGCAGCAGCATATGACAAACCTGTGCTCGGAGTAAATCTTGGACATATAGGTTTTTTGACGGGAACAGAAAAAGAACATTTATTTGAAACGGATTTTAAAAAACTACTTGAAAACGCAAAAGTCGACAGACGTATGCTTATAAAAGCTTCGGTGATAAGAAATGGTGAAACACTCTGGTCTTCCGAAGCAGTAAATGATGTTGTTATTACACGCAGAACTTTTTCGCGTCTTACAGAGATTTCTGTTACTGCAAATGGACGGTTTGTTGATAAATACAGATCAGACGGCCTTATAATTTCAACACCTGCAGGTTCTACGGCATATTCACTTGCTGCCGGTGGGCCTATTATTGAACCGGAGGTTAAAGCAATAACTCTAACGCCGATTTGTCCTCACATGCTTAACACACGTCCGATAGTAGTATCCGACACTGTTATTTTAGAAGCAACCATTGGTGAAATGTCAAAGCACGAATGTGCGATTTCAGCAGACGGACAGGAAAACTATATGCTCCACGGTGGAGATATTGTACGAATCGAAAAGTCCAGTCATGCTGTACAACTTATAAGACTTCACAATAAGAGCTTTTATGATCTTTTAAGAAATAAACTGTAGCCACAAATACTCTGATTGGAGTGATTATTTTGAGAATAAAAAGACAAAATGCAATTTTGACAATAATAGAAGAAAAATTCATCGAAACACAACAGGAGCTTTCTGATGAACTTATTCGTTTGGGTTTTAATGTAACGCAGGCAACTGTTTCAAGGGACATAAAAGAACTGCGCCTTGTCAAAAGCCAGTCTGCAGACGGACGATACCACTACGCACGTGCAGGAGCGCAAAATTCGCTGGACAGTAACTCCAGAATACACACTATTTTCTCACATTCTGTTATAAGCGTCAATTATGCTGTTAACAACATTGTGATTAAAACCCTTTCAGGGATGGCACAGGCAGCAGCAATAACGCTTGAAGGTATGAATTACCCCGAGATTCTGGGAACAATCGGTGGTGATGATACTGTTTTGGTTGTTGTAAAGAGTGAGGAAGATGCAAAAAAACTTACTGATAACCTTAAAATAATGATTAACAGGTGAAAATATGCTTTGTCAACTTGCTATCTCAAATATTGCAGTTATAGGCTGTGCTGAAATCGGTTTCGGCAACGGCCTTAATGTTTTGACCGGCGAGACAGGTGCGGGTAAATCACTTATAATAGATTCAATTAATTTTGTTCTTGGCGCACGTACAAGTCGTGATATAATCAGAGACGGAGAAAAAAGTGCCCGTGTAGATGCGGCTTTTTTCTTACCATCTGTTTTTTTTGATGAAAATAATATTTTGGTTGAGGATAACAATCTTGTGATCAGCAGAGAAATTTACACAGATGGCCGTAATGTATGTAAGATTAATGGCAAAATGATATCTGTATCAGAACTGCGCGAGATTGGTAACAGTATCTTAAACATTCACGGTCAGAATGACAGTCATTCTCTTATAAAAGTTTCTACTCATATTGAGTATGTAGATAAGTATGCCGGTGATGAAAATGAACTTGATAACTATAGAAAACTGTATAAAGAAAAGAATGAACTTTTACATACTATAGAAGAACTCGAAAACGAACATGTGAAGACGGCAGAACGACTTGAAATTATTAGCTTTTGGGCTGATGAAATAGAAAGTGCATATCTTCAGCCGGGTGAAGATGAAATTCTTGCTGAACAAAGGCAAAAACTTCGCAACGCTGATAAGATACGCGAAAGCATTACCAAAGCATATCAACTTATTCATGGCGGGGA
The DNA here is from genome assembly GCA_045592225.1 of Clostridia bacterium. Lineage (GTDB taxonomy): Bacteria > Bacillota > Clostridia > UMGS1883 > UMGS1540 > JAZNUH01. The sequence goes on along the minus strand of JAZNUH010000136.1, from coordinate 9,025 downwards.
TATGTCGGCAACCGATATGCTGTCAAACGGTGTGTCATCGCTGGATTCTGTAAGTTTGCTTGATGAAGAGCTTGGCGAAATTAAAGATGTATTATACGATTTACTTTATAAAACCCGGGAAACTGCGCGAACACTACAGGACTATGCGGATAATTTGAATGACTCCAAGGAAGAACTTGACAGGGTTGAAGAAAGACTTGACCTTATTTACAGACTGAAGAATAAATACAATATGTCTGTTAATGAAATTATTGAATACGGGGTTCAACTTCGCGAGCAGGCTCAATCTGTACACACGGGTGGAAAAATAATAGCTGAAAAGAAAAAAGAATATTCGAATGTTTTGATAAAGCTTAAAGAAAGTGCTGAAAAAATATCCGGGCTGCGCAAAACTGCGGCACAGGAAATTGAGACTAGAGTAGAGAGAGAACTTTCTGATCTTGATATGCCGAAAACAACATTCAAGATTTCGCTAGAAGATACAGACATGGGACCAACCGGGGCGAATTCGTGCGAATTTTTAATTTCCACTAATCCGGCAGAACCCTTAAAACCTTTGTCGAAAATTGCTTCGGGTGGTGAAATGTCGCGTATTTGCCTTGCGCTTAAAAGCGTACTGTCGCGTGCAGATAGCATACCTACTTTAATTTTTGACGAAATTGATCAGGGAATAAGTGGCAGAGCAGCCCAGAAAACAGGCGAAAAGCTTAAAGCACTTGCAGCAGATAAGCAAATACTTTGCATTACTCACTTACCACAAATTGCGGCTCAGGCAACAAATCATTATCTCATTGAAAAGGATACATCTGCCGATAATTTTACCACTACAGTTTGTGAACTTGACAATTCGGGACGCATTAAAGAAATTGCCCGAATGATAAGCGGAGATAAGATAACTGAAAAAGCACTGCTTACAGCAGAGGAAATGATAAAAGGCTGAACAAATTGTTCAGCCTTTTTTGTATCAGTGCTTAAATTTTTTCCTGTATTCACTGGGTGTACAGCCGATTGATTTGCTGAAAACCCTGCGGAATAATCGCTCGTCGCTATAACCAACCTGTTCGCAAATATCACGGACTGTCAGGTCTGTTGAAAGCAAAAGATGAATTGCTTCTTTATTACGTATTTGTTGAATATATTCTGTTACATTAAGACCTGTTGTTTCTTTAAACAGTGTACAAAAGTAATTGGGGGAGAAAAGCGCAATACGTGACAGCTCGTTCAACGAAATTTTGCGCGTGTAATTTTTCTCGAGGTAGTGGATTGCCATGAGAATACCTTCACGTCTTTTTTGGATTGTTTCGTTTTTACCGAATTGTTGATTATAAAGTCTTCTTAAAAGTACAAGTAGCTCTATAGCACATCCAAAAAGAAGATTTGAACTGTCATCCTGTGGCTTCCGTGTCTCGTCTGCCATAGCATCCAGAATACGCTTTAGCGACCTGTCTGTATCCTTTAAATAAATATATGGTGCACGATTAACATCCTGAGGAAAAAGGACATTATAGAAAAGGTCGGTTGCAATATCGGAGAAAAGACTAAAGTCAACCTGATCAGCTGCTTCATCAAGCAAAAGCAGACAATCATAGTGCATTAAAGGTTTGGTTGCATCGTCAGATACAAATGAGTGTGTTGCGTTTGTGGAAACAATAAACACATCTCCGGGAGTAACGTTATATATTTCATTGCCAATGTAATGTACACCCGCACCTTGCGTAATATAAACAATTTCAAGGAAATCGTGTGTGTGCGGCATAATCTGTGGGTCAGCACATTCGCGGACGTATATAAAACAGTTGTCGCGATACATACTGTTTAGTGCTCGTCTTCGATTAAGTACAAAAGAATCCATTTTTATTCCCTCCGGTTTTATTTTAACATTCTTTTTTTTAGTTGTCAAAGGGTAGATAGTTATTCCACCAAATAGACCCTGATTTTCATAAAATTAACCCTTGTTTAAGTTGATGACAATATGTTAAAATAAGGTGATATAAAATAAGGAGGAGTTTGCGATGGAGTTTGAATTTTATGTTGCGCCTGAAGAACTTCGTAAAATTCCTTTGGAAACCGATGTTCATCTTTGTGGCAGGCCCACATACTATCGTTACGTTTTTTCGGTTGAAAAAGAAACTCAGGCGAAACTTTATATAACTGCACTTGGCGTGTATGAAGTCTTTCTTGACGGCAAAAAAATTGGTGATTATTTCCTCTCACCGGGCTGGACCGACTTTTCTAAACGTCTTTATTACGACGAATTTGATATAACAATTTCAAAGGGTAAGCATTGCCTGACTGCAATTGTAGCAGACGGCTGGTATGCAGGTAATGTTGCCAGTGTAGGTCCCTGCCATTATGATAAAATTGTTGCTCTTGGTTTGCAGATGCATATGGATGATGGCGCTGTAATAACTGTAAATGATAACTGGCGTGTAAGTTATGGCGGATACATATATGCAGACATAATTCACGGTGAATATTTTGATGAATCAAAAGAACCGGATGGATGGATGAATGCGGACTTTGATGACAGCCTATGGGAACCCGCAGTATATGTGTGGAGTTATGTTTTAGGTGCCCGTATCGAACCAAGACAGCATCCTCCTATAAGACATATACGTACATTACAGTCGATTGGCGAAACACGTGATTCGCACGGAAATTACATATATGATATGGGCCAGAACGCAAGTGGTGTAGTTCGTGTTAAATTTAGTGCAAAAAAGAACGATAAATTGCAGCTTCGATTTGGCGAAATGCTTGACGGAACCGAATTATATACTGCTAATTTGCGTACAGCAAGACAGACAGATACTTTTGTTGCCGGAAGTGACGGAGAAAAGGAGTACATGCCGCGCTTTACATTCCATGGCTTCAGGTACATAGAATCTTCTCTGCCGCTTACATCTGTTGAAACAATTGTTTTATCATCGGATTGTAAGCAGATAGGATTTATAGAAACATCCTCAAAGCTTGTAAATAAAATATACAGCAATCAGCTTTGGGGACAGATAAGCAATTTCCTTGATGTTCCAACCGACTGTCCGCAAAGAAATGAACGTATGGGCTGGACAGGCGATGCACAGATTTTTGCCAGAACGGGAATGTATAATTTAAACTCCAGAGAGTTTTACAAAAAATATATGCGTGATGTTCAGGATGCTATTTTTGCAGATGGCACGGTGCCAAACGTTGTTCCGAGAGTATATGTATCGCGTGGTAAGTTTATTACAGGTAATGCCGCGGCGGCTTGGGGAGATGCACTTTTTATAATACCATATCATTTATGGAAAATGTATGGAGATACCGAAGCGCTTGAAAATTGCTATAATGATATGAAGCGTTACTTTGCATTTCTCGCAGCAAGAGCTGAAAACTATATTCAGCCGGACAAAGGCTATGGCGATTGGCTGAATGTTGACAGTATAACTCCCAAAAACATAACCGGCACAGCATACTTTGCCTTTGACGCACAGCTTATGGCAGAGATTGCCGAAAAGCTTGGAAAAGACGAAGATGTAAAATATTACGCTGAAATGTATGAACTGATTAAACAGGCATTTATCAGTAGATTCATTGATAAAGACGGTAAAATAGAAGGGGATACACAGTGTGATTATGTTCTGGCATTGCGTTTCGGACTTTATGAAGATAAAGAAAAAACTGCAGCACATCTTGTCAGAACAATAAAAGAGCGCAACAATCATTTGTCCACCGGCTTTGTTGGCACATCATATCTTTTGCCGGTTTTATCTGAAAACGGATATGACGAGCTTGCGTATACACTTCTTCTTAATGAAACATATCCGTCATGGGGCTACTGCATTAAGATGGGAGCAACAACAATGTGGGAGAGATGGAATTCATACAACGAGGTTGACGGATTTGGTGATGTTGGTATGAATTCGTTTAACCATTATTCTTTTGGTGCAGTTGCTGAATGGATGTATGAATATATGGCGGGAATAAAAGCTCTTGAGGAAGGCTATAAACGTTTTAAAATCGAACCTCACATGGATAAAAGAGTTCCGCGCGTAAAAATGAGCTATGCAAGTGTTTCGGGCGAAATCACAGTGGAATACGATGCAGATGCCGGAAAATGCTGTGTAACAGTACCTGCAGGAACGCAAGCTGAGGTTGTATTGCCAGGTAAAGAATGTATTCTGAAAGCGGGAATTCATAACATAGAGTTTGATGCAATTTAAAAAAATAAAATTCACCCTTTATATCGTAAAATTTTCCCTATGAAAAAGGGCGTTTTTATTATAAAATACATACTATACTATTATCACAATGGAGGGATTTTTGTGAAAAAATTACAAAGTATTTTAATGGCAGCTATTATGTTACTTACTGTAGCAAGTTTGCTTGTTATGCCTGCTCTTGCAGATGACAGTGTAAATCTTGTTACAAATGGTAATTTTGAAGCGACAGAGGGCTGGACATTAGACAAAAATCATTCAGTATGTGCTGAAGCCGGCAAAAGCGGTAACGGTCTGCTGATTGATTATGAAGTTGCGGGCTCGGGTGTTGCTTACACAGAGATTGCAGATCTTGAAGTTGGAAAAACCTATATCTTTTCCTTTGATGTAAAGGTAGTTACCGATATCGAGGGCATGGGTTTACGTTACATGATGCGTGAAGGCGGTAATGGTGCACTTGTTGGAGCAATAAACAGCTTTATCACAGGCGAAGCAGGCGAATGGACAAATGTTAGCACGTCCTTTACAGTTGCTGAATTCCAGAGCGAAGCAGTTCCTCAGCTTATGTTCTATTATATGCCTCCCACATCCGCGGGCGAAGTTTACATAGACAATGTATCAATTGTTGAAAAAATTGCACCTCCTGCAAAAACAGGAAATTTAGTAGAAAACTGGGACCTTGAAAATGAGACTAATGAAAAATGGGCTTTTCTTAGTGATGCTGAAATTACTGCATTAACAGAAGGTGAGGGCGAAAGCGCAACAACAAATAAAGTTATCAAGCTTAAAGGTAATACAGAGGCACAGCCTGCGGCATATCAGGAACTGACAGGCTTTAAACCCAACACAGAGTATACTGTTAGTGTGTCTGTAAAAAGTGATGCAGTTGATCCCCTGACAGCTTCAGGAAGTGATAAGGGAATCAGAGTACGTGTGGACTACAATAAATTCCTGACTACTGCAGCATTTTACCCCATGTATACAAATACAGCACCTTCTAACAAATGGAAGGAAATGGAAACAACATTTACAACATCAGAAAATGTTACAAGTGAATCGGTGCTTGTATTGAGCATGTACTTAAATGAGGCAACAGGAACAGTTTATGCTGATGAAATTATAATCGAGGAAAAAGAAGAAGTTATAATTGATTCATCCAAAATTGTTATGAATGGTGATTTTGAGGCTGATGAAGGTTGGACAATTGCAGATAATCACAATGTATGTGCTGAAGCAGGCAGAAGCGGTAAGGGTCTTTTACTTGATTACGCAACTGCCGGTACAGCAATGTCTTATGCCACATTAAATGGCCTTGAAGCAGGAAAAAAATACACACTTTCTTTTGATGCAAAGATTGTAACAGCTACTAAGGGTAGCGGATTACGTTATATTATACGCGAAGGTGCTGCAGGTTCGCTTGTTGGTAGTGTAACAAAGTTTGTAACAGGCGATGCTGCTGACTGGACAACAGTTAGTATTCTTTTTGATGTTGCTGAATTCCAGAGTGAAGATGTGCCACAGCTGCAATTCTATTTTATGGCACCTACATCAGAAGGTAAGATTTATATCGATAATGTATCCATTACCGAGAAAAAGTTGCCTCCTGCAAAAACAGGAAATATGGTTGGTAACTGGGATCTCGAAAACGAAACAAACAATGAATGGGCTTTACTGGGTGCAGAAATTGCTGCTTTAACAGAAGGTGAAGGCGCAAGTGCAACAACCAACAACACTCTCAAACTTACAGGTAATGCAGATGCGCAGCCTGCCGCATACCAGGAAATGACAGGCTTCAAACCTAACACAAAATATAATATAAGTATTGCAATTAAATCGGACGCTACTGATGTGTTTACAGCAACAGGAAGTGATAAGGGAATAAGATTACGTGTTGACTATAACAAACGTTTGACAACTGCAGCATTTTATCCCCTGTATACCGGAGCAGCAGAGACAGATACATGGAAGCGTATAGGTGTTTCATTTACAACAGCAGATACTGTTACAACAGAATCTATATTAGTACTTAGTCTGTTCTTAACAGATGCAACAGGTACAATTTATGTTGATGATATAAGCGTTGAAGAAGCTCAGACAGATTCTTCAAACCTTGCGCTCAATGGTAGCTTTGAAGAAGTTACAAATGTTGGTTGGCCAGGTTCATGGACTAACACAGGTGGCGGCGAAAATCCCGGAAAGACAGTATTTTTTGATAATACAGACCCCTATGACGGCAGTTGGTGTGTAAAATTTGATTGTGCAGCGAATAATACAATTAACGCAGACGCTGCAGCATCAATTAAGCAGAGACTCTGTTTAATGCAGGGCATAAACGTGACAGCAGGTAAAACATACAGAATTTCTTATGCCGCTAAAGTAGAAAGTGGTTGTTCATCGGTTGCTATCTTTATGCGTCAGATGGGTAACGCTGCACCCGGTTTCCTTAATGGCGGTGTAACCTTACCCGAAGCCAATAAATGGTATGAGGTTGTATTATACTATACTCCCACAGCATCGGGAACTGCAAAAATCTTAGTAGGTTCCTATAATGCACATAACGGAAGCGGTGCATTTTATGTAGATGCTTTCCGTATGGAAGAAGTTACTGACGCAAGAGTTGATTTTGTAAATGCTGATAAAAACAGCAACGAACTCAGAGTTATTGAAACACCTGAAGCAGACAGTAAAATAGCTGCTTTTGCAGGACTTCCCAAAACAACTGATACAGCTACTCTTGTAACAGCGGTTTATGTAAAGGACAATGATACTCTTCGCCTTAAGAGCGTTAGCCTCAGTTCAACAACACACACAAACACGGTATGTGCATCAGCACTTCTTGCAACTGAGGCGGTAGATATCCCTGAAGATGCATATATGGTTAAAACATTCCTTTGGTCTGCCGATAAAAAGACACCTCTTGGTAACAGCAACCTGGTTCTCTTTGAACAGGATGAAATTACAGAATAAACATATACGAAATACAAATTGATTTCGTGATGATTATTTTATAAAATCTAGGAGGGATTTTTGTGAAAAAATTACAAAGTATTTTTATGGCAGCTATTATGCTGCTGACCGTTGCAAGCTTACTCGTTGTACCTGCATTTGCAGCTAACGGTGTAAATCTTGTTACAAACGGTGATTTTGAATCCACCGATGGCTGGTCAATCGCTGCAAGTCATTCAGTATGTACTGAAGCCGGCAAAAGTGGCAACGGACTTATGATTGATTATGCAACAGCCGGAAATGCTGCGTCCTTCTTCACATTAGAAGAACTCGAAGCAGGAAAGCAATACACACTTTCTTTCGATGTTAAGATTGTAACAGCAACTGAAGGAAGCGGCTTACGTTATATTATACGTGAGGGTGCTGCAGGCGCACTTGTTGGTGGCGTTGACAAATTCGTTAAAGGTGCTGCTACAGATTGGACAACAGCAAGCTTATTGTTTACTGTAGGCGATTTTCAGAGCGAAAACGCGCCTCAGCTGCAGTTCTACTTTTTTAATCCCACATCTGCGGGTAAGGTTTATATAGACAACGTTTCTGTTGCTGAAAAACTGTTGCCTCCTGCAAAAACAGGAAATATAGTAGAAAACTGGGATTTAGAAAACACAACAAATAGTGAATGGATATTGCTTAATAATGCTGAAATCGCAACATTGACCACCGGTGAAGGTGAAAGTGCAACAACAAACAAGGTTTTAAAACTTACAGGTAATACAGAAGCACAGCCCATTGCATATCAGAGCTTAACCGGATTTAAAGCAAGCACAAAGTATAATGCCAGCATTGCTATAAAGGGAGATGCTACCGATACTTTTACAGCTGCTGAGGGCTTACGTTTACGTGTTGACCATGATAGGTATTTAGGTTCCGCTGCGCTCTATCCTTTGTATAGAACAACTGCACCCGTTGATAACTGGTTAAGAATAGGTGTTTCATTTACAACATCGCCTACTGTTACAACAGAATCTGTATTAGTACTCAGCCTGGTTTTAACAGATGCAACAGGTACAATTTATGTTGATGATATAAGTATAGAAGAAATTCCTGCAGATGCCGGAAACCTTGCATTAAACGGTAGCTTTGAAGAAGTTGCAAATGCTGGTTGGCCCGGTTCATGGACTAATGGAGGCGGCGGTGAAAATCCCGGAACAACCATGTTTTTGGACAACACAGACCCCTATGACGGCAGTTGGTGCGTAAAATTTGACTGTGTTGCAAACAAAACTATCAATACATCAGGAACTTTTAAAGAAAGACTTGTTCTTCAGCAGAGAATAGATGTAACAGCCGGAAAGACATACAGAATTTCGTATGCAGCAAAAGTATCGAGCGAATGTTCAACTGTTCCAATGTTCATTCGTCAGAGTGGTACAGCTGCCCCCGTATTCTTAAATTACGGAACAGCATTACCCGCCGCAAATAAATGGTACGAGGTTGTAATGTATTACACACCTACAACTAATGGCTATGCTCAGATTTTAATTGGGTCGTATAGTGCACATTGGGGCAATGGTGCATTTTATCTTGACAACTTCCGTTTAGAAGAGGTTACAGAAGCAAGAGTAGATTTTGTAAACCCCACTAAAAACACTAATGAACTCAGAGTAATTGAAAATCCTGTAGCAAACGGTACAGCAGTTGCCTTTGCAGGATTGCCAAATTCGACAGATGCAGTATCGGTTGTTACTGCTGCATATGCTGAAGTAGACGGAATACGTCGCCTGAAGGCTGTTTCTATAAATTCAACTGTTTATAGTGGCTCAACAAGTGGTGCAGCGCTTGTTAAAACAGACGAACTTACTATCCCTGCAGAAGCAACA
>JAZNUH010000135.1:0-2218 GCA_045592225.1 Clostridia bacterium | reverse complement strand
TTTTTATACGGATTATAAATCACAGCAGCTGTTATATCTCCACTCTCACACAAAGCAAGTGAAACAACGCTGAGGCCTAAATTTTGCATAAAGTTTGTTGTTCCGTCTATCGGGTCTAAAATCCAGTAGGAATTATGTGTTATACTGTTTTTTTCTTCCTCTGACATAAAGTCTGTATCAGGGAACTCTTCCTTTAGTCTTTTATACATAAAGTCAGATATTGCAATATCTGCTTTAGTGACAAAATCAAACTCCCCTTTTTGTGTTACATCTCCACCCAGACAGGGATTGAAAAATATTTCATCCGTTTCGCGTACAATATCAATAATTTTATTTATATCCACAAAAACCTCCGCCATCAGCTCACACTTGTTTTTCCTTCTCTATAACTTCGTCTAGTCTTTTTTCGCAGAAATCTAAAAATTCTCCCCATATTTTATCATCAATAAATTTATTTTCACCTGTTTTTCTTAAAATTTTACCCTTCGTCTCGGTATCGTTGTTCCATACGTGGTTGCCGATAAATACGTCAACCTTTTTCTTTCTGAGCCTTTCAAGGGATTTTCTGTAATCCTCTCTGCATCCATCGTAATCAAAGCTGCCCGACGCAAGAGTGTTTGCACCCGCTCCGCCAAAGGTTCCCACATTATATGTATTGCCGTTGTCCTCTGTTTCAAAGAACAGAGAGATACACCCTCTTGTGTGGCCTGGTGTTTCCATAACCTCTATACATGTGTTGCCAAGCTCTACCTTATCTCCCTCTTTCAGCAAAATATCCGGTTCAAAATAATTCTTTGCCTTTTCTGCATCCTTTTCTCCTATAAAGGTTTTGGCACCACTCAAATAGGCAAGTGCCGCCGTTGCCTCTGTATGATCCCAGTGCCAATGGGTATGAATTATATATTTAATATCGTATGGTGTAAAACCAAGCTTATAAATTGAATTTACAAGCAAAAACAATGTATCCTCATAGCCTGTATCTATCAGAATAAGGCCTTCGCCTGTATCTATAAGGTGCGATGAAGCGGGAAATGTACCCACAAAATAAACATTTCCTATAATTTTAAAAGGTTCAATCGCTCCCTCGTAATGGTTTTTTAAGCTTTTCCGTGTAAACATATCTTTGTCCTCCCTCTGCTTTACTTTGTGCTGTAATTCATCCTTGATTGTAATATTATAACACCTAACAAAGAAAAAGACAATTTTCATTGTCTTTTTCAAGCTGCTATTTTAAATTATTGACACTATAAACAGAGCAAACAGTACAATGGGCAGCACATAAGCCAGATAGGGTCTTAACCATTGGGGCATTTTCAATCCCTTGCCTGTGTTTACCTCTGCAAAATACTTATCCCATCCCCAACCGTAGCGATGAGTACAGAACAGAACATAGAAAAGGCTTCCCAAAGGCAACAAAATATTAGAAACAGTGAAATCTTCAAGATCCATAATACCCTTGCCTGCAATTTGAAAATCAGACCATACCGTAAAGCCTAAAATACAGGGCAATGACAGAACAAGAAGTAAGATAATATTTATTATAGCCACCTTACGTCTGTTCATCTTTGTAAGCTCAAGCCAGAAGGACATAATATTTTCAAACACTGCTATAACTGTTGAAAATGCCGCAAAAACCATAAATATAAAGAACAGCGCACCTATGATCCTGCCGCCGGGCATAGCATTAAAAATACTGGACAGAGTAGTGAATAGGAAGCTCGCACCAACTGTAGAAGCATCGGCAGTAACACCGTTATTGTAGGTAAAGCATGCAGGGAATATAATAAGTCCTGAAATCAGCGCAACTGTTGTATCAAGGGACATAATGGTAAGTGCTTCGCCCGAAAGGCTTCTGTCCTTGCTGATATAGCTGCCGAATATTGCAATTGAACCAATACCTATGCTCAGTGTAAAGAATGCCTGACCCATTGCGGCAGATATAACAGTCCAAAGACCATGCTCTCTTACTCCGTCAAGATTGGGAATAAGATAAAATTTGAGTCCTTCCGCTGCGTTTGAAAGGGTGCAACAGTATATAGCAAGACCAAACATAAGTATAAACAGAGCCATCATCATATATTTGGTTATTTTTTCAACACCCTTTTGAAGTCCCAATGAACAAATACCAAAGCAAACCAATATTACAGCAAATGTTACTGCTATCATTTCGCCCGTATTACTTACAACACCGCCAAATACATTACCCAGTTCTTCTGCG
>JAZNUH010000134.1:0-9809 GCA_045592225.1 Clostridia bacterium | reverse complement strand
TAATATGCAAAATCCTTGCCCACCAGATTGCCTGTGGTAAGCAGGGAATAAAGTCCCATATATCTTTTGTCGTTTATATATTTTTTATTATAGCGCAGGGTTCTGCCCCTTTGATTTGAGCAGTAGTTTACCCCGAACAGCACTCCTGCTGAAACACCCACAATGCCGTCTGCCTTAATATTATTATCCAGAAATACGTCCAGCACGCCTGCGGTGTAAAGTCCGCGCATGGCACCGCCTTCAAGAACAAGCCCTGTGCTCATTTGTTCATCTCCCGTTCATTTCAGATTAATTTATATTTTACCACAAACAGGATATTTTTATCAAGATATAAGTTTTTTAGGGAGCGGAGTAGGTATTTTGCAATATTTGGGGTGCGCATGAAAGAGGTTTATTGTGCATTATCAGAAAAAATGCCGAAATGGGTCAGGAAAACGAAAAAACATATTGAATTTTACTGTATTTCGTGATATACTTATTCAGTATAATTAGCGGGAGTAGGACATATGCTTGTTAAAAATATAACAATCGACAATCGTTAATAAAGAGAGGATTGTGGAAAATGAAGGTTAAAGTGTGTATTGGAAGTGCCTGTCACCTGAAAGGTTCGGGCAGAATTGCTGACAAGCTGCAGGAGCTTATTGAAAGCCGCGGAATTGGTGACCGTGTTGAGCTTTCGGGTGCGTTCTGTCTGGGCAAGTGCAACCGCGAGGGGGTAACCTTACAGGTTGATGAAGAGGTGCATACAGGCATAAACGAGGAGAACTTTGACGAGTTCTTTGAAAAAGAGATAATGGCGAAACTATAAAGGAGCAGACACATGACAGAGTGGTTACGTTTTAAAAAATCAAACTGCAAAAACTGTTACAAATGCATACGCCATTGTCCTGTAAAATCCATTAGGTTTTCGGGCAATCAGGCGCATATAATAGGCAATGAGTGTATTTTATGCGGTCACTGCTTTGTGGTATGTCCGCAAAACGCCAAAGAGATTGCTGACGGCACAGAAAAGGTGAGAATGCTGCTTTCGGGCGATGAGCCTGTTTATGCAAGCCTTGCGCCCTCGTTCATAGCAAGCTATGAGGGGGTAGGCATTGGTGCTATGGAGGCGGCACTTAAAAAGCTTGGCTTTGCCGGTGCAGAGGAAACGGCAATCGGTGCTACCATTGTTAAAAATGAGTATACCCGCACCCTTTCGGAGGATAAACCCGACATACTTATTTCCTCCTGCTGCCATTCGGTAAACCTGCTTATACAAAAGCATTTTCCTGCGGTGCTGCCCTATCTGGCGAAAACCCTTTCGCCCATGCAGGCACACTGCGCTGATATAAAGAAAAGATACCCCGATGCAAAGACAGTGTTTATAGGCCCATGCCTTGCCAAAAAGGACGAGGCTGACTATTACGGCGACAGTGTTGACGCGGTGCTCACCTTTGAGGAGCTTAATACCTGGTTTACCGAGGCGGGCATTGTTCCCGAAAGGATTGCAGACAGCACAGAAAAAAGCCGCGCACGTCTTTTCCCCACAGCCGGCGGCGTACTGCAGACCATGCAGGAGAGAGTGCCCGGCTACACATACATGGCTATTGACGGTACCGCAAACTGTATTGCGGCACTTAAAGATATAGAAAACGGCGGCATACACAAATGCTTTATTGAAATGAACGCCTGCTCGGGCGGATGTATTTCGGGTCCTGTAATGGAAAAAATGAGTGTTTCGCCTGTGCGTGAAATTATGGCGGTTACAGGCTATGCGGGAAACGAGGACTTTGAGGTTACCCAGCCCGAATATACCGACCTTTACAAAAACATTGAGGCGATAGCGCCCATACAGGCAAAGCCAACCGAGGATGAAATTGCACAGGTTTTGCGCAATATGGGTAAGTTTAAGCCTGCCGATGAGCTCAACTGCGGCTCCTGCGGTTATGACACCTGCAGACAAAAGGCGATAGCGGTGTTCCAGGGCAAGGCTGAAATTTCAATGTGTCTGCCCTTCCTTAAGGACAAGGCCGAAAGCTTCAGTGACAACATTGTAAACAACACACCCAACGGCATTATAGTTGTAAACGACAGGCTGGAGGTTCAGCTTGTAAACAACTCGGCAAAAAGGCTTTTGAATATACGTACCGCATCCGATGTTATGGGTGAACCCATAATACGCATACTTGATTCCACCGATTTTGTCAAGGTTCTGTCCGAGGGCAGACGAATTCTTAAAAAGAAGGACTACCTTGCAGAATATGATAAATATGTAGAAAAAACAATTATACCCGACCCTGAATACAACATTCTTATTTGTATGATGAGGGATATAACCGAAGAGGAAACCAGCAGAAAGAAGAGAGAGAGAATAGGCTCGCAGACAATTGAGGTTGCTGACCGCGTTGTTGACAAGCAGATGAGAATTGTTCAGGAAATTGCATCTCTCCTCGGCGAAACTGCGGCAGAAACAAAGATAGCACTGACAAAGCTCAAGGAGACGATTTCAGATGAATGATTTATGTGCCGACATTGGCTACAGAAGCATAAACCACTACGGTGAAGAGCTTTGCGGTGACCACATTGACGTGGTGCAAAGCGGAGAAAACTCTACAGTTATAGTTTTGGCTGACGGACTTGGAAGCGGAGTTAAGGCGAGCATATTATCCACCCTGACCTCCAAAATGATTTCCACCATGATGGCGGCGGGACTTTCACTTGAAGAGTGTGTTTCCACCATTGCAGAGGCTCTGCCCGTTTGCTCGGTGCGTGGAGTGGCATATTCCACCTTTACCATACTGCATATAGTGGATAACGAGTATGCCGAAATAATACAGTATGACAATCCGCAGGTTATAATGCTGCGCGACGGTGTGCGCTATGACTATCCGAAAGACGAAAAGGTAATAGACGGTAAAAAGATTATACATTCAAAAATCTACCTGCAGGAGGGGGACCTGTTTGTCGCAATGAGTGACGGATGCCCCCACGCCGGCATAGGCATTGCCTACAACTTTGGCTGGCGGCGGGATGAAATTATAAATTTTGTAGAAACCTTTGCGGTTGGCGGCTACAATGCAAAAACCCTTGCCACCATACTCATTGACGAATGCTTTAAGCTCTACGGCGAAAAGCCGGGAGATGACGCAACCGCCTGTGCGGTGAAAATACGAAAGAGAAACCCTGTAAATATGCTGTTTGGTCCTCCTTCCAACAGGGATGACTGCAACAAAATGATGTCCCTTTTCTTTTCAAAGGAAGGCAAGCACATTGTATGCGGCGGTACAACATCATCTATTGCCGCCAAATATTTAGGCAAGGAGCTTAGGACATCGCTTAAATTTGAGTGCAAGGATATACCTCCCATTGCCGAAATTGACGGGGTTGACCTTGTAACAGAAGGGGTTATAACGGTAAACAAGGTTGTGGAATATGCAAAGGACTTTGTGTCCGACAACCGCATGTACGAATACTGGAGCTTTGCCAGGGATGGTGCATCACTTATTGCACGGCTTTTGTTTGAAGAGGCGACAGACATTAACTTTTTTGTGGGCAGGGCAATAAACCCTGTGCACCAGAACCCCGATTTGCCCATTAACTTTCATATTAAAATGAATTTGGTAAAAGAGCTTGCCGATTGCCTGCAGAAGATGGGCAAGAGGGTAAAGGTTAGTTATTTTTAAGGAGATACAATGCGAAAACTTGACACCAAAGTACAATATCTTAAATACAAGGTTTTGCGCGAGGTTGCCCGCTATGCGTGGCAGGACCGCCTTACGGAAAAGATTGCCGACATCCCCGAGGAGATAGTGCCCGGTGAAGAAGCGACCATGCGTTGCTGCGTTTACAAGGAGCGTGCAATTTTATCAAAACGAATAAAGCTTGCCATGGGCGGCGACAGAGATAACAAAAATGTTATTGAGGTTATTAAAATTGCCTGTGACGAGTGTCCTATGGGCGGATACGAGGTTACAAACGCCTGCCGTGGCTGTCTTGCACACCGTTGTGAGGATGTGTGCAAATTCGGTGCAATCACCTTTGACCGCTACCAGAAAGCACACATTGACAAATCAAAATGTAAGGAATGCGGCGCCTGCTCAAAGGTTTGTCCCTTCAGCGCAATTACCAACCACAAGCGCCCCTGTCAGAATGCCTGCAAGATAAAGGCTATTGACATGGACGAGAAAAATGCCGCTAAAATTAATGATGAAAAATGTATCGCCTGCGGTGCCTGTGTTTACCAGTGCCCCTTCGGTGCGATTGCAGATAAATCCTTTATACTTGATGCCATTGACCTTATAAAGGGCAGCGAAAATAATACTAAATACAAGGTATATGCGGTGGTGGCACCTGCCATTTCAAGTCAGTTTACCTTTGCCAAGCTGGGTCAGGTAATAAAGGGTATAAAAGAGCTTGGTTTTCACACCTGTGTGGAAGCGGCGCTGGGCGCTGACATAGTTGCCGACGCAGAGGCGAGAGAGCTTTATGAAAAGGGAATGCTCACAACCTCCTGTTGTCCTGCATTTGTGTCCTACACGCAGAAAAACTTTCCCGACCTTGCAGAGCATATATCACACAATCTGTCGCCCATGGCGGCAATTGCCAAATATATAAAGGAAACAGACAAGGGTGCAAAGGTTGTATTCATTGGCCCCTGTACTGCCAAAAAGGGTGAGGTACAGCTTGACAGTGTAAAGCCATATGTTGACGTAGCACTTACCTTTGAAGAGCTTAATGCCCTGTTTGACAGCCGTGATATTGATATTACCACTTTAGATGAGGATATTCTGGACAATGCCTCCTACTACGGCAGAATTTTTGCACGCTCCTGCGGTGTTACCGATGCGGTACGCGAGGCCCTTTCCGAGCAGGGACTTGACAAGGATTTTGACTTAAAGCCCTACCCCTGTGACGGTATTGAGGAATGCCGTACTGCGCTGCTTAAAATGCGCAAAAATCTGCTTCCTGCAAATTTTGTTGAAGGTATGGCGTGTGTGGGCGGATGTATTGGCGGCGCAGGCTGCTTAACCCACGGTCCCCAGGACAAAAAGCAGATTGACGAATACGGCAGAGAGGCTTATGAAAAGACAATAACAGACGCAATCAGTGTTCTGAAAAAATAGATTAAACTATATAAAAAATAGAAAAGAGGAGTAATTTATGAACAAAATTTCCATCATTGGTACAGGCAGCGTAGGCTCGACAATAGCTTACACTCTTACAGTTTGCGGTCTCGCATCTGAAATAGTACTCATTGACATCAACACCGAAAAGGCGATGGGTGAGGCTATGGATATAAGACAGGGTCTGCCTTACTGTAATCCCTGCACAATATATGCGGGCACATATGCTGATATGCAGGGTTCTGACATTGTAATAGTTACAATGGGTGTTGCAAGAAAGCCGGGACAGTCACGTCTTGAGCTTGCACAGATTAATGTTGATATATTAAAGAGTATCACACCCGAGTTAACAAAATATGCAGGCGATGCTGTTTTCCTTATAGTAAGCAATCCTGTTGACATTCTTACATACGCATTCTGCAAATACTCGGGACTGCCCGAAAGCAGAATAATCGGCTCGGGTACAATTTTAGATACAGCACGTGTACGTGCAAGACTTTCCGAATACTTCAAGATAAGTCAGAACAACGTTCACGCATATGTACTTGGTGAGCATGGTGACTCCTCCTTTGTTCCCTGGTCGGTTGCAAACATTTCAAACATTCACATTGCTGACTGTCACAAAGCATTCAAGTACTCGGATGCAATTCTGCCCGAGCTTGACTATGCAGAGGTTGAAGATTACGTTCGCAAGTCGGGCGGCAAGATTATACAGAGAAAGGGTGCTACCTTCTACGCAGTTTCTGCGGCTGTATGCCACGTTGCAAAGTGCATTATGAGCGGAATTGACACAACCATGACAGTTTCCACAATGATGAACGGCGAATACGGCATAAACGATGTTTGCCTCAGCACACTCAACACAGTGGGCAAGGGCGGTGTAAGAAACAAGGTTATACTTCCTCTTGCAGAAAATGAAATTGCATCACTTCAGCACAGCGCAAACACACTCAAGGATATAATTAATAATATTGAAATATAACATTCAGAAGGAGAGAGATTTATGGACTACCGTATTGAGCACGACTCTATGGGCGAGGTAAAGGTTCCTGCAGATAAGCTGTGGGCGGCACAGACCCAGAGAAGTCACGAAAACTTTGAAATCGGTGTTGGTATTGAAACAATGCCTGCCGAAATCATTCACGCTTTCGGCATACTCAAGAAAGCGGCGGCACAGGCAAACAGCGAGCTGCGTCCCGAAAAGATGACAGCACAGAAGCTTTCTGCAATAAGCGCTGCCTGTGACGAGGTAATTGCCGGCACTTTGAGCGACAATTTCCCTCTGGTAGTATGGCAGACAGGTTCGGGCACACAGTCCAACATGAACACCAACGAGGTTATTGCAAACCGCGGTAATGAGATTGCAGGTGAAAAAATTCTTCACCCCAACGATGACGTTAACATGAGTCAGTCATCAAATGACACCTTCCCCACAGCAATGCATATTGCGGCAGTACTTATTTTAGAAGATAAGCTTATCCCTGCCTGCAACATCCTTATTGACACCTTCAAGCGTCTTGAAGCTGAAAATGAAGGCATTGTAAAAAGCGGAAGAACACATCTTCAGGATGCAACTCCCATTAAGTTCAGTCAGGAAATTTCCGGCTGGAGAACATCCCTTGAACGTGATGTTGAGCTTATAAAGCTGGCTGTTGCTCCCCTGCGTGAGCTGGCACTTGGCGGTACTGCAGTAGGTACAGGTCTTAACGCACCTGCAGGCTTTGACACAAAGGTTGCAGAAAAGGTTGCGGCGCTGACAGGCAAGCCCTTTGTAACAGCAGGCAACAAGTTCCACGCGCTTACCTCCAAGGACGAAATCGTGTTTGCACACGGTGCAATAAAGGCGCTTGCTGCTGATATGATGAAGATTGCAAACGACGTTCGCTGGCTGGCATCCGGCCCCCGTGACGGTCTTGGTGAAATCTTTATCCCCGAAAACGAGCCCGGCTCATCCATTATGCCCGGCAAGGTTAACCCCACACAGTGCGAGGCGGTTACAATGGTTGCAGTTCAGGTAATGGGTAACGATGTGGCTGTTGGTATGGCGGCATCACAGGGTAACTTTGAGCTTAACGTGTTTATGCCGGTTTGTGCTTACAACTTCCTGCAGTCTGCGCGTCTTATGGCTGAAGCTATTGTATCCTTTAACAAAAACTGTGCAGTGGGTATTACAGCTAACCGTGAAAAGATGCACCATAATCTGCACAACTCACTTATGCTGGTTACAGCATTAAATCCTTACATCGGTTATGAAAATGCGGCAAAAACTGCCAAGAAAGCATTTAAAGATAACATATCTCTGAAAGAAGCCTGCGTTCAGCTTGGTTTTCTGACAGAGGAAAAATTTGACGAAGTGTTCCATCCGGAACAGATGGTTTGATAAGGAGGCCCGGAACAAAATGAAAGTATCTTATTTTCCCGGCTGCACACTTAAGACAAAGGCAAAAGACCTTGACAAGTATGCTCGTCTTTGCGCAGAGGCTTTGGGTGTTACCTTAGAGGAAATAGAAGACTGGCAGTGCTGCGGTGGTGTTTTCACAACATCTGCTGACGAAATTGCCACAAAGCTTTCCTCTGTACGTGCACTTAAGAGCGCAAAGGAAAAAGACCAGATGCTTGTTTCTGTGTGTTCAGCTTGTCACAATGTTTTGAAACAGACAAACTACGCAATGGCAAATGACATTACCTTCCGTGAGCACGCAAACAACTACATCGCAGATGAAATTCCCTACGAGGGTGACGTTAAAGCACTTCATTATCTTGAACTGCTCCGCGACGTAGTAGGCTATGATAAAATAAAGGAATGTGTTAAAAATCCTTTAGAGGGCAAAAAGGTTGCGGCTTATTACGGATGTCTGCTGCTTCGTCCCGGCAAGGTAATGCAGATGGACGATGTGGAAAACCCCACAATTATGGAAGATTTAATCCGTGCACTTGGTGCAGAGCCTGTTGTTTACCCCGCAAGAAACGAATGCTGCGGCGGCTACATTGCACTGGAAAATGCAGAATCGGCTAAAAAGAGAAGTCAGCGTGTTGTTGATAGTGCAAATGCACACGAGGCTGACATTATTCTCACAGCTTGTCCTCTGTGTAAGTACAACTTGGAAAAGAACACAGGCGCAAAGGTTTATTACCTGACCGAGCTGCTGGCTGATGCTTTAGGTGTAAAGGAGGGTAATGATGCAGAGTAAATTTGAAGAAATGAAAAACGAAGTTATCCGCAGAAGCGGCGTTGAGCCTAAAAAATGCATGCGCTGCGGTAAATGCTCGGGCACATGCCCTGCATACGATGAGATGGAATACCATCCCCATCAGTTTGTTTACATGGTAGAAACAGGGGATATTGAGCCTCTTTTAAACTCAAAATCCATCTACCAGTGTCTTACATGCTTTGCATGTGTTGACAGATGTCCCAGAAACGTTGAACCCGCAAAGCTTATTGAGGCTATCCGCCTTGAGGTTATTCGCAAGCAGGGTGCAAACCACATGACAGCTGACGACATTCCTGCAAAGGTTTGTGAGGATATGGAAATTCCTCAGCAGCTTTTAGTAAGTGCAATGAGAAAATACAGTAAGTAAGGAGGAGCTGGCAAAATGCAAAGAATAGGCGTATTCGTGTGCTGGTGCGGAAGCAACATTGCCGGCACAGTGGATGTTAAGGCAGTATCCGAGGCTTTAAAGAACGAGCCGGGTGTTGTTTTCTCCACAAATTATCAGTATATGTGTTCTCAGGCAGGTCAGGACATGATTAAAGAAGCAATAGCTGAGCATAAGCTTACAGGTATTGTTATATGTTCCTGCTCACCCAGAATGCACGAGGCAACCTTCCGTAAAACTGCGGCGGCTGCCGGACTCAACTCATACATGGTTGAAATCGCAAACATCCGTGAACAGTGTTCATGGGTACACAAGGATATGGAAATTGGTACAGAAAAGGCTATTATTCTGGGTAAGGCTGCAATTGCAAAGGTTAACCTCAATGCACCCCTGACCCCCGGTGAAAGCCCTGTTACCAAAAGAGCACTGGTTATCGGCGGCGGTATCGCAGGTATTCAGACTGCACTTGATATAGCAGATGCAGGTTTCCCTGTTGATATTGTTGAAACAAAGCCCACAATCGGCGGTAAAATGGCGCAGATTGATAAAACCTTCCCCACACTGGACTGTGCGGCTTGTATCCTCACTCCCAAAATGGTGGATGTTGCCCAGAATGATAATATCCGCATTTTCTCTTACAGTGAAGTAGAAGAAATTAAGGGCTTTGTTGGTAACTTCAATGTAAAGATTAAGAAAAAGGCCCGCTATGTAAACGAAGAAGCTTGTACAGGCTGCGGTCTTTGTACAGAAAAATGTCCCCAGAAAAAGGTTCCCAATGAATTTAACTTAGGTATGGACAACCGCCGTGCAATCTATATTCCCTTTGCACAGGCTGTTCCCAAGGTTGCAACCATTGATGCTGACTACTGCACAATGCTCAAAACAGGCAAGTGCGGTGTTTGCTCCAAGGTTTGTACCGCAGGCGCAATAGACTATACACAGAAGGACGAAATAGTTGAAGAACAGTACGGTGCAATTGTTGCCGCTACAGGCTACAATCCCATCAGTATGGACAAATTTGACGAGTTTGCATACAATCAGTCCAAGGATGTTATCACATCCCTCGAATTTGAAAGACTGACAAATGCGGCAGGTCCCACAGCAGGTAAG
>JAZNUH010000133.1:0-11727 GCA_045592225.1 Clostridia bacterium | reverse complement strand
TTTTCAAGAGTTACATGACCGTGACCGCTTTCATCACCTGTGTGGTTAATAAAAATACCACGGAAGGAGCCCGTAATTGTTAAATTTCTGACCGTACCGCCTGTGATATTGATACCTGAATCCCATGTACCGCCTGCACCCTTAATGTCAAGTGTGTAGCCGTTACCGTCAAGTATCTGACCCCTTTTAACACTGATAGCTGTTATACCGTAAGCATTGCTCATGTTAGCGGGGTCAATCTTGATGTTGGCTTTAAGACCAACAACTTGATTATCCTTGGCAATTGCCAGTTTTTCTATCAGTTCATCTGCTGTGCTTACCCAATGGTCAGCCTTAACGTCAGAGAATGTAATTGCGAAGGGGCTGAATGAGCTTGTTACAAAGGAAACAACACCTGTGTGTGAATCATAATCGAAGGATGTTATTGCTGTACCGTTGTGCAGAAGCTCTTTAACTACTTTAAGTGCGCCAATGTGAATGGAAACGGGGATATCCACGCCGCTTACCTTAACACCATCTTTGTATAAAGTAATGTCATAGGAAACTGTGGTTTCTTCGCCCTCTATTGTTACTTCCTTATTGGAAACATCCAGCTTGTAAACGCCTGCGCCTGCTGATTCAGGAATTTCTACTGCAACTTCACCTGCTGTAAGGCTTGTAGCTGTTGTGGAGCCTGTGGGAACCTTAACAGAGCTTGCTGCAGGATATGTAGCATTTACATCGTACTGGTTGCCAAATGTATCTTCCTCGTGTGTGTACTGTGTTGCTACAACGTTTACACCGAATGTAATTGTAGGAATGTTTTCGCCGTCATGGTTTGCTTCGTTGCCTACTGTTTCAGCCATATCAACCTTGATGATAACATATTCTGTTTTGTTTTTTTCAAGGCTTCTGTCTTGCTCACCAAGAACATTAGCTGCCTTGAAGGATGTTTTGTTAGCATATGTAATGCCGTTTTCACCTGCGAAAGCATCTGTAACATCGCTTGCTGAATCGGACTTAACAGATTCAACTGTCAGTACTTCGGAAAGAACGATATCATCGCCGTCCTTTGTCTTACCAACTTTTTCGTCAACAATGTTCATATTGGCTGTGTACTTAAGAGCCAGAGAACCGTTATTTGTAATCTTGAGGGCTACAACCTCTGTATGACCGGGTTCCCAGAGGTCCTTGTTGAAAAGGTCTTCTGCGCCGTCCAGGTCTTTCCAGGTTGTGCCGCCGTCGAGTGTGTACTCTACTTCAACATCCAGATTACCCGATGTGATTACGTTACTGCCTGTTGCAGCATTGTCTGTAAACCACGCGAATGTGGTTCCGAGAAGCATTGCAAAGCAAAGAACAATTGAAATTATGCTACTAAGCAGCGCTCTCTTTGTTGTTTTTCCGTTGGACATTTTAATGTTCCTCCTATAAGTTTCTTTGTTTTGCCCTGTATTTTGGCAATCAAAAGGCACAAGGCTTTGTGCCCTTTGATTGCCGCCCACTCCCGGGCGGGAGTGGGTGGAATTCAGATTATCTTCTTGCCGTTAGAATTATTTCTCTACCCAAACATACTTTGCTCCAACTGCATCATCGGGCTTGAACTTGATGTCATAGGCTTTTGTGTCGTCAGCAACATTTTTAACATCGAATGTGCATCCTTTGATGGTAGCATTTTCTGCTTTGCTGATGAAGTAAGAGGTATATGTAGTATCAAGACCTACTTTTATTTTTGTATCCTTAAGTGCAAGGGTAGTGCCACTTGTAAGGCTTATCATAGCGCCGCCGTTTGTCTTATAGGTACCAATATTGATCTCTGCGCCGTCGATATCGATTGCAACTTTACCATTATTGCTTATAAGTGCAGTACCAAGGTAATCAACGTTAACAACGGTGCCTTCACCGAGAGTAAGGTCTCCGTATACTTTGAAAGGATTGGGTGAAAGATTATCGCAACCTTCTACATTGATAGTAACGTTTTTGATTACTGTGCTACCGTATCCGAGGAGTACCGCTGTATCGCCACCTGTTACATTGATAGCAGCTCCGGGTGTGGAGGAGGTGATGAATAAGTTGGGATCAGAATCGCTGCTGGACTGGAACATATTACCGCTAGCAGGTGCTGTTATGGTTTTACCGTTAAGGTCGATAACAGCATTCTTTTTTGTCATAAGAGTGCTTGTTAATGTGATGTCATCAGCCAGTTTAACGTTTTCGCCGGCAGTCAAAGCTTTAGTCAGCTCATCAACAGTCTTAACAACTGTAGGATATGCAGCATTTGCATCATACTGGTCGCCGAATGTATCTTCCTCGTATGTGTACTGTGTTGCTACAACGTTGATGCCGAAGTCGATTGTAGGAACGTGTGTACCGTCATGGTTTGCTTCGTTGCCTACTGTTTCAGCCATATCAACCTTGATAATAACATATTCTATGTGACCATTTTCAAGGATGTCGCTGTCCTTTGTACCAAGAACGTCAGCAGCCTTGAAGGATGTATTTGTTGTGTATGTAATGCCGTTTTCACCTGCAAAAGCATCTGTAACATCGCTTAATAAATCGGACTTAACAGATTCAACTGTCAGTACTTCGGAAAGAACGATATCCTTGCCATCCTTTGTCTTACCGATAGTTTCATTATTAATGTTCATGTTAGCTGTATACTTAAGAGCAAGTGAACCATTGTTTGTAACACGGAGTGCTACAACCTCTGTGTGACCGGGTTCCCAGAGTCCCTTCTGGAAAAGATCTTTTACTCCGTCAAGAGCATTCCATTCCAATTCTCCTGTAGCATCCTTGTCACCAAGAGTGTACTCTACAACTACATCCAGATTACCTGATGTAATTACGTTACTGCCTGTAGCAGCATTGTCTGTAAACCACGCGAATGTGGTTCCGAGAAGCATTGCAAAGCACAGTACAATTGAAATTATACTGCTGAGCAGTGCTCTCTTTGTTGTTTTACTCGTCATTTCGTTTTACCTCCCTATATAATTTTTTTCTTAGACGAATATATATAAACAGCTTTT
Organism: Clostridia bacterium; assembly: GCA_045592225.1. Lineage (GTDB taxonomy): Bacteria > Bacillota > Clostridia > UMGS1883 > UMGS1540 > JAZNUH01. The sequence goes on along the minus strand of JAZNUH010000133.1, from coordinate 8,719 downwards.
GCTGTATATATCATTTGCTTTTCATTTCCGAATGAAGGATGGGTTATTTGAATGTATAGTAGTATTCACCTACAGTAATATATTCACCTGTCTCCACGTTAGCTGATTTGTATCCGAATTTTTCAAGACATTCTTCTTCTGTGTATGTTTTGTAAAGACGAAGCTCAACAGTAAGTCTTGTACCCGACTTAAGTTTATTAGTTCCATAAGCTTTTGCACCACAGAGGAATCCGATGCCGTCATTACCGTATGTGCAGATTTCTTCATAGCTTACATATATGTCACCCATACTTTTAACAAGACGAACCTCGTTGTTTGCAGAAACCGGCATATCTACATTTGGCAAAGCAACCCATTTGTCGTTATTAATGCTGCACCACGCATCATAATAGCCTGCAAGAACAATACTGTCTGCGGGAACATCCTTATTGGCATGCACAACGAAGTCTGCATGCCAATTAGCATATTCGCTTGACTTAACTTCTTCCGCAGTCATTTTTGGCTGGAATTGATATGCTGCATCTAATTGAAGTACACCTAATTTCACTCCAAAAGACGAAATAGAACCATCTGTATCAATAGTCAGATTATCACCGAGAATTGTAACTTCTGTTCCGTCGCTTTTTTTCAATTTAACAACATCAGTTGCTGAAAATGATTTTGTGATTGCTAACGGTATTTCTGTATCGTATGTGGCATCTTTATCGTACTGGTTTCCAAAGCTGTCTTCTTCAGATGTAAACTGTGTTGCATTAACATTTATACCAAAGGTAATTTTAGGAATATCAATACCGTTATGATTTGCTTCGTTACCTACTGTTTCAGCCATATCAACCTTTACAATCAAATAGTGTGATACACCGGGCTGAAGCTCTTTATCGTTATCAAGAACACTGCCGTCCTTGAATGTGGTTGTGTTCTCATAATCCACCTTGTCTTCGCCTTCAAATGCAAGACCAAGGGTGAGCTCGCCCATCTGATTTACCTCATGATTGAGAGTGCTGACTGTGAGAATATCAGAAAGGACTATATCCTTGTTATCTTTTGTCTTACCTATAGTTTCGCCTACAATGTTCATATTTACATTATACTTAAGCGCCAGAGAACCGTTGTTTTTAATACGGAGTGCTACAACCTCTGTATGACCGGGTTCCCAGAGAGACTTGTTAAACAGGTCATCTGCACCGTCAAGCTTATCCCAGTTTATACCATCGAGTGTATATTCAACTTCAACATCCAGATTACCCGATGTAATTACGTTACTGCCTGTAGCAGCATTATCTGTAAACCACGCAAATGTGGTTCCGAGGAGCATTGCAAAGCAAAGAAGTAAAGAAATAACACTGCCAAGCAGAGCTCTTTTTGTTGTCTTTCTGTCAGACATTTTGTTTTCCTCCTGAAGATTAATTTTTGGGGTTTGCCTTATGTTCCGGCAATCAAAGGGCGCAAGGTTTTGTGCCCTTTGATTGCCCCACTCCCCCGCGGGAGTGGGATAAAATTTAAATTTACTTAAGATATGTGTCAAAGTCAACAGCTGCGCCGTTGAATGTATAGGAAAGTGTACCTGATGTATTAACAGTTACCTTGTTGTTGCTTGAGCAAATCTTCCATATCTTATCGTTGTTTCTGGTACCGTTTACCTTAAGACCATTTATGTTAATGGTGCAGGCCTCGGGCCAGTTGTATGTTATCATAGTCTTTGCTGTATTGTACTGTGAATCGGTTGTGTAGTTCATTGTACAATCGTTAATATCAACAGTAATCTTCAGGTTGTTTGCAATCTGAATAAATCCGGGACAGTTGTCGCCTGTCCAGTTGAATGTACAATTGTTAAACTCAAGCTTAATTCCTTCAGGGTAGGATGAGTTGGTTACAACAGGCATGTTATTGAAGGTACAGTTATTAAATACCATTGTTACATTGCTTGCATATACCTGAACACCTGTATTACCTGTGGAGGGTGCTGCATTGTTCTGGAATACGCAACCGTTCAGTTCAATATTTGCGCCTTCCTTACGGGTAGCTAAAACAGCACTTCCCATTTCGGATACAAAGTTTACCTTATTGAAGGTTACTTTTTTTGTTGAATTTACCAGAAGGGGATTACCGCTTGCAGTTTCACGAACAAGGTTCTTTCCGTTACCTTCAATTACTGTGTCATTTGCAAAGTTTACATATGTAAGGCCTTCAACCGCAATGGGTGTACCAAGAATAATTTCAGCTGCTTCACCATCTGCTGTAGCAGTTGTTGCCAGAGTCTTGAACTCTTCAGCGCTCTTTACTCCTTCCTTGGGAGCATTTGCATCGTACTGGTCACCGAATGTATCTTCCTCGTGTGTATACTGTGTTGCAAAAACATTGATGCCGAATGTAATAGAGGGAACATCTGTGCCGTTGTGGTTTGCTTCGTTTCCTACTGTTTCATCCATATCAACCTTGATAATCACGTACTCTGAATCGCCATTATAGAGAATATGGCTGTCCTTTGTACCAAGAACGTCAGCAGCCTTGAAGGATGTATTTGTTGTGTATGTAATGCCATTTTCGTTTTCGAAAGCTTTTTTTACATCAGCTTCCTTGTCCTGTCCCAGTTTTACAGATTCAACTGTAAGAATTTCGGAAAGAACGATTTTCTTGCCATCCTTTGTCAAACCGGTATCTTCATCATTAATGTTCATGTTGGCTGTGTACTTAAGAGCCAGAGAACCGTTATTTGTAACACGGAGTGCTACAACCTCTGTGTGACCGGGTTCCCAGAGTCCCTTCTGGAAAAGGTTTGTTGCTTTGTCAAGATCAGCCCATTTCAATTCTCCTGTAGCATCCTTGTCACCAAGAGTGTACTCTACAACTACATCCAGATTACCCGATTTAATTACGTTACTGCCTGTAGCAGCATTATCTGTAAACCACGCAAATGTGGTTCCAAGGAGCATTGCAAAGCAAAGAAGTAAAGAAATAACACTGCCAAGCAGAGCTCTTTTTGTTGTTTTTCTGTCAGTCATTTTGTTTTCCTCCTGAAGATTAATTTTTGGGGTTGCCTTTGATTGCCCCACTCCCCCGCGGGAGTGGGACGGGATTTGAAATATTTTTAATTTAAATAACTACGGGAATTAATTTCTGATTACCAGTCCCAATCGTCAGCTTCCATCTTCTGCTGTGTGCTTCCTGTATATGTTGTACCACCATTGTACTTAAGATTGTTGTGGTAGAATTTGTATTTACCACTTACTGACACTACACTCTTACCGCTGATTTCACAATTCTCAACATACATGTAAGCAGGAACCTTTGATCCATCATCCAGAGTATTGTTTCCGTTTACATAGAATGCCCAGGAACTCGCGTCTGTTGTATCCTTAATAATATCAAGGTCATAGCATTTTACTTTTGCCTTGCGGATTGCCTGAACTGCTGCATTGTCATCAACTGCATTTATTGTACTTGTACTATTTTTAGAGGAATATTTTACATAATTATTGGTATCAGTTGCATCAAGAGTAAGGTTGCTGATTGTAACCTGTATATAAGGCTTAGCCGATGCACTGCTTGTGCAATTAAACAGATGACGGTTTGAAGGACCCTTATTATATGCGTATATTCTTGAGCTGTCTTTTACACCCTTCTTTACAACCTTAATAGCTTCCTTATCGCCCAGACCGATTATATCAACACTGGATGTAACTGAAATGGTTGTTGCCTCAGTATATGTACCGGGAAGGAGATATACTGTTGTATGTTCATTTGCTACAATATTCTGGAAAACTGTATAAAGCTTTCCTCCGGCAACTATTGGTGTATAGTTGTCGTTTGTAGCTGTATAGCTATCGTCAGCTGCAACAACTACTGTTTCACTTCTCTTGCTTACAACATACTTTGTAGCGCCGCCCTGTGTATAGTTAACTGCTATGTATTCAGAATCATCTTCTTTGAGGGATGCATCGTATGCTACGGGATTTTCGTTAAATATACCACTTACAATTTTGCCGTCTTCAATTTCAACATTTTCACCCAGCGCTTCATATGTTATAACATAGGGGCTGAAGGAATCTGTTTTAAAGGAAACAATGCCTGTGCCGGCGTCGTAATCAAATGTTATAGATGTGCCGTTATGTGTAACGCCTGTAACCTTTACAAATTCACCAACATAAATTTCAACGTCAAATGTTTCTCCGCTTACCTTGGCACCGTCCTTGTACAGGTTAATATCGTACTCTACTTCTCCGTCGCTGATATCCTTGGAGGGAATTTCAAGCTTGTATTCACCCTCTGCTGCATTTGCAGGAATGTAAACTGTAACTTCACCTGCAGTCAGCTTTGTTACGTTGGGGTTGCTTGCAGGTACCTTAACTGTGTTTACAACGGGGTATTCTGCTTCCTTATCGTACTGGTTACCAAAGCTATCATTTTCGTATGTAAACTGTGTAGCTATAACGTTAATACCAAATTCGATTTTAGGAATGTTCTGGCTTTCTCCGTTATGGTTTGCTTCGTTTCCTACTGTTTCAGCCATATCAACCTTGATAACAACATACTCGGATTCACCCTGCTTGAGAATGTCGCTGTCCTTTGTACCAAGAACGTCAGCATCCTTAAAGGATGTCTTTGTTGTGTAGGTAATATTATTTTCACCTTTGAAAGCTTCTTTTGCATCAGCTTCCGTGTCCAGTTTTACAGATTCAACTGTAAGAATTTCGGAAAGTGTGATGTTCTTGCCGTCCTTTGTTTTACCAATATTCTCTTTAATAATGTTCATATTAGCTGTGTATTTGAGTGCCAGAGAACCGTTGTTTGTAACCTTGAGGGCTACAACCTCTGTATGACCGGGTTCCCAGAGGTCCTTCTGGAAAAGGTCATCTGCGTTGTCCAGAGCGAACCATTCTGTACCGTTAAGTGTGTACTGAACATCAACATCCAGGTTACCTGATTTGATTACGTTACTGCCTGTAGCAGCATTATCTGTAAACCACGCAAATGTGGTTCCAAGGAGCATTGCAAAGCAAAGCACGATTGAAATTATACTGCCAAGCAGCGTTCTCTTTGTTGTTTTGCTGTTTGTCATTTTTGTTACCTCCTGATCTAAATAAAAATGTGGTTAAAATGTATTTATGTAAACAGCCCTTGCCTTATATGGCATTTGACTGTTTATTTTTTGTAATTATACTCAGGCACCTCGGTTTCCTCATCGTTACCGCAGAACCATTCAACATTTTTGATAGTGTTGTCCGATTCTTCAAAGCCGCTGTCTGCAAGGTTTTTCTTTGAGTATCCGTTGCCGAGAAGTACACCTGCCACCTTATCGTAGTTCTTGTGGTTTTTAAGGGTTACATCCATAACCTTACACTCTGTTACAGTAAGGTGACCCTCTGTCATTGTGCCCACAAGTGCGCCAATTGCCTTTTTACAGGTAACCTCACAGTCTTTAACCGTTACCTTGTCAATTACAACCTTACCGCCGTCTATACGTCCGATAAGTACACCGTAATCTGTGCCCTTGGTGGTAATTTCACCAAGCTTGAATTTTTCTATTGTAAGGTTTTTAATCTGCGCACCCTTGCTTGTGTTAAACAGTGCCAGCGGTGTGTCAACATTTTCGGCGCTCCAGTTTTTAATTGTGTGTCCGTCACCGTTGAATGTACCGTCAAAGGAATACTCGCCGTCACCTATACCGTAGAAGTCGTCGCATGTTTTAAGGTCAATATCTGCCGTCAGCTTTACGTAAGCATCGGTGTTATTTGCAACCTCTGCATCCTTATATGTTTCGCCCGTGTTAACCGCCCTTGTAAATTTCCTAAAGTCGGCAAGGCTGTCAATTGTCACAATGGTAACTGCTTTATCGGCATCCTTGTCGTAGTCCTTACCAAAGGTGTCCTCCTCGTGTGCCGTCTGTGCAGACACGAGTGAAAGGTCCACGGTAATACTGCTGCCCTGGTAGGTGTTTAAAACATTATCCGCCATATGAACTGCAATGGCAAAATAATGGGTTTGGTTATTCTTTTTCAGTTCACCGTTTTGTATAATGGGTATCTGTCCCGCTTTAAGCTGTCCTGTTTTATCGGCTGCGCCGGCAATTGCCGACCAGTCGCCTGACTTGGTGGTTTTTGCCTTTGCTCCGTCTAAAATTGCATACTGAAGTGCGCCTGCAAGGCTACCCTCAATATCAAAAAGCAGACTGTATTGAAGTGCAAGGTCACCTGTGTTTTTTATTCCCAAATAAACTATCTGAGTTTTATCAGGTTCCCAGCCAACCTCTTTTCCGCCATTTGCTTCGGCAAAAATATCTCCGCTGCCATCGGCAATAGAGGTATATGTCCCGTTGCCCGACTTGTCCATTAATATGTCAATTGACAGGCTGCCTGTCAGGATACGGTTGTCCGAGGTTGAAACACTGTCAACAAACCAGGCATAGGTTGTACCTACAAGCATAGCACAACTTAAGATAAGTGATACAAGACTGGTGATAAGTGCTATTTTTAATGATTTGAGTTCAGTCATTTTTGCCCCCTATTTTTCTTCTTCGGGTTGCTCCTCTTTTTGTGCAAGCTGTTCTTTTAAAGCCTGCAGTTCTTTCAGCATTTCTGCTGCCTGTTTACGTTCTTCTTCAATTTTTTCTCTTTCTGCAGTGAGTTCTGCCATCTGTTCCTTCTTATATCTGCGGAACAGCTTTATGCAGATAAAGCCCTGATACAAAATTAAAAGCAGGAAGGGAATGAATATGCAAAGCATATATCCTATAGGCTGCTTAAGGAAAAGGAAAAATGCGCCTACGTTGGGTATTTTGCCTACATATTTACCGAGAATAAAGTTATATTCTACAGGTGTTTCATCATCAACATCTGTTGTGGTACCGTATGTAATAAATGCAGGGTCACCGTTTTCGGTAATAATTTCACGGCGGATTTTATGTGTTATGGTTTCGCCGTAATATTCCTCACTCTGCGAAATGAATGCAATAATGTCTCCCTCTGTCAGTGTGGCAGGGTCTACTGTTTTTGTAAAAACTATGTCACCCGCATCAAAGTCGGTAGCACTCATGGAGTCTGTTCTTACGGTAAATGCACGGAAGCCAAACAAATCTCTGTCAAATCTGTCAAAGGTGTTTACAGAAAAGATTGTAAAAATCATCATGGCTACAGCTATTGCAAAAATAGTCCATACCAAAACATTTTTAATGATGTTCAGTGTTTTTTTCATATTTTACTCCTTTTAAAATTCCCTGGTGGGATTATTTCTCTGCTGTGTTGCTACCGCACACAGGTCAAAGGTAAGGCTCATATTCTGTGTATCATTTCCGTTTTCGGGCGGGTAATGAAATTTTGCTGTAAGTATGCGCGATTCTCTTATTGCAAGCTCGCCGCTGTCACAGTTTTCTCTTATAAGCTCCGCCGCTTTGCCGCTGAAAAGCAGCTTGCCCGATTCCTTTTCGGTGATTTCCACATCAAGCACATAGGCAAGTCCGCCTGTTATCTCATCAAAATATACTTTATAATACACGGCGTCGGTGCTTTCGTTTTTAACAAAAAAGTCTTTTACTACGGTCATTCCCGGTTCGAACAGGTACTCTCCCCTGTTAATAATGGGCTGTCCGTCGTTTATGTTTATTTCAACCGTACCTGTTCTGAATATATTCTCATCTACATTTATAATGGAATAAACAAGCGCAAAGGTTGTAATACAAAGGCATATTGCTAAAATTACTATTACAATTATGCACGCGGTAAGCTTTTTGACAACGGGACTTTTTTCTACCGGCTTCTTGTCCTTTTTCTTCCTGAAAAACAAAAGCAGGAATATAACAAGAAGTGAAACACATATCAGCACTATCCACAAAACAGGGTTTGAAAGGTCACCTGTCTTTGGCGGGTTGATAAGCTCGCCTGTGGGTCTGTCGCCGTCATCGGGTGTGGGTTCTGTACCGGGTGTGGGTTCTGTACCGGGTGTGGGCTGGGGAACATCTGTTACCGGCGGTTCGGGTTCATCTCCGCCCGGTGTGGGCATTGGCTCATCTCCGCCCGGTGTGGGCATTGGCTCATCTCCGCCCGGTGTGGGTACAGGCTCATCTCCGCCCGGTGTGGGTACAGGCTCATCTCCGCCCGGTGTGGGTACAGGCTCATCTCCGCCCGGTGTGGGTACAGGCTCATCACTGCTCTGGGGCGGTGTTGAGGGTTTAGGGTCTTTATCATCGGGTGATGTGCCGGGTTTAGGCGGGTCGGGATATACTACTCCGCCGGGTTTGCCCTCGTTTGCTGTGTACGCCCACCACTTAAAGTCGGCTATCAGCTGTGTGTTTTTGTATTCATTTCCAACTCCGGTGTCAAGATACACCGAAATATCATACTGTATGTACTCTGTTTTGTTTACGCCGTTTAGCGAATGCTCCAGATCGGGCATATCCTTCATAAGTCCGTCATAAAGAGTTTTATTTCTTCCCTTTATGTCTACCTTACATTTAAGCACCTCTGCAAGCTTTTCATACCCGGGTCGCACATCTGCGGTAAAATACACCTTGATTGAGCCGGTATACGATACCCTTACATTATAAAGCTTTGTTTCAACATCTCCCGGGAACATATTTGACACGTTAAAGGGTGTACCATCCTCGGGGCTGTTCTTATAAAGGGACAAAACCTTGTCCTTTGCCGATACGCCAATTGCAAAGAGCTGCAATATTATCAGCAAAAGGGCAACAATTTTTGTTATTCTTTTCATATTCTGTCACCGC